>JANYDT010000074.1 GCA_025359845.1 Acidimicrobiia bacterium
GGCAGCAACTTCACGGTGGTCGTGGGCCCGGTGTCGGCGTTGACGCTCGTCGTTGACGGACCCACTGGTGTCGTTGACGGACCCACTGGTGTCGTAGACGGACCCGATGGTATCGTATACAGAGCCGATGGCATCGTCGAAGCGGCCCGCAAGGGCTTCGATGGCGCAACCGGCGTCGTCGAACCGGGGGTGAGGGCCGCCAACTTGACGCCGCTTCGACCGAAGCCGGCGCCCCCGTCGAAAACGACCTCATTGGACGGGTCGGCAACCGCGGGCGCAGCGGTCGTCGCCGGGACCGCGCCGATCGGGGCGGTCGTGGCCGCCGGCGCGCCCACTGTCGTCGGACCCCGAGACGGGGCGGCCGACGATGAAGGGGGAACCGAGGCCAATACTGTGGTTGATGACCCTCCCACGGTGACGATCGAGGTCGATACATTAGGCGCAGCCGGGGCGATAGGCGTATTCTCGTTGGCCGGTAAATCGCTGAGTACCGGCCTGAAGGTCAGCTCAGCCGTAGCTCCGACCAGGCTCAACGCCCGCTTCTGGTCTTTCACGCCGGGCAACGACACGATGATGGCATCGCCTTGACGCACTACCTCGGCCTCGGCCACCCCGAGGGCATTCACACGATTGGCGATGATGCGCTTGGCCTGATCGAGGCTGCCCGAATCCACCTTGGCCTGCGTGGGCTTTAACACCACCGACGCCCCGCCCTGGAGATCGAGAGCCAAGCCTGGTCGCCACCCCGCCAGCAGCGTTGCCACGGTTCCGAGCAGCGCAGCCAACACCACTCCGACGAGGGGCACGACCAGCCCTCGGCGCCTCATTTTGCCGGCCCTGACTTGGGATCGCTAGTCGCCGCCGGCCCCATCGGCAACTCGGCCGCGGTGGCTACGGCCGTCGCGCTCGATTCTGCTTCGGCCGCGGGGATGGCCGCGATGTCTTCTTCGCTGGCCAACATGAAGTTCGGCGGGCTGAGTTCGTCGCTCGGATCGACGCGTCGCCCGATCGCGGCGCGCGATACGTAGACGTAGGTGTCGGGGCTGGTTCCGATCTTCAGCACATCGCCGTTGGTGTCGAGCACCAAGCCGTAGATTCCGCTCGTCAGGACGACCCGATCACCGTTGCTCGTGCGCGAGATGAGGGAGCGTTGCTCACGAGCCCGCCTCTGTTGGGGGCGGATCATGAAGAAGTAGAGAAGCCCGAGCATTACGGGCAGGAGAAGCTGTTGCATGCGGTTCCCGGTGTGAGGTGGGCGAGGCCCGTGCGCGGAGCGCGACGGTGGGCTTACGAGAGGTTAGTCGCCCGTCCCCAGGTCGCCCATACATCGGCTCGAACGGACTCGAATGTGCCGTCTCCGATGGAGGTGCGAATGCGCTCCATCAGCCCCAGCAGATAGGTCAGGTTGTGAATGGTCAACAGCCTCGCGGCGGTCAGTTCGCCCACCGTTTGCAAGTGACGGAGGTAGCCCCGGCTGTGACGAGCGCAAGTACTGCACGGGCACTGCCCGTCGAGAGGCTCGTCCGAGCGGGCGAATTGGGCGTTGCGGATCTGGATGCGCCCCTGCGAGCTGAGGATCGTGCCGTGGCGGGCCAGGCGGGTGGGAAGGACGCAATCGAACATGTCAACCCCGCGGGCCACGGCCTCGATCAGGTTGATCGGGTCGCCCACTCCCATGAGGTATCGGGGCCGATCCTGGGGCAGGTGGGCCACGGCCGCCGACAGCGAGGGCAGCATCTCATCACGGGACTCTCCGACCGAAAGCCCGCCGATGGCGTAGCCGTCGAAGCCGATTTCGACAGTCCGCTGCGCCGACTCGGCCCGAAGCATCACATCGACCCCGCCCTGGACAATCCCGAATTGGCACTGATCTTCGCGACGATGCGCGACTTTGGCCCGCGCCGCCCAATCGGCACTGCGCTCGACCGCCAAACGTACGACCGAGGCCGGAGACGGCAACGGCGGACACACATCGAGCACCATGGCGATGTCGGCGCCCAGTTGGTCTTGCACGTCGACGGCTCGTTCGGGGGTGAAACGGTGCGACGAGCCGTCATAGACCGAACGAAACGTCACCCCGTCATCGTCGACTTTGGGATTAAGTGAGAACACTTGGAAACCGCCCGAGTCGGTCAGGAGTCCACCGCGCCACCCCGAAAACCTGTTCAACCCTCCCATTTCGGCCACGAGGTCGGCCCCCGGGCGCAGCATGAGGTGATACGTGTTGGCGAGGATGATCTCGGCCCCGAGCGCCTCGACGTCTTCGGCCGACAGCGAACGCACCACGCCGCGAGTGCCGACGGGCATGAATACAGGTGTACGAAACGACCGGCGCGGCAGCTGGACGGTGCCGGTGCGGGCCACCCCGACGTCGGTGGGCAGCGCTCCGGAGAGGGCGAAGGAAAGCTTCACGGGGCGCCAAGGGTAGGCTCGAACGCGATGCCTTTCTACACGCTCTGGAACGGAGGCGGACTGGGCCTTCTACTCGTCGCGCTCCTCGGTCTGGTCGACGTGTGGGCCACTCCTCACAGCTCATTGCGAGGCGGGACCAAATCGCTTTGGTACTTGGTAATGCTGGTTCCTGGGTTCGGCCTGGGGTTGTGGATCTGGCTCGGGCGACCGCGGGGCCGCAGCGCCGGCGGCGGAGTTGGCGCCAAGCGAGGAGCCAACCTCCGCGTCATCGAAGGTGGCCTGTCGGAGAGCGAAGCTTCTGGGTTGGCGTCGAAAGAACGCCAGAACGCCGACATCGAGAGGACCAAAGAGCTTAATCAACGCCTCGCCGATTGGGAGCGCCAACACGAACGCCGGTCAGGCGCCTCGGCCTCACTGCCGCCGGCTTCGGTACCCCAAGACTCAGAACCCGAGGGGGCTCGCGCCGACGTTGAAGGCGCTCCCACCAAGCAGGCTGACGCCTCGACGACTCGACCGGCGGCCAAAGTGCCCGACGAGCTGTCCGACGAAGAGTTGGCGGCGACTCTCGAAAAGTGGCGCACGGAGTTCGAGGGCTAAGAATCAGCGAAGGGGTCAGATGAGTCGAACGTGGCGCGTTCCCGAATCTGTGCGTTGGATGCGGGTCGACGACGAACTAGTCGTTTTCAACCCCGCCGCCGGGACGTTTGCCGAACTCGATCCCACGGCTGCGGATCTCTGGCTCGTGCTCGGGGCGTCTGCGTGGCGAGAAGGACAAATGGTCGAGTACCTGCGAACCAAGTACGCGATGAACGAGTCCGAGGCGACGGAGGCGGTTCGAGGGTTCATCGCCGATCTGGAGAAGAACAATTCCCTTATCCGGCTGCCGTGGGCGGCCCAGCGCGCCGACGCGTCCGACGCTCTTGGAGCACAATCGCATAGTCCGAGAGATGTCCCTTAGTGATGCGAATGGGGTTGGCCACGAGATAGGGCGCCAGAATCCGTGCCCGTTTCTCGGCCGCCCATGCATGGGGTTGAGGAACCACGATTCGCATCGCCAGTGCCGTACCGCCCGATGATCGCCCGAGAAGCTGCGATTCCGCGAACCGGACGGTCCAGCGCCAGAATCGGGCCAGACCAAGAGCCGAGGCCGTCTCTTCGACCGGCACCTCGCTCACCGAGGCTAGAAGGAGCGCGTCGAACAGATCACGCATCCGCGTAAATCCGCCGATCCAGCCGTGTAGCGCCAGAAGCAACGCGTGCAGATCGTCCCTCGGCCGTTGGATGCCGGAAATGCCCGTGCGCGACGGCTCCGCGGTCGCCAACAACCGGTCAGCGTCGAGCGCGGCCCAGCCGGGAACATTCGGCCGGGTATGGAGATCGAGTCCGATGAGGCCCCGAGGATGGTCGAGCGCCGGCAAGTGATGGAACCGGAGTCCGAGAGGTTGATCGGTGGGGAGATAACCCTGTGCGACCAGGCTCGCCCAGATCGGTGGCGCATCGGTCAGGAGGAGATCGAGATCTCGAAACGGACGCTGCGCCGGTGACGGATAGAGCTGGGCCACCTCGAGGCCCTTCATCAAAACGAGGGGGCCCGACGAGCGAGCGCCGAGACTGCTCAGAACCGACTCGCCAGCCAGCACCTTGCGGGCTTGTACCATCCTGGCCGGATGGGTATCGCTCGACTCGCCGAAGGCCAGACCGAAACCGTGCTGCTCGAGCCGCTCCCGAGGCCAAGTTGCGGCGTGGGCCCGCACGAGGCCGAACAGTTCGCTCGGTGAAGCGAACACCGTCACCGAGCAGGAGCGAAACCTAAGCCTTGGACGCGCTCGATCATCGCCTCAGGCGTCACGAGTTCGATGCACTCCCCATGATGGCGGGCCAGCGTATCGATCTGGCGCAGGGTCGTGTCGAGATCGCGATTCGGGTCCCGGACGACGGTGCGAGCGACCGCCAGACGGCTGGCCGCGGCGGGGAGCACGTCGTCCTCCCCGTCGCGCAGCAGGATGGCACGAATACGACGGCGGCCGATCGGGATCGATGCATCGATCACCTGCTCGGGCAAGAGGAGTTGGCCCTCGTCGGGGTCGATGAGCACAACCGTCGTTGGCAAGACCACGCAGCCGCGCCGGGCGAGGCGACGATCATGGCCGGCAAGGTCATGGAGGGGCCCGGGCTCGGCCAACACGACGTCGCCGTCGGGGAGCACAATTGTGCGCAGCCGCAGAGGGAGAAACGCACTCGTCACGGCCGCTTCGAGGGCCCGGAGGTGGAAGCACGCCGCTTGCTCCACCTCGGCTTCGTGACGCGACCGACGTAACACGATGTCTCCCGATTCGAATAGAACCCAAGCCGCGTTGCCTACCGAGGTTTCGGAGTTCGGACGCCCGAGGAACAACCCTTGGGGCGAGGCATCGTCGCCGACGCAGTGGCCGAGGTCACGCCTGATCCGGGCCCGAAGGGCGCTCGTCTCACTGACGACTCGAAGGGGAACCGACCCGATACGCACACTGAACGAGTCCGCTTCACCGAAGCGGATCTTGCCCAGCAGTCAGGGCGAGGCTGCCGGCGGATAGGACAACAGCGAAGTCGGCATGGGCGACAAGCCTTCGGGAAGCAAATGGCCCGTAGCGACCATTCCGGCGGCAAAGAGGCCCACTGACCGATGCGCCTCGTCGGAGTCGAGGCCGATCGCGATGATCAGATCTTCGGCTAATTCCGTCGGTGAGAGCGGGTCTGAGAAGCAGTCGAGAAGCGTGGCCGCGGCGGCGTCGAGAGCGGCCGGGTAACCGCCGTACGGCCAGCCGATGCGAAACCCTTCGCATTCCAGCAGGGCGTGGGGGGCGGCGACGAACCGCGGTTCAGACGCGATTAGGTGATCCGGCATTGGCCACCCCCCGGCTCACAAGAAAGCCGAGTTCACGAAGCTGGTCGTGAGCCGCGCCATCGGGCAGCGGCCCGCCTGACCACGAGCCGAGCGAGACGAGTTGGCCCATGGCGCCATTCCACACCACGACGTGTGGGCCGAAGCGGATGCCCTCGATATTGCTGGCAAATTCGCCTTCTTGGAGCTCGAGCGGATCGAGGAGTTCGGGCACAGGTTCGGCTGGCTCTGCTTCCGGTGATTGGAGGAACTGGCCTAACAATTGTAATGAGGTGTCGACATCGCCGTAGGTGATGGAGACGGCTGGGCATCCGGTGGCCAGGGTCGCCAGCGCCAAGAGCTCGGTGGGTGAGCATTTTCGAAATAGCGAACCGACCATGAGGCAAAAAGCCTCCGGGGCACCGAGCCGCTTGAGACCGCGCGCGTCGTGCTCAAACTTCGGAAATACGAGCCTATCAATTGTTCCTTCTCGCACCCACGCAGGGGCACCGAGATCGACCGGCCGCAGGAGGAGCCGCTCACTGTCATCATTTGGCCAGAGGGCTTGCGCATGGGCCCAAAAGGGGCTCCCCGCTCGTACTGCAATCGGGGCGCCGAACCCTGAGGCCACACCGTCGTTCAGCCAGATTCGGTCGTCGGCGATGAATCGAGCCCCCCAACGCGCCAACATCGACGCAACAAGCGTGCTCTTACCGGAGTGCGTATTAGCGGGGATAAGCACGCCGCGTCCGTCGCCCAAGACACACGCTGCGGCGTGAACCGAAATTCCGGGAAGAGACCCGCAAAGCGTCTCGCCCACCTGGTGGAGGTTGATAGACTGCAAAGACTCACACGGGGCAGCAGGATACGCTTATAAGGTCGATGCGCGAGTTTGGGCTATCCTGACATCGTCCGCTGCAATATGGAAGACTGAGCGCCGGTGCCCCAGGCCCGCAGGTTGTGACGCCGACGGGCGGGACGGACTGAAGAATCGCATGTACGCAATTCGAGACAGTCCAAACCGCTGAACACACGTAACCCGTGACGCAGATCGAGTACCAAGAAGCATTTTTGTCTTCGTTGCTCGTGCCACTGGCTCCGACGACAACCGTCGACGAAATAGAAGGAGTACCGGTAATGGTGAAGTTAATGTTCTGCCCATTGTAACGACCTTCGAGCGACGTGCCTCCGCAGTTAGAATTCAATGAGATGGCGGGTGAAAACGTGACCGACCGTGCTCGACTATTGGTGTTCCCGTTGCAGACAGTCTGGGCCATTGCGGGGGCGGAGAAGATACCCTGGACAACGGGGGCGACGAAAGCTGTCGCGCCAACCACGATGGCTGTCTTCTTAATCGCCTCTCGGCGAGTCAAGGTTCTATCGAGGTCCGCCATGTGTAGTCCTTTCCGCAATGGTTGATTTCATTTCCCTTAGCCCCAGGAATTGTAGCGCAGCGTGAACACCGGTTCAGTAGGTCACGAAATCCGCAAGCGCTTCCTGAACCCCAGCAGGATGCCTCCGGCCCCGATGAAGACCAGGGCGATTGACACGAGCAGAGCGGCGTGTCGGGCGCCCGTGTAGGGCAGTTGCGCATCGGGCACCTTGGTCAATTCGACACCGGCGACCGCGGCGGTCAACGGGGCCGGAGCTGAGGTGGTCGTCGTCGAAATCGATGGCGTTGCGGCGGTGGTGGGCGCCGGGGGCGCGGGCGGCAGAGTCGTTACCACCGGGACGGTAGGCAGCGGCGGGACGGTAGGCAGAGTTGCCACGATCAAGGCGCTGCTGTTTTGTGGCGTTGTGGTCGTGACCACGACTAAGGGAGGAGCTGCGGCTGCGACAGTCGTCGTCGTGGCCAAGACCGACGGAGGATTAACCGTCGTCGTCGTGGTCGTAGGTGCGAGAGTGGTGGTCGTGGCGCCCGGCACCGTCGTGGTTGTGGTCGAAGTAGTCGTAGTCGTTCCTCCTCCCGTCGGGGGCGGAACGATCACGCTGACGGTCGCCGAGCCCGTGTCGGTGACGACCAGGCCGAGCGGGTCGGTTCCTGATGCGGTGGCCGTATTCGTCAGTGATGGGGCGTCGCCGGCCGTCGCTATGTGTGTGCACGTGTACGACCACAGCTCGCCGAGTTCGAGGATGGCATCGTTGTTGCCGACAAGGAATGTCGGTCCGGTGAGGGTTCCGGGGTCGCACACCGGGTCGGAGACCGAAACGTTGATCAAGGACACATTGCCGGTGGCTTGAACGTGCATGGTGTAGGTAATCGTGGCGCCTACCAATACCGTGGCGACGTTAGCGGTCTTGGTGAGGTTGATCGCAGGGCGAACGATCGTCACTGTGGCCGTGGCTTTGTCGGTCACCGTCGCACCCGTCGGGTCCTTGCCGGTCACCGTCGCGGTGTTGATGAGAACGTCGGGATCGCCGGCCAGCAGCACCCGTGAGCAGTTGTAAACCCAAGAGTCGGGCGAACCGTTCAAGATGTTGTCGGCCGCCCCCACGCTGGCCCCGGCGTTGAGCACGACGGGTGAACACTTGTCGTCGGTCACGGCCACGTTGGTGATGTTGACCTGACCGGTGTTGGTGACGGTATAGGTATAGACGATCGTGTCACCCACGTGTCCGGTTGTGGGATTGGCGGATTTGGTGATGTGAATACCGGGCTTCACGATGTCGACCAGAGCGTTGGCGGTGGCGGTCACATCACGATTCAAGGGATCTTTGGCGGTGACGGTCACCGTATTGGGCAACGGGTCGGGATCATTGGCCTGAATCACTCGGGTGCACGTGAATCGCCATACTTCCGCCGGGTCGAAGGAGGCGTCGGCGTTGCCGTTGATGAACGCAGGGCCGGTTGGGGCCGCGTCGCATTTCGGGTCGACCACTCCCGCGGCCGTGAGGGTGAGAGCCACCGCGCCCGTGTTGGTGACATCAAAGGTATAAGTCACCGTCTGACCCACTTGCAGCGAGGTCGGCGAGGCCGATTTGGCCACGGAGATCGACGGCTTGGCGTTGGTGAACGTTGCCGTCTGGCCCGTCGTGACCGTACGACCACCGGGGAGGGGCGGGGCGATCTGCACGAACCCAGCCACGGTTGCTTCGGTCACGGTGCACTGCGATCCGAGCGGAATGTTCGGGATCACCACTGTGCCCGTTCCGCCCACAGTGGTGATGGAGGGAGAGGCCGACACACCGGGGCAGGTGACCGTGTACGAGAAGGTTCCGTTTCCACCGAGGGTCGTCTTCACGATCGTGATCGATCCGCAATTCGATAGCCCGAGCGGCCAGGCTCCCACATGATCTTGCAGGGTCGAGCTATGAAACGATGAAAGGACGTTGCCCGTTTGGGTGAGGGCGGTGCCGGATTGGAACGTAACGCAGCTTGCCGGCGCCGTCGCCGCGGGCAGGATGGCGGAGAGTTTCAGCGCGGCTTCACCGAACAGCCCGTCAGCCGACACGGCTCCTTCGGCGCTGGCCGCGGGTATGGCCACGGGATTCGTCCAGGTGTTGTTGGCCTGCCACGTCGAAGTTGTAAGGAATTGGAAGGAGGTGCCCTGGAAGTAGAAGCCGATAAGGCGATCACCGACGGTGCGCGCCGTGATGGCGCCGCTGGTGCCGGCGGCCTGGTTCAGCTCGAAATAGACTGTCGACGACCCGTTGCCCTTGAGCCGGGTCCAGCCCAAGTAGAGGTAGGTTTCGGCGCCGATGGTCTCGTGGGCCGTGAACACCTGACACAAGTCGTCTTTGGCGGGTAAGGAGCCAGCGATTATCAGCGCCGCGGCGGGCGGCACATCATCAATCTTGTCGTTGTTCTGGTGGATGTCGTCGGGGCTTTGGTTCTTGAAGCAGGCCCCCCCGACGAAATTGCCACTCCCGTCATAGTTGGCGTCGTTGGTCAACACCAGATTGGGGGGTGGAGTGTTCCAATCGGTGCCACCGGAGGCCGTCGCGTCGCCGTCGATCTCGAACGAACTCACGCCGAGAGCCACCGCCGCAGAGCGGTGCCCGGTCAGCGCGAACGTGGCGATCAGGCCGACGGCTGCGACCACGGCCCAGAACTTCACCCTTGTGTCGCCAGACCCTGGCGTGAAACCTGTTTTCGACATGGCGTGCCTCCGTCAACTCCTTCGACTCGGATGAGTCGTCCTCGGGGGTACCCACGGTAACCGTGCCGAAACGGAAAGTGAATGAGCATTCGGAACTATTTGTGTGCTAATTCGGTTGCGAAATCGACTGCAAGCACTTCTCGGAGGCCAAAACCGTGCGTTTAGCTACTCCGAGCGCGTCAGGTCGCGTAGTGCGGCGACCAGCTTGTCGACCCGTTGGCCGACGTCGATATCGGCGACCCGGGCCGGATCGAGTCGTGGTACGCCCGTAAGGCTGAGTCGTGGATGGCGGGTCGGAAGCGCCGTCTCGCCCGCTCCGAACAGCTCTTCATCGAGTTTCTCGCCTGGCCGCAAGCCGGTGTACACGATCCGGATGTCTTGGCCCGATTGGGCGATGAGGCGTTGCGCGACCTCGCGGACCTTGACCGGAGTGCCCATATCGAGCACCATCACATTGCCGCTTTCTCCGATGGCGCCGGCCAATATCACCAGTCGGACGGCTTCCGCTACGGTCATGAAGTACCGGGTGACATCAGGGTCGGTCACGGTGACGGGCCCCCCGGCGGCAATCTGGGACTGAAAGACTCCTAAGACGCTGCCCCGGCTGCCGAGCACATTGCCGAACCGGACACTCAAGTATTTGCCATGCGAGGCGTAACCCACGTTGGCGGTCAACCGCTCCGTGATGCGTTTGCAGTAGCCGAGCACGCTCACCGGGTTGGCCGCTTTGTCGGTGGACATGTTGACGAATCGATCGACACCATGGCGCAGGGCTGCGTCGAGCACGTTCAAAGTGCCCCAAATGTTCGTTTTGACAGCCTCCGCCGGGTGGCGTTCAAGCAGGGATAGGTGCTTCAGGGCCGCCGCGTGGAACACGATGTGAGGCTTGTGCTCGGCGAAGATCTTCTCGACGACCTCGGCCTCGCGTATGTCGAGCAACACCAAATCCTCAGAGTCAAGCAGCGCCCGACCCTCGATCGAGAGTTGGACGCCATGCAGCGCCGATTCATCGCGATCAACCATGATCAAGGCAGCCGGCGAGTAACGGTGAATCTGGCGGCAAAGTTCACTGCCGATACTTCCTCCCGCGCCGGTTACAAGCACACGGCGACCGCGGACCGAAGCGGCCACGATCTCACCGTCTATTTCGACCTGGCGGCGCCCGATAATGTCATCGTCGGAGAGTTCACGGATATCGTTGACATCGATCGAACCGCCGATCAGCTCGGGCAGGCTGGGCAAGACGTTGATCTTCAGATGCGGGGCCTGCTCGGCCACCAGACCCACGATCTCGGCCACCAACTCGCTCGTAGCACTGGGTATGGCAATCAGCAACGTGTCGGCACCGGTCCGGTCAGCGATCCGTCCCAATGCTGACCGGTCACCGAGCACGGCCACATTGCTAATGCGGCGGTGCCGCATTCTCAGATCGTCGTCAAGGAGTCCGACCGGATTGTACCGATGCATTGGGTCGCGCCGCATGGCTGTGACGGCCTGTACTCCGCCGTCGCCGGCGCCGAAGACCAGGATGCGGGAAACCTCGTGGGTGGGCGGCTGTCGCGCCGAAAAATCACGAACGAGGCGCAAC
Source organism: Acidimicrobiia bacterium (assembly GCA_025359845.1). GTDB lineage: Bacteria > Actinomycetota > Acidimicrobiia > Acidimicrobiales > JANYDT01 > JANYDT01. Next base: position 10,961 of record JANYDT010000074.1, read on the forward strand.
ACGTAGCGAGCGGTCGAAGCCGCCGCGACCATGAAGACCGAGCCGATGATGGGCGTACTCAAAGGCACCAGTTGACGATTGACGACCGTGCGGTCGAACGCCACGAGCACGACGGCGGCGACGAGCACCGTGACGACGAGAGACGACACCTCGTCGAAGCTCCCGTACGGAGCCCGCCCCATATACAGGCGACTCAGCAGTCCAACCACGATCTGGCAACCCGCGGCCACGGCAATGACCGACGCGAGAGCGTTGTAGGGCGTAGGAATCGAGAAGTCGAAGCGCAACCAGACGGCCGCAGTCAGGCAAAAGGCCCACAGGCCGACGTCAAGTACCATCTTCGCGACAAGCCTCGCCGCATACCCGTTGCGGCGCAAGAGGAAGTCGGGGATCCTTCCTCGACGTGGCATGGGATCAGATCGAGGTCACGCGCCCGTCAGCACGTGACGACGAGGCGGATCTCAGAATATTTTTTTCCCGTACCGGGATTCGGCAGCGTTATAGTCTTGTTGAGGTTGGTAAGGACGCCGGTGTTACAGAGTGGAATGGTGTCGGTCGTGATGCCTCCGCCCGACACAAATATGCAAGAGCCTGTAGTGATATTGAAAACGTACGTTTGACCGGTTTGCGTACATGGATGACTAGACATAATCCCATAAGTCGCCAGCGAGCCGGTTCCGTTGGGCGGGGTCCCACAAGCTCCATAGCTCGGCTCACATGTCCCACTCACGACATAGGCCAGCACGGTGCAGGTACTGTCTTGAGCCAGCAACAGGCGGTAGCAACCCGACAGCGACGCTGCCGAAGCAGGCGAGGTTAGGCTCTGGAGCACGAGGGGCGCGGTCCACCCGATGGCGCCGGCGACCGCCGCCTTGCGAATGAAGTCCCTGCGAGCGAGCCCGCGGTCGGGCGGGTTCGATTCCGTCATATCTTCGACCACGCTCATCAATTAAGTATAGCCGACGAGGGGCGTGACCCGGTGGATGCACATGCGCCAGGTATCTTTCCGACATGATCGACCCCCCGAGGAGCGCGGTCAATGCCCTTTCGATCGCCGCTTTTTTCGCGGATGGCCACTCGCAGTTCGGCGCAGTCGCCGATCGGGAGTTCGACGAACTGTTGGGCGACTGCGAGCATCATCGGCTCCTTGGCCTGGTTGGTGAGGCAGTGCGGACCGGCGCTCTGCCCGTAACCGCGAGACAGCGCGACCAGGTCGAGGAACGGGTCTCGGCGTGGTTGGCCCACGCCCTGCGGGTCGAACGCTCGGTGCTCGCCACAGTGGCCATCCTTGACAGTATCGGCATCGAGCACCGGATCCTGAAGGGCGTGGCCCTGGCCCACCTCGTGTACCCCGACCCGAGCAGGCGGGTCTTCGGCGACGCCGACATCCTCATTCGCAGCCAGGACTTCGCCCGTGCCGCGTTGGTGCTGGCTGAGCGGCTCGGCGGCACCCGGGCCTGGCCCGAGCTGCGAGCCGGCTTTGACACCCGATTCGGTCGGGAGATCACGATCCGTATCGGCCGGCTCGAACTCGACCTCCACCGCACCCTAGTTGATGGGCCCTTCGGATTGTGGATCGCTCTCGACGAACTTTGGGGCGACCCCCAACCCTTCGAACTGGGCGGTCGGCGCCTGTTCGCGCTCTCGCCCGAAGCCCAGCTCATTCATGCCTGCTACGCGGCTGCGCTCGGCGACTGGCCGCCGCGTTGGGCTCCGAGACGCGACATCGTCGAACTTTTACGCGCCGGCACCGTCGACAGCCTCCGAGTCGTCGCACTGGCCACGTCATGGCGCGGCCGCGCCGTCGTGGCTTACGCTCTGAACGAAGCGACCACCGCTCTGGGCACGGCCGTCGATCACGAACTGGCGGTCTGGGCCCGGGCTTACCGCGCCAGCCCGTTCGAACGAACCGTGCTGCGCTCCTACCGAGGAAAGGCCCGCGGTTACACGAGCCAGGCCCTCTCGGTCTTGGCCATGCCCGGACTCCGCGACCGGGCCGCCTACGTTCGGGCGATCATCGCCCCCGACGCCGCCTACCGAGAAGCCCGCGATCTTCCAGCGGGCGGTCTCGCGCGCCGGGCCTGGCAGCGGTGGCGCTGATGGCCCCGACGTGGCAGCGCCGCAATGACGTCCTGTGGCGACGATCGCTCGATTCGGTCATCGTGTTCGGCGCCGACGGGGGCGAGCCTTTGACCCTGGCCGGGACCGGACCCGCCGTCTGGGCTCTACTCGAAGGACCGATAACGCTCGCCGCACTGTCCGAACAGCTGGCTGAGCGTTTCAACACCAGCATCGAGACCGTGAAGGACGACGTCAGTTCGCTGTTGCGCCACCTCGAGGAGGCCGGGGCGATCGACTCGCACCCAGGAGAAGGGTGCGGTGAGCTGATAACCGCTCAACCCCAAACGGGGCGGTAGCGTCCGATCGGGTTGCGACCGGGAAACGGCTTTACGCGAACTGCTGGTTCTGGCGCCGCCGCTTGGTCGCCACCACCAGCAGGAACCCGCCCAGAATAAGGGCCAAGGCGATCTGAAAGTGATAGCTCGTGTTTGCCCCCGTAAAGGCGACTGGACGACCGGTAGTGGTCGAACCGACCTGACCGCTTGGGCGGCCCTGGCCGACGCCGCCGACGTTGCCCGCAGCGGCGGTCGTTGGTGGCGCCAACGCGGTCGATGCGGGGGCGACCGCGGGTGCCGCGGTCGTAGCCGGTATGGTGGTGGCGGGAAGGGTGGCTGCAGGAAGGGTCGACGCCGGAACAGTGGTTACCACCGCTACGGTGGCGAGCACGCTGACCGCCGGAAACGATGCCGGCGGATAGACCTGCGCCGAGACGGGACCGCCCGCGAAAAAGCACGCCCCGATCGTCATCAACATCAACATTGTCTTGGTCACGGAGATATCCTTTCGATCGTTCCTCGTCATGATAGACGACCTCGGAGTCGGATGCTGTTATCCAGGCGTTGCCGACGCAGCAGCACCGCCGAACCGTTCCTCGTGCGTACGTCAATGCTGACTCCCTCGGCCATTGCCCCGGGTTGAGGGCGCAGCTGAAGCCAATACCCTCTGGAAACGTCGATTCGCCCCCGCAGCGTCATCTCGATCGTCACCGCGGCGTGCGGTGCGATTCGAACAAACCGCGAGTACGTCTTCCATCCGCGTTCGACTTCGGGCACCCAGGGCACATCGACACCATCGACGCGTGCCGCCACCAACTGAAGGGGGCTGAACACGGTGACGTAGGAAATGCTCGTCCCCGACGGCGCCCCGACGACATTTCCGACGACCACCGGCGGAAGCGCGGTGCCTGGGATCGCGTTGGTCAATGTCACGGTGATTTTGGCCTCGACGGCTCCGGAAACGGGATCGACGACGGCTTCGTAGCGCGTGGCTTTGGTCAGGTAGGCGTCGATCTTGTTGGGGGCTCCGTTCGAAATCGTGACGGCAAAGCCGTCGCCGCGGGGCCGCGGCAGCTCACCCGAGACGCCGAGGGCCCGAAGGTCGGCCTGGTCGCGAGCGGCCAACGACCAGATCTGGATGTGGCCGTCGCGCAGGGCCGGGCCGAGGGCGCCCGCCAGCTGCTCCGGATTCGGGGCGGCTCCCGTCAGCAGCGCCGACATCGCCGTCGCCGCGACATCGGCCAGCGCATCCTTGCGCGCCGGGTCGTCGTTCGGAAACTGTAGGTATTGGTCGCGTAGGAGGAACGAGACGACGTTGGTACGGTCGAGCGTCAATCCCGACCCTTGCGCCTTCACCGGCCCGGTAATGGCGAGCAACGCTCGGAGACCCTCGGGGTCGATCGTGATGACGCCGTCGATCTTCGTTCCCCCACTCTTCGGGTACAGGTGCGCGATCACTTCCGCAACGCTGGGTAGGTCGGGCGACATGGTGACGTTGTCCCAGAACTCAGGATCAGCCGCGCCGGCTTTCGTGGTGGCTCCGAACCGACCGTAGCGGGCGAGGTAGTCCGCCGGTCCGGCCACTGGCCGCGCAGTGTGAGGGTCGCCCCCGGCGATGAGGTCGATCGTGCGCCCGAAGCGGGTCACCGAAACCGCCCCGTCGACCGCCACGACTTCGGCAAAGTTGCCCAAGAATCCACCCAGTCCGCGGGCTTCGGCGGGCGAGATGAAGGCGACGAAGTACGTCCTTGGCCCGTCATGGCCGAGCATGGATGCCGCCAGGCGAACCACGCGGATGGCAGTGTCGCCTTGGCGCCGCGCGTACGTCGCTTGTCGCCCGAGCAAGGAGAACCGATCCCTCAGCGGTGCGACGATCCAGGGCGACTGGGACGACACGAGGGACTGCTCGACGCCCGCCACCGCATCACGACTGTCTCGTAACGGCCGCTCGAGAAGACCGATGGAGTCGACATCGACGGAGCCCTGCCTCACACGGATCGCGGCTGGGTTCATGGCCAACACGGACTGGGCGATCGTCGCCGCGCCAGTATGAGCGCTGGCGGTGACGTGGCGCAGCAGTCGAGCGTGCTGACTCATGACCGGAAACAGGTGGGCCGGGCCGGCCAACGGGGAACTCAGCCATGAATCGGCCCGCCCAAGCGCTCGGGCGGCCGCCTGAAGGTCGCTTGCAGCCTGCCCCGGGTCACCATTTCGCATCGCTCGGAGGCCGCTCTGGATGGAGCGCTCGGACGTGATCAACGGTCGGGCGGCGAGCCCAGCGGCACCGGCGAGCCCCGCCCCGGCAAGAACTACGGCGGCGGCGAAGCCCGCCGCTCCTATCCAGCACCGGCGCCGAACGGGACCGCTGCGCCGCGATACGCCCGTGACGACGAGCAGGACGCTTACACCGCCTGCGACCAACGAGCTCCGCCCGAAGGGATGCAGTTGGAGGCGAATCGCCTCTTGCCCGAGGAACGCCCCAAGCAGGGCTCGGACCACCGCAAAGCCACGGCCTCGGGCCCCGATGGCCATCGCGACAACCGTGGCGATGGCCGCAAGGACCGTCCAACCCGGAGTCGGGCCTGCGGCCACCAGCGTGGCTGAACCCAGCCCCAACGCCCACCACGGCGAAGTAGCCGCGGCCCAGGCCACGAGACCGGCAAACAGCGCCGTCCATCCCGCATCGAGACGAGCGACTCCGGTCGGAGAACAATGCGCGGAAAATGACAATCCCGCCGATGCGGCGCCAATCACCATGACGTAGCGCGCTTCCCGGTCAGTCAATCGATTCCGCCGCCGCGGACGGCCATCGCTCACAAGCGAGAAGGGCGCGCTATCGCCGACTGAGGGCTGCTCGACGGCCGGGGCACGGGCCGTATCGTCGGACGCGGCGATTCATGCCGTTGCTCCAATTGCTCCGGCTGCTTCGGCACCGCAAACAGCAACAAGAGGAACGGGAGAACTTGTGTGCGCTGCCGCGCAAGGATGCCGAAGTTACCGATCGACGACCAAGCGAAGCAAAAAATAGCCACGTAAAGCGTCGCGAACAACAAATAACTGTTGGACAGCATCACTCGAGGAAGTCGAACGAGACGACGCCACGAACGGCACGCGATAATCGCTAAGAGCGCCGTTTCGGCCGCCGCTTGCAGCTGCGTGGCATTTCGGACTTCTAACAACGTCGGCCGAAACAGCACGGTAAACAAAGCCAACGGATATTGCGCAGGCGAATTAGCGCGCACCGATTCGAAAGTTGAGCCACCCTCCAAGGTCTGGGCCGAAGTTCTGTTGAGAATCGATCCGACCTGATTTTGGCTCTCGCCTCCGAGCTCACTTCCGGCTCGCGAAACAGCAAAGCTCAGCACGACAACGATTCCGACCATGCCGAGAACATTGAGAACGCTCCCAAACACAGCGTCATCACCACGGCGCGATCGAATGATGAACGCACCGGCAAGCGCGGCTACGACCACCACGCTCACGTGGGATCGGACTGCGCCGGCTCCCACCAGGCCGACCGCGGTTATCGTCGCGCCCCCGATCCGGTGGTTCAACAACCGGGCCACTCCGTAGGAACCGAGACCCAGCATGAATACCATCCACGCCTCTTTGCCCAGGCTGGAAGGCCAGAATAACAACGACGGCAAGAACAGGACCCCGAGTTGGTACCGTCGACGATCGGCGCCCGGATAACCCACATCCATGGCCTTCGCGAACAGTACGAGCCCCATCCACGAGAACCACGAGAAAACCAAGAAGCCACCGAATTTGGACGGGCCGATGACGGAATACACCGTTGCCGTGAGGCGCTCGATAAACGCGGTCCCTCGAGCGACCGGGAGCACGCCGCCAAACGAGATCGAGCCGTGTCGCCATTTTGACACGAGGCCGGCGCCCACTTCGTGGTACCGGGAGGCGTCGGCGTTGCCGCCGTAGACATTGAAGATCACTATGTACCGCACGACAGTGAACAGCGCTTTCACGCCCAACGAGGTATACAACATCGACCGAAAAGCCAAGTCTTCTTTTGCCGCCCAGGTCACGAACGGAACACTGATTGCCACGAGCACCGGAGCGACCAGAAGCGCTCCCCCGATGTCGTAGCTTGAGTGATCGAGCACCTTGAGCAGCGCCGTCATAATGGCGAAAGTGGCGACCACCCCAAAGCCAATGACACCAGGGATGGCCCACGAAGAAAGCCGTCTCATCCTTGTACTTCGGCTGTGAGCCCGGATGCCGTTGGTCTTTCGAATTCGTCCCGGTCCAATTCGTCAGGTTCGAACTCGGTTGGATCGAATTCGGCAGGCGTCAGCGCGTCGGGAGCCAATTCGTCAGGAGCGAGTGCGTCGGGCGCCGGTGCTTCGGACGCCGGTGCTTCGGACGCGACTGCGTCGGTACCGAGTTCTTCAGGTTCGTCGGTACCGAGTTCGTCAGGGTCGTCGAACCGGTCATCGCGCCGACGTCGGCTACGCAACCGCGACGCTCGCCGCGTCCACGGAGAGGCGTCCGACGATTTCATGCGGTACCCGTAGTAGTCGTGACCGAAGAGCGAGTTTCCCGTCCGAGCGTCGTTCAGAACGAGCGCGTTGGTGGCGTCCTCCGCGCTCAACTGCAGCAATTCAGCGGCCCGCCGGCCCGCCGCCGCTGAGGTCTCGCCCAACCGGGCGACGTGCAACACAACCTGCGCGTCGGACGCGAATTCCAAAGCCTCGCCGGTGACAGCTAGAGGAGCTGTGTCGACAACGACAACATCAATGTTGTCGAGACGATGCAAGATTCGCATCGTCGCTCGAACCAGTGTTCCTGACGGCACCGATCGATAGCGGCTCAGGTCGAGCAACCGGAGACGGGGAAAAGCGGTGCGTTCGACAATCGCTTCAGCAGGGAGGCGACTCAACGAAGAAAAGGGGTTTCGGGGTGCCACGCGCTCAAGCTCCGGTGTGAAATCACGGCCCAAACGAGGACGACGAAAGTCGGCGTTGACGAGAACCACTCGTCGACCACCCTCGGCGAAGGCGAGCGCGAGATTTGCGGCAATGGTCGACTTGCCCTCTGCAGCCACCGATGAGGTCACGACAATCGTCCCTAACTGACGGCCGGCATCCTCGAAGAGCAGGGCCACCGACGTGCGCAGCGTCCGATAAGCCTCGGCCAGTCGGGTGTCGACATGGGGACGCACGTGGATGAGCTGGTCTCGCTCCTTGCGCGTGAACGACGGAATCTCGGCGATGACGGGCACGCCAAACACTTGCTCGGCGCGACGGCGATCGCGGATCTTGTTGTCCAGGCGTTCCAGCAGCACGGCCAACCCGAGCCCCAAGAGTGTGCCGATCACGATGGCAATCGGGATTCGGGCGGCTCGGGAAGCGGGCGCCTTAAAGCCGCCAGCGTCAATAGGGACGGGCTGGGCGCGCTCGAGCGTCGTCAATTGGAGCGTTGAATTGGCGGCGTCGGAGAGACCTTGAAGGCTTTCGTAGGTCGAGGAATACAAGCGGGCGAGAGCATCTCGTTCCGACGCGAGGACGGCTTGATCGGGACCGGCCCCGATTGCCTTTTCTTTGTCGGAGATCTGGCGCCGCAACTGATCGAGCTTCGCTTGGGTACGCGACTGACGCTGAGTTCTGACGACATCTTGTCGCTCGGCGAGATAGGCCACCAGCTGGTCGGCGAAAGCATCAGCGATGATCACCGCTTGCTTGTCGGCTTTGTCGACGACCGATATCTTGAACGTTCCAGTACTCGGGTCGATCTCGGCTTGAATGCGGCCCGCCAGCACCGCCGGCGGACCGGTGAAGCCGACAAACTTGGCCGTCCGGGCGGGAACCTCACCCGTTTTCGTGAATAGCGGGAGCTGGGCGAAGCTCACGGTACCTATTTGTTGCGAACCTCCGGCGTTGGGATCGTTGATCACCAGCGTGTTCGTTGCTCGGTACGAGCGTTCGACTATCGGCGGCTTGGCCGGAGTGGAGAGGAAAGCGGCCAACGCCGCGGCGAGAGCGGTTAGGACCACGATCAGCCAACGCCGCCGCAATAGTTCGATGTAGTCGCCTAGGCCCACGTGTCGTGCCTCTCCAATTCGGTTCGCGCCTTCCTCGGCGCGCCCCGAGAGGCTACTTCGCTAACGCGATGCCGTCGGTGAACGCCGCCATCACCGCCCCGCCTCGGCATCACCGGCCCCCTGGTTCGCGAGCCGCTCGTCACAACCATCTCGAATTCGCAGTACCGGTCGAGGCCGACGAGTCCGGGGCGATCGGTCCGAGCACCAACCGGCTGACGAGCACCAAAGCCAGAACACAGGGCCCGGCCAGCAGCAACGCGCGGGCCAATGAGGGCGCCAGCCCGGCCGTACGGCTGACCAAGAGGGCATACGACCCGTGCAGGAGGATCATGGCCAATGATCGGCCCCACCGTTCGGCCACCAACCCGCGGGGCGGGCCTGGCAATCGACGCGCGACGGGCTCGACCAACAGCAGTCCCAACGACGCCAGTCCGCCGACCAACGCGCTGTCGCGATAGGTGCCGCCGTACACGACGGCCCACATCATGACGCCGACGGCGGCCAACATCACACCCGGACCGGCCCGCTCACCGGTCAGGAGTTCACTTACCAACCACGCTCCGGCCCCGACCGCCAACGCCCCGATGTGTCCCGTTTCGGGTACACAAGCGTAAACACCACCGATCGCCAACAACACCAGCACGGCCGTAGTGCCCCGACCGTCGCTGCGGAGCTCGCAATCGACACACAGCACCGAGCCGGCCAGGATCATAATCACGATGACCGGCGGGGCCCACCGCTGGTGGACCGCCACGGTGATGTTGGCGGCGACGAGCACCGCCCCCGGCGCGGCCCATACCAGTTTCGCCAGAGCCCCGGCGGCCGCCGCCAATTCGCCGGCGCCGTACAACGCGATTACTCCCGCCGCCAGTCGCACAAGACTGTAGTTACGGGTCACCGAGGCGATCACCACAAGGCCGAGCGCGGCCAACGTCACCGAACGAACAAGGCGCGTGCACTCCGGCGAACGGCGATCCATTCGGCTGCGAAGCGACTCGGTTGGGAAGGGAATGGGCTAAGACCCGAAGAGCGCGAACACGACCCGGCGGTTGGCGCGGCGGCCGGCGGGAGTATCATCGCTGGCCACGGGGCTGGCCGCGCCGAGCCCGCTGGCACTCACCCGTGAGCCGTCCACGCCCTGGGCGATCAGCTCCGCACGCACAACGTTGGCCCGGCGCTGAGTGAGGGCCCGGTTGACCTGCTCGTCACCCCGGTCGTCGGTGTACGCCCGCACTTCTACTCGTACCGTCGAATCGGCGAGCACCTTGGCGATGCGGCCCACGACAGCTTTGCTGCTATCGGTGAGATCGGCTGATCCCTCGCCGAAGTCGACGCTGGCTCCGGCAATCGCGGCCCGAACTTGATCACGGGTCGACACTGACGGGGCATCGGCCTCCGCGTCGGGTATCGCGACCGGCGGCTCCTCCACCAACGTCGTATCTGTTACATCGGCGCTCCCGGCCGCGACAAAGCCGTCACCGCCAGTCGCGGCGCCAGCCTTGCCGGCGGCCTTGACTACACCCGCGCCGCCAACCCCCGAAGGCTTCGTCGTGGCCACCCTTGCCACCTTTGCCGGCGCCACGGCCGCCCGAGCGGCGCCGGTACTCGCCGCGGCCCTCCTGGTCGCGGTGGCGCTAGCGGCCGAGGAGCGACGGGTCCTGACTGCGGTTCTCGCCGCGGTTCGCGCCGACCGTGGGGCGCGGGCCGCCGTTGTGACCCGGGGAGTGGCCGGAGCCGCAGTGACGGAGGCGGGAGCCGGCCCTACGGGTGCCACCGGAGTGGAGGCAGTCGTCGCCGGCGAGGCCACCGGTTCTGAAGGCGCGACAGCTACCGTGGTGGGGACGGCGGCAATCGAAGCCGCGGTTACCGATGTTGTCGTCGTGCGACTGGCCCCCGACGTCTGGTCGATGACGTGAGACGGGTCTCCGGCCACTTGTTGGGCTGCGTTCAACAACCGGTCATGGATGGTCGGATCGTCGACCACGCCGGCGAGCGTCATCACGTCATCAACGATAGTGATCGCCAAGTTGGTGATCTTGGCTTGGGGCACGCCAGCCGTGAGCAAGCCCAGGCGCTGCCACGTTTGGAGCGCCCCTTTGCTGCCTTCGACCGTCACCAGATCGCTGGACTTGACGTTCTTCGGCCCGAACGAAGTGTCGCTCGACACGCTCGTCAAGAACGCGTTGCGGGCTTCGGCGTTCGGCGTCGATCCGATCACCGTGAGCTTTTTGCCTTCGACGATGAGCGACAGGTCGGGGAGACTGATGGCGACGACCGTCGTGGTGGGAGCCGTTTCGGCCCCAACGGTGGTAACCGGTACCGAAGCCGGCACCTTGGCGACCGTCGATTGAACCGTCACTCGAAGGGTGATACGACGAACCCCACGGACCGCGCGCGCCAGATCCTGCGCCCGCTTCAGTTCGTCCTCCGAACCAACCACGCCCGCAGCCGTGAGGTCGCGACCGTTCGCGGTGACCTTGAGACCACCCAGCCCGGCCTGGTCGTAGTTGGCCTCCACATGGGTGCGAAGGTCGCGTTCGATCGACGATCGCTTCGACAAGACGCCAACCAGACCTAAGAGGACGAGCGCGACCACAGCGAGGACACCAGCAACGACACGGCGCTGAGACCTAGCGGTCGGCTCGACAAACTCGAACTCGTGGAATTCGGGCGGGCTCTTCTGGTCGGGCTGATCGGCGTCGAAAGTCCGGGCTGGATCACCCAGATCATTGGGTGGTTCGTCATCATCTCGCACCCACCACGGGTCGACCCTCGGGGGCTTTGCTTCTTCCGGACCTTCGGTCTCGACGGGTGCGTCTGGGCCATCTTCGGCGTCGTCGAATTCGCCTTCGCTGTCCCAATCGTTGTCGCGTCGGCTCCAGCGGCTCACAGCCTCGTCCCGTCGACCAGAGTCCTCTCAGCCCACGGGCGCCCATAGCGCCGCTCCCAGATCTGGCGAGCCCCTCCAACCCAGTTGTCGCGACGAATGCGATCGGGAAAGTCCGAAAGGTACGCTTGGAAACGATCGACGTCGGCATCGGTCCATTCGCCAACCTGCCGAAATGTCGTGACCCCGAGATCGCGGAGCCGCCGAGCCAGGACCGGTCCGATACCGATCAGGTCTTCGAGGTTGTCGGCCGGGACCGGGCCGTAATACGACGCTGGAGGCGCAGTGGGCGCTGAATACGAAGCGCCCTGGGGCGGGTAACCAGAGATTGGGGGCGACGGTGCGGGGGCCGCAGGAGCGTAATAGCCCGACGGGGGAGGATTGGGGGAGTACTGCGGCGGGCCCGGGTTCGACTGAGGAAGGGCTCCGGCGGGCGGGAACAATGCCGCGCCGTACGAGGACGCGAAGGAGGCCGGTGTTCCGGCAAAACCCGAGGTCGCCCGTAGAACGGCGAGTTCGGCGGCCAGGCGGCCGAGTTCAGTCTGCGCCGCGTCGCAACGGAACCTTTCGTCGGACAAAGCCCGCTGCAGCTCGTACACGTGGTTCTCTTGGCTGGATCGCAGGGCCGCCAGATCAGACGCGAGACGAGAATTGGCCGCATCGGCCGCCGCCGCGCGCGTACTCGCGTTGGCGATCGCCTGGACTGATTCGGCTCGAAACTGTTCATGGGTGTTTTGGAGGGAGACCAGCTGGGCCTGCGGTACGGCCCGCGCCTCGTCGGCCGCCCGTCGAGTGTCGTCCAACGCTCGTCTGGCGTCGTCCGCAGCGCGCTGAGCCTGCTCCAGTTCGGTGTTGCGCTGTTCTCCAGCCGATACCTGATCGCGAAGACGACCGGCCACCGTCGCGAGTTCGAGTAAAGCGTTGTCGCGCTCCTCCTGTAGAGCCATCACTTGATCACCCGAAGCTGAATTCGAGAGTTTGCTCGCCAGATCGGCCCGCTCCCCCTCCGATCGAGCGAACTCCTTGCGTAGTCGCTCCAACTCGCTGGCCGCGTGCTCGGCGAGGGCTCGAGCTTGCTCGGATGCGTTGCGGGCACCCTCGACCTGGGCTCGGGCCCGCTCCACCTCTGTGCGGCCTAACTCGCGTTCCGCAGCCAACGAACGCTCGAGGTCGGAAATCCGGTTGGCTTGGTCTTGCGCAACGCCCGGATCACCGCCGAGTCCCGCGGCCACCCGGGCCTGAAGCCCGGAGCGCTCGGCTCGAAGCTGCTCGATCTCCGACAGCGCCCTATCGTGAGAACTCCGTAAGGCCACGAACTCGGCCGGAACCTCGCTGGGAAGGCCGCCCCCGCCGCTGGCCAACCGACCCTGAAGCTCATTTACCGTCGTGAGCGCTGAGGTATGGGCAAACCGAGCTTGGTCGAGTTCGCCGTTACGCAACTCATGGACATTTGTCAGCTCGTCAAGTTTGGTTCGAAGCTGGGTGACTTCACCCTCACGATTGCGGAGTTGAGCACTGAGCCTCGACGCTTCGGCGCGAGCCTGCGAAACATCTCCGCCGTCGGCGGCGTCGTCGAACTCGTCGTCGGCCCCGCCCCAAATGAGCCAACCGACGACGACCCCGATGAGAAGGGCGACCAATATGAGAGGAACGAACTGGGAGACCAGATAGAACAATGCGACTCCTAGGCGCGAGGAACAGCCGAAAACGCGATCTTAGTTCGCCCAGGGCATCGACCCTTGATCCCCTCCATCGTCGCCGGCAACAGTCGTGGGGACTCGGCTCACTACATCCACGGTGCGAGCGCCTCGGCCATCGTGTGGAGCTCGTCTTCGACGTTGCCTACGGGTTGGAAGGCGATCTCGGTGACACCTGCGGTGATCATGCTCTCGACGTGCGCCCGCACCTGATCGACGGTGCCGGTGAGCGGCGTGAGCGACGCGGCGGCTTCGGGCGTGACGACCTGTCGATCAACGTCGTTCATCACCGTGAGGTGCCCCTCGTGGAGCACGAGATGGCGAGTGTCGTCTGGGATGACACGGACGAGCTCCACGAAGGTCGCCGAATTGGGGAGCGTCCCGAGCCGATCATCGTTCTGCTCGAGGAGTGCGTGGTAGGCGACGGCGGCCGTGGCACCGGCCGTCTCCCAGACGCGTGGCGAGTCGATCGTCTCGCCGTCGCGCACCACGGTGCCGAAGCCGAGAAGGGTCACCGATGGTAGGCCAGCGTATGAATGCTCCGCACGTGGACGCGACGTGAACACACCGAGGCCGAGGCCGGCTGCGGTCTCGAGTCCCTTGGGTCCGTTGACGCCGAGCACCCATCGGACATCCATCGGACGAGCTGGCGCCTGCCCGGGCGCATGGAGCATCCGGGTCAAATGACCGTCGATCTCCACGGTCTCGCCGTGGAGAAGTCGTTGGATCGTGTCGATGTGGCCCGCCATGTCGGCCCATCGCAACGGCTTTTGGCCCATTGCTCGACGTCCCGTGAAGCCCGTGCCGGCACCGACCACGACGCGCTCCGCGCCGACGAGGCTCACGAGGTGCGCGATCGCCGAGGCGGTCACCATGGGATGTCGCAACGACGGGATGAGTACGCCTGGTCCGAGCTTGATGCGCGTCGTTCTGACCGCGGCCAGACCGAGCGTCATCCACACATCGAGTTGCAGCGCCGGAGTGTCGTAGACCCACGCAGTGTCGTAACCAAGCTGCTCCGCGAGTTCGATGTGGCGCGGCGAGTCGGGGACAGGCGGGAACGCGCACGAGATTCGCATCGCCCTTTCTTACTCGCCCCCTCCAAGCCTCAGGACAGCCGACCCGGATGGCGTTGCCATATGTGACTATAATTCAGGTCATGTCCGAGACGCTGTCGCTCGCCGAGTGAAGGCGATGTGGTCACCGGCGATGAGCTTCGGACCAAGTATCTGAAGCGATGAGAGACGGCCCTCAGTACGGGCTCCGCGTCACCGGTCCGGCCGAACCCCAGCTGGGCCGCATCACCGAAGAGACAGCCGCCGCAATCGTGGAGTTCATGCTTGGCCCGTTGCTCGACAACCCCCGTCGCGTGGGCGGACCCCTCCAACGGGAGCTGGCCGGGCTGTTCTCGGCTCGTCGCGGTGCCTATCGATTGGTGTGCGAGATCCTCGAGGACGAAGCCCTGGTTGTCGTGCACCGCATCGACCACCGCGCGACGGTCTACCGACCTCGCTGACGTTCAAGGAGGTCTTGGCCCCCCCGGTCACGTGCGGACACCTATCGAGCGACAATCCTCGACTTGGCAGCGGACAAATCTCGACTTTGCGGTAAGATCTGGGCCCAATGAGCGGCCTGGTCATCGCGAGACAAAGTCTCGACCTAGTGACACGAGCCATGGATTCTTTCCGGGTGGTCGTTCTGAACGGTCCGCGGCAGGCGGGGAAATCCACCCTCGTCGAACTTCTCCACGAACAGATCGGGGGTACTCGGATCACCCTTGACGATCGCGATGTGCTCCGCACTGCGCGGACTGATCCCGGAGGTCTTGTCGCCGAGGCCACGTTTCCGATGATGATCGACGAGGTTCAGCGTGGCGGCGACCCACTCGTACTCGCGATCAAAGTAGACGTCGACCGGCACGGATTCGAAAACGGCCGCTACGTCCTCGCCGGTTCGTCACGGTTCCTCACGATACCGTCGCTCAGCGAATCGCTGGCCGGACGGGCCCGCATCATCGAACTCTGGCCCCTGACACAGGCAGAAATAGCGCCCGTCCGGACGAGCTTCATCGACGCACTGTTCGGCGAGGCGAACGACGCTCGCTCGCTCCCGGCCGAGCCCGTAGTACGGAAAGCCTTGTTCGAGCGCCTGGCCATCGGCGGCTTTCCAGCGGTACGCAGAATCCCGTCCTCACGCGATCGCGACGACTGGTTCAGCGACTACCTGACGACGCTGCTCCAGCGAGACCTCGCCCAAGTTCGCTCACCTCGCCGTGTCGTCGATCTCCCGCGTCTACTCCGCCTTCTCGCACAACGAACCGCTAACGAACTCGTGGTCGCTCCACTTTCTTCAGATCTCGGGCTCACCGCGGATACGGTCAAGGACTACATCGGGTTGTTCGAATCGATCTTCTTTCATCACACCATTCCGGCCTGGACCCCCGGCGGAACCGGACGTGTCGTGCATCGACCGAAACTGCACGTCGTCGACTCAGGTATCGCATGCCACCTCCACGGGCTCGGCGTGGATCAACTCGCAAGGGCGGGCAACACCGCAGCCGGCGCGCTGCTCGAATCCTTCGTAGTCGGCGAAATCCAACGCCACATCCCCTGGAGCATGGAACGCCCAAACCTGCACCACTACCGCGACAAAGCACAGCGGGAGATCGATGTGGTACTTGAGACCCGCGACGGTCGGGTCGCGGCTATCGAAGTCAAGGCCGCTCGAGACGTCGACGACGACGACTTCCGTCACCTCCGATGGTTCCGGGACACTCTCGGCGAGCGATTCGTGAGCGGGGTCGTCCTCCATCTCGGCGAACGGACACTCCCCGCCGGAGACCGGCTCACGAGCATGCCCGTCTCCGCGCTCTGGACGGGTACGTAGTCCGGCCGGCGAGGAATGCAGTGACCACATCCACTCCCATGCCGTCGTCGTGAACTCGTCGACCACGAAAATCTGGGGAGCGGCGACGATCCGGATGGAAAGCTTCACCAGATGACGAATGGAATCTTCGACGAGCGAGTTGCCGACCTGTACGACAAGCACGCGTCGGAGATGTACGTAGACGCGGTGTTGGTGCCGACTGTCGAGTTTCTGGCCGGACTCGCGGGCGACGGTAGAGCGCTGGAGTTCGCCATCGGTACTGGACGGGTGGCCCTCCCACTCCGTGCCATGGGCGTCGATGTCTCGGGCATCGAATTGTCCCGACCGATGGTCGCTCAAATGCTCACAAAGCAAGGCGCGGAACGTATCCCGGTCACGATCGGCGATATGGCCACGACTCGGGTCGATGGCAGGTTCCGGCTCGTCTATCTCGTCTACAACACGATCGGGAACCTGCTCACGCAGGACGAGCAGGTCGAGTGCTTTTGCAACGCCGCCGCCCATCTCGAACCGGGAGGGACATTCGTCATCGAGGTCGTCGTCCCATCGCTGCGTCGGCTACCACCCCGGCGAGTCCTTCGTTCCGTTTGACGTCACCGCGGGTCACCTGGGCATCGACGAATACGACGTCGCCAACCAGACTCTGATCTCGCATCGCTACTGGATCTCCGACGGTCGTGCGACAACCTTCGACTCGCCGCACCGCTACGCCTGGCCCGCCGAATACGACCTCATGCACGGCTCGCTGGGATGAAGTTGCGCGAGCGCTGGGGCAACTGGCACCGCGAACCCTTCACCAGCAAGAGCACCTCGCACCTCTCGGTCTGGGAGAAACCATTGCTGTAGGGCCCCGCCGGTCCAAGAAGCGGATCGGATCGAGATCCGCGTAATGGACAACTCGTCTGACTAGCGCACTCAATCGGGCTGTAACGGGCCGCTCCGTGGCCGCGGTGGCGCCGAACGACGGGCTCTACAGACTCGTGAGCATGCGAACGATGGTTGCCTGCTCCGCTTTGGCTGCGGGTGAGCCGCTTCCGCCGCGTCCGGTCGTCCAGCCGGCGAGCATGATCGCGGTTGAGCCGGCGTCATTTGCGCGGTGCCGGTCTGCACCGGCGTCAAGCAGCGCTCGGACTGCTGCTGAACATCGGTTACGGACGGCTCGGTGCAACGGCGTGACTCCTCCAGCAGCGACGGCGTCGGGGTCGGCGCCTGCCTCGATGAGGTAGCTCACCATTGCGGTTTGGGCATGGGGGTTCCAGGTGCTTGACCCGGGATTTCCGTTGACCGCCGAGTGGATCGGCTGGCCGCGTCGACGGTTTTGAGCGCCGACGTCAGCTCCGGCCGCGATGAGGTCGCGTGCCAGGACAACGTCGTACGCGGCTGCGGCAACGTGGAGCAAGGTGTCGCCGGCGTAGAGCTGCAGAAGACATGCCGGAAGGAAGAATTCTTCCGAGATTTCTCTCGTGGCGCTGCGTTCAATTCGCGCTGTCGCCACTCCCGGTGTCGTCCGTAGAACTCGCGCCACGTCAGCGCGTCGCCCATCGTCGATCATTTGCATGATGTTGCGAAGGGCCCGATCATCCACCTGAGAAATCGTAGCAACCAGGGCTCAAGATCCGTCCCTGAAGTCGAGTGGTCGCGCTGGTTCACCGTCGGCCCCGCCGACCGGCCCGGCACGTCGATTTCCGGGCTTCCCGTTCGTCATTAAGCTCGACAAGACACACGGGTCGATCCGACCCCACGACTTCAGGAGTGACAATATCCGGCTCTTCCACCCTGGGAATCAAGACCGTCTTGCATCCCGTGTCCGACCTGGCGGCGGCCAAGGCGGTGTACGTCGCCTTGCTCGGCGTCGCGCCGCAGACCGACGAGTCCTACTACGTCGGCTTCGAGGCCGAGGGCCAGCACATCGGGCTGGTGCCGGGCGGCGGACCGCAGGGCATGACTTCACCGGTGGCCTACTGGCACGTGTCGGACATCGAGGCGAAGCTGGCCGAGGTGACCGCCGCGGGTGCCACCGTGAAGGAGCCCGCGCACGACGTCGGTGGCGGCCGCCTGGTGGCCACCGTCACCGACCCCGATGGCAACGTCCTCGGGCTGATTCAGGACCGATGAAGGGAAAGCCGGTTGCCAATTGAATTCGCGCTTTGCCTTCGCGTTCGACGCGCGCGCTGTTCATTCATGTAGTAAACCCGCATGTCGCCGAACTTCTGCCGGGCCAAGGACTCGTCCATGTGGCCGGGTGCGGGTGCATCGAGAAGCTTTGCAGCGAACGGCAGCCATTCGCTCAATCGAGCCGGCGAATCAACAACGATGTTGTAGATTCCGCTTGCTTCGTGCGCCACAATCTTGACCGTTGCCGCCGCAGCGTCACGCAGATCGATGAACGAATAGGTCCCGGCACCGGCGCCCACGATCGGTATCGTGCCCCGTGCGAATGGCGCGCGGAATGGTGTCTTCGGGGTCGTAGCTCGTCCCGGGGCCGTAGAACCATCCGTAGCGGAGGACGCTGCCGGACATTTCCGGTGTCGGTGCCGCCGAGGATGATCGCGTCGCTCGGATGCCGTCTTGGCCATACTCGACTGCGGTGACCTTGGTCAAGTTGCACGAGTCCGGCCTTCAGCACTGTCAAGGAGCCTTCAGCACTGTCAAGGAGATGGTCCCCGAGTTCAATGGACTTGGGACCATCCCGACATCGTCCTCTTCTCATGGGTGTGGCGTCGTTGGAGGTGGGTCGCGTGCTCCGGGGTCGCCGAGGGCTAACGTGCTTCGATGGCCGCCGATCTGAGTGACGAGAGAGCGTTCTGGGAGAAGCGAGCGGCAGCCTGGGAACGGCGCATCGAGGCTCTCAACTTGTTCTCCGACGACTACGGCGTTCCGGCCATGGACGCACTGGGCGTCCGAGCGGGAGACCGGGTCGTCGACATCGGGTGCGGGCCGGGCACCACAGCAGTCGAGTTGGCGCGGCGGGTGGGACCGGCCGGTGAAGTGGTCGCCCTGGATATCTCCGAGGCCATGATCGACGCAGCACGACGACGGGCTGGCCGGGCCGAGGCGACGAACCTCCGCTGCGTGGTTCATGACCTCGAAGCCGGTCCGATCGAGGAGAGCTTCGACGCCGCCTTTTCGCGCTTCGGCGTGATGTTCTTTCCTGCACCCGAGCGGGCGTTCGCGAACATCGCCCGTTCATTGCGACCGGGCGGCAGGTTCTCCTGCTGCGTGTGGGGTCCCGTGGGGGACAACCCTTGGATGTTCGTCCCGACGCTCGCTTCGGCCGGCGTGCTCGGCGCCAACCTCACGCTGCCGGGACCGGGCGAGCCTGGCCCGTTCTCGCTGGCCGACCCTGACCGCTTCGAGTCGCTCCTTGCGAACGCCGGGTTCAACAACATCGTCGTGACCCCGGTGAACAGCAGCCGCGTCATCACGACAGCGCACGCCAACGACGAGGTCCGCACTCTCCTCGAGGTCGGACCGGTGGGCGAGGCATTCGACGGTGCCGACGGGGCCACCCGCCAGCGGGCGATCGATTCCGTCATCGACGCGATCGAACCGTTCCGGGACGGCGAGGGCTGGCGGCTCGCAGGCTCGGCAATCGTCGTGAGCGCCACCTCGAACGCCTAACCGCACTTGTTCACCACATCTTCGGTCCATCGCCTTCGCTCGGATGTCATCCGCCCGTGGCCGGCCTATCGTGCGTTCGACACGCTCGAGGTCGACGCGCTGCCGCAGCGGGTGACCGGTTCGTCGCTCACACAGCGGCCCCGCTAACAGAAGAAGACACGATGAGGAAGGCCACGAGGACGGACACGCAGTCGCCGGCGCGCCACGTTGCCGACAGCCAGGACGTGATCCGCGTGCGGGCCGCGCGCGTCAACAACCTCAAGGACGTCAGCGTCGAGATCCCGAAGCGCCGGCTGACGGTGTTCACCGGCGTCTCCGGATCGGGCAAGAGTTCTCTGGTGTTCGGCACGATCGCGGCTGAGTCGCAACGGTTGATCAACGAGACTTACAGCGCCTTCGTGCAGGGCTTCATGTCGACGCTGGCGCGGCCCGAAGTCGACGTACTCGAAGGGCTCACGACCGCGATCATCGTCGACCAGGAGCGGATGGGGGCCAACTCCCGCTCTACGGTCGGCACCGCGACCGATGCCAACGCGATGTTGCGGATCATCTTCAGCCGGCTCGGGCAGCCACTCATCGGTTCGCCCAACGCGTTCTCGTTCAACGTCGCCTCGGTCCGGGCAAGCGGTGTGATCACCGTCGAGCGCGGTGGCGGTAAGACCGTGAGAAAGACCTTCACCCGCACCGGCGGTATGTGTCCGCGCTGCGAGGGCATGGGCACCGTCTCCGATATCGACCTCACCCAACTCTTCGACGACTCCAAGTCGCTCGCCGAGGGTGCGATCACGGTCCCCGGATACAGCATGGACGGCTGGTTCGGGCGGATCTTCTGCGAGTCGGGCTTCCTCGACCCGGACAAGCCGATCCGCAAATACACAAAGGCCGAGCGCCAAGACTTTCTCTATCGGGACCCCACCAAGGTCAAGGTTAACGGCATCAACCTCACCTATGAGGGGCTGGTCCCCAAGGTGCAGAAGTCAATGCTCGCCAAGGACGTCGACTCGATGCAGCCGCACATCCGGGCGTTCGTGGACCGGGCGGTGACGTTCACGGCCTGTCCCGAGTGCGCCGGCACCCGGCTCAGCGAGGCGGCTCGCTCGTCGCGGATCAGGGGGATCAACATCGCGGAGGCCTGCGCGATGCAGATCAGCGACCTGGCCGCATGGGTCCGCGGCCTCGGCGAGCCGTCGGTGGGCCCGCTGCTCGCCGCGCTACAGCAGATCCTGGACTCCTTCGGGGAAATCGGGCTGGGCTACCTCTCGCTCGACCGACCGTCGGGCACGCTGTCGGGCGGCGAAGCGCAGCGCGTCAAGATGATCCGCCACCTCGGCTCCTCGCTCACCGACGTCACGTACGTCTTCGACGAGCCCACCATCGGCTTGCACCCCCACGACATCGCGCGGATGAACGACCTGCTGCTGCGGCTGCGGGACAAGGGCAACACGGTTCTGGTCGTGGAGCACAAGCCGGAGGCGATCGCGATCGCCGACCACGTCATCGACCTCGGCCCGGGCGCCGGTACGGCGGGCGGCACCGTCTGCTTCGAGGGCACCGTCGAGGGGCTGCGAGCCAGCGGCACCCTCACCGGCCGCCATCTCGACGACCAGGCCGCCCTCAAGGAAACGGTGCGGACGCCCACCGGCACGCTCAAGATCCGCGGGGCGACGGCGAACAACCTGCGCGACGTCGACGTCGACCTCCCGCTCGGGGTGCTGGTCGTCGTCACCGGCGTCGCCGGCTCCGGGAAGAGCTCGCTCGTGCACGGGTCGCTGCCCACGATTCCGGGGCCAGCCGGCGCGGGTGTGGTGTCGATCGGCCAGGGCGCGATCCGCGGTTCGCGACGGAGCAACCCGGCGACGTACTCCGGACTGCTCGACCCGATCCGCAAGGCGTTCGCGAAGGCCAACGGCGTGAAGCCGGCGCTGTTCAGCGCCAACTCCGAGGGCGCCTGCCCCACCTGCAACGGCGCCGGCGTCATATACACCGACCTGGCGATGATGGCCGGAGTCGCCACCATCTGCGAGGAGTGCGAAGGAAAGCGGTTCGAGGCATCGGTGCTGGAATACCACCTCGGCGGCCGCGACATCAGCGAGGTGCTCGCGATGTCGGTGACCGAGGCCAAGGAGTTCTTCGGCGCCGGCGAGGTCGACCGGCGGGCCACGCAGGTGTCCCAGCAGGCGCACACACCGGCCGCGCGCGCCATCCTCGACCGGCTCGCCGACGTCGGGCTCGGCTACCTCAGCCTCGGCCAGCCACTGACGACGCTGTCCGGCGGCGAGCGACAGCGGCTCAAGCTGGCCACCCACATGTCGGAGAAGGGCAACGTCTACGTCCTCGACGAGCCGACCGCCGGCCTCCACCTCGCTGACGTCGAGCAGTTGCTCGGCCTGCTCGACCGGCTCGTCGACTCCGGCAAATCGGTCATCGTCATCGAGCACCACCAGGCGGTCATGGCGCACGCCGACTGGATCATCGACCTCGGCCCCGGCGCCGGCCACGACGGCGGCCGGATCGTCTTCGAGGGCACACCCGCCGACCTCGTCGCCGCCCGCTCCACCCTCACCGGCCAGCACCTCGCGGCCTACCTCGGCACCTGACCGAGGCCCTCGCGGACACCGTGAGCGCCCTGGCCATGACGAGCATGTCGTAAAGGTCCTTCACCCGACTCGACCCACTCGACGGCCGAACAGCCTGGTTCGATCCGGCTGCGTACAAGGGCGATTTTAACCCTGGACAACTCGAGGAACTGACCAGCGGGCCGGACGCCAGGAGCTCGCCGCCGCGACCATGTAGACGGCGTGACGATCGAGGGACTGGCGGGCTCGGTCGGAAATCGCGGGAACACTCAGGGAACTTCTGGGCGGTATCCGGCGGTCGTCAACGGGGCCGAATGCGCCCGTCGCTACGCGACATCGAGGTAGCGGCGAAGCGCCTCGCGAATCACGTCGCCTGTGGTCGTGTGGTCGGCGGTGGCACGTGTTTCGACGGCGGCCCGAAGGCTCGCGCCCAGGCGCACGGGAACGACGTCGGCCGGCCCGCCTTCGAGCGGCGGGCGACCGCGGCGACGGGGCTTGAGTGCGTCGACGTCGATATCACCGGCAACCTCGTCGGCCAATGTTTCGATGTCGTCGTCGCTCAGCACACGGCCGGTCTTGGTCATGTATTGCTTGGTGGGTGTGGTCATGTCAGAGGTCTCCTTCGGGGAGCAGCGCGTGAAACATCGGGCGGAGGGCCATCGCCTGGATGACAAGTTGGCGGTCGTCGACGAGAGTCAGGATGATCACTTCGAGCAGTTCCCATCGTGTCGCGGTCCGATTACCAGGACCTTCGGCGGGTCGGCTCCAGGATCTATGTCCACGATCACCTCGGCATGCTCGACGGCCTGGAGAACTTGGTCGGGAGGAACACCATCAAGCCGCGTCGTTAGTCCGCTGGGGCCGCAGAGCCTGGCAGTGGCTGAAGTGAACGATCTCCGGTTTGAGGGCCTTGATTCGCTTAATCGAGTCGACTGCGGCTGCCCGGAGTTCAACGTTGGGGTCGACGTTGGCGGCGCTGGCGACCTCGGCCGTGAACTCGTCGGAGTGCCAGACGATCTGGGCACCGATGACCACCCGTCGATCGCCAGCCTCGACAAGTACCGATTGGTGGCCGGCTGTGTGTCCGGGTGTCGCGATGATCGTTACGCCCTCGGCGATACGTTCGTCACCGCGCACGGTGCGGCGTTGCGGTTCGGGGGCAAGCGCCCAGTTCGAATCGGTGTAGTACGGATCCTGGCGGAGCGCCTCGTACTCGGCTGCCTGAACCCAGAAGGGGATCGTTCCGCCGTGGAGTGCCGGGTTCTGGCCGCAGTGGTCGAAATGGAGATGGCTGTTCACCACGGCCGCTACCTGACTTGATGAGTAACACAATTGAAGGCGCAAATTGAAAGAAACTAGTGTAGGGAGATGCATATCGAGGCAGTGGCGACAACTTCCTAAACCAAACAGATCACAGGGGGTGGGGACATTAGAAATGAGAAATAAAGGCGCAGTCTCACATTCTCCAAAGGAGCTCAGACGAGTTGCCAACATTGACTAACTCCATATCGTTCACCGGCAAGGCAAGACGCCGCAGTCATGCAAGAGGCATTTGCTTCGAGCAACCTCAA
>JANYDT010000100.1 GCA_025359845.1 Acidimicrobiia bacterium
GAGACCACGACCTCCGCCGCCGCCGCTCCGAGTTCGGGTGCGAAGTGATCGGCGCCCTCGGCCCCGAGCAACCGCGTTACCAGTAGCGGTCGCGGTATTGGGTGCGATGTTGTCGACGATCATCATCGGAACCGCAGGTCAACCCAAGCGGGCCGACGCCTACGCGCACCCGGTCCGTCGGCGCCCGGTTCGCGGTGCATCGTGATCTTGCCGTGGAACGTCTCATCGGCCGGTTCGTGGGTCTACCAGTGGCCCTGCAGTGCCCCGTACTCAGTCGGTACTCCATCGTATGCCCACTGGACGATGCAGATGAGTTCAACGTTTTACGGTGCGTTCAACATTATCAACGACGCCACCGGACAATGTCTCGACGTCACCGCCAGTTCCATGGCCCAAGGCGCCCAAGTCATCGGCTACCCATGCACCGGTAACGCCAACCAAGCCTTCCAAAAAGCTGACATGGGTAACGGCACCGTCGGCTACGTCGCCGTGCACTCCGGACAATGCCTCCACGTCGACGCCTCCGGATACTCCCACTGGGCCCAAATCAACCAAATGAACTGCAGTTTCGCACCCAACCAAACCTTCACCGTCCACGGCGACGACATCGGCAACTACATGGTCGCCGGCTACATCGATAACCTGAGTGCCGACGCCAACGGAATCCACGCCCAAGGCTGGGCCATCACCCCCCAAGCCCCATGGTCATGGCTCGCACTCCGCACCGTCGTCGACGGAATCGTGATCACCCCCACCTACCAAGCCACCGGCGCATGGCGACCCGACGTCAACGGCGCATACTGGAACGGCTACGGCAACGACCGCGGCTACAACTACACCGAACCGTATGTTCTGCCCGCCGGGTCTCACAACGTCTGCGTACAAGCCCAGTCGTACGGCTACTACGACACGTTGGGGTGTTCATATTTGAGTGGCCGACGCCGCCACCCCTGTTGATAGATAACGTCCCGACTACCGTCGACTCGGCCTCAGGTTCTGGGTTCTGTGTTTCGGCGACCGGTGCCGGGGCTTGGCTTCGAACCGATGGCGCTGCGGAATGCACTACGTTCCTTCCGCGGCTCTACTCAAACGGATGGATCTTGAAGGATTCTGTCGATACTGGTAGATGTTTGTCAGCCCCTTCGGTGGGTCGATCCAAAGTTGAAATGCGAAGGCTACACTTCGAGTTTGAAGCGTAAGTTGGTTGTTCACTCGGCCTCAATTTAGATACGCATAATAATGATCTGAAGGTCCAGTTGCAATGCGGCGATCAGATCGGAGTCTTTAAGTTCGGACTCCGATACATTTACGCTCCGCCGGCACATTTTGGAGAAGAAATACGAGCTTGGGAGATCGACGCTATAAGAAAAACTCTGCAGGCTCCCGATGATGCATCTCGTGAAAACAACGGGAATTGGCAGTATAGGAAGACGGTCTTCAAGCAGGCGATGTGTGATCCAGTGTGGGCTCCCTATCCTTGCGGTCCGATCTATTCACAAAACATCGGTGTTATCGTCCGCCCTGCGGCCGTGACTCAACCGGAAACCGCGAAAACCATTATTACGGCCTATGGTTCGCCCGAAAAACTGCCGATTTAGCTATGGAAAATGAAGCGCGATTTGAAATCAATGAAGACCCGGTGTGGCCGGAACTCGTGCGAATGCTCAGTGGACCGGGACCGGACAATCGTACGGCTGAAGTTGTGGTCGACCGTCGGTTCGCAATCGGTGCGGGCTTCTACAAAGATGTCGCATCTTCGGTATTGACGGCCTCCGAAGCTGTCACGGAACTAGTTTGCTCAGCGGATCCGCCTCAGAAAGTCGTTCTAGTAGGGTAAGCTTGTGGCCAAGGTTAAGATCAAAGAAGAAGGGAAGTGCCCCGGGACTCCTTCCGAATGAACACCAATTGAGCAGAAATACCATCCGTAGATTCGAACAAAGGTCCGCTCCCTGGGTCCGACGATAACTTGTCCTTGGCCTTCCATTGTTCACCATAGTGTTCTGCAGCGTAACTTACCACATAAGAGTTTAGGAAACCCCGCCTGGATTCCGGGGTTGTTGATGGCGACAAGTGGATAGTATCCATTTCCAAACGATCCGGCGACTGAACAATTAACCTTCACTGCTCCCACATTCGACTTTCTCGCAGATGTCTGAAGTCGGACGATACCCGGAGACCCTCACGCCCACACGGTGCGCCCCAGGTGCTACATGAACAAGTGACCCCTAAGTCATACCTCGGGGACGGGTAATCCCGCCAAGGCCGCCAGTCGGGCGTCCCACGCCTCGGGCGCCCCCGGACGCCAACGGCGCATGAGGCACGCGACCACGGCGGGCACGACTTCGGGCGTCCATCCGAAGGCCCCGATGGCCCCCGCCCCATACCCCTCGACGTAGGCTGGCCACGCCTCGGGTGGCAGCGATCGAAAGGCGAACGTCCACCACGCCCACGCCACGTCGACGAGCGGGGGGCCGAACCCCGCCACCTCCCAATCGAGCAATCCCGTGCAGCTCCTCTCACTCCACAAGGTGTTGTGAAACCCGAGATCGCCATGCACAAGCGCCACCGGGTGGTTCAGCAGGACCGTCGGGACGGGCTCGGGTTGGGAGCGGGTCAATTGCGCCACGAGGTCGAATTGCCCTTCAGGGTCGGCGACTGGCGCAATGGTCGTGGAATGCACGAACCGGGCCAGCCGCCCGAGCGCCCGGGCTCGCTCGACCACGACCTCATCATCGAGCGGCCGCACCTGCAGTGCGTCGAGTCCATTGGAGCCCGGAAGCCGGTCCATCACCAAGAAGGAGAACCCCGACTCGGGCTCGTCGACGAAGGCCAGAAGACCAGCTACCGGTAAATGGGCTTCACGGAGAAGCGGCAGCAGCGTGGCCTCCCGACGCACGCGGGCCCGCCGCTCGTCGCCGACGCCCACTTTCACGGCCACCTGAGCACCATCGACGCGGGCAAAGAGGGTGAGGTTGGCCGCTCCCCCCGTCGTCACTGCGAGATCGGTCACCCGACCGAGCGCACTCAGCGCCTCGATGAGCCCGAGGGGCAGCCGCGGGAGGGTCATTGGTCGTATCGGGCGCCGAGCTGGGGAGGTTGACCCGAATCAGGCCAGCCGGGCCCGACCGACTCGCCCTGACCGGCGGGCGTAGCGGGCGATGGCCAAATCGATGAGGCGGTCCATGACCTCGGAATACGACACCCCCGCCGCCTCCCATAATTTCGGATACATCGAAATGGGGGTCATGCCTGGCATCGTATTCGCCTCGTTCACAACCCAACCCCGCCCGCCTCCTCGGACCGGGCGATCATCGAAGAACAAGTCGACTCGGGCCAGGCCTTCGATCCGTAACGCTCGATACACCGCCACCACGAGCGCCTGCCCGGCGGCCAATTGCGCCGGGGTTAGCGAGGCCGGAATCTGGTACTGCGCGGCATCGCTCAAATATTTGTCTTCGTAGTCGTAGAACTCCTTGCCTGGCCGGATCTCACCGGCGCCCGACACCATCGGCTCGTCGTTGCCCAGCACCGAAAACTCGATCTCGCGACCGTGGATGGCCTCCTCCACGATCACCGTATCGTCGAACTCGGCGGCGTGGGCGATGGCGTCGCCGAGTTCGGCTACATCGTGGGCCTTGGTCACACCGATCGACGAGCCGAGGTTGGCGGGCTTGACGAAACAGGGGAAGCCGAGCGAGACGGCCGCCTCGGCCAGGTCCTTCAGTTCCCAGGTTCGGCGGGCGACCCAGCGCGCCACCGGCAGCCGGGCGTGGGCGAGAAGCTCTTTGGCCACCGACTTGTCCATCGCCACGGCCGAGGCCAACACCCCTGCCCCGACGTAGGGCACACCGGCCACTTCCAAGAAACCCTGCATCGTCCCGTCCTCGCCGTTGGGGCCGTGCAGGATGGGAATGACGACCGGCCAATCGGCGCTGTCACCGACCGTGCCCGCATTGGCGGTCGGGCGCGCGGCACCGACCGTGCCCGCATTGGCGGTCGTGCCCGCGATGGTCGCCGGGCCGGGCGAGGCGGTCGATCCGACGTCCGAACCGGGCCGACGCGCCGACCCCAACAACGAAGCTGGATCAGCCGCCGCGCCGCTAATGGCCAACCGGATAGACCCCGCCGCCAGTTGCCCAAGGCCGTCAACGGGCACCCAGGCGCCGTCAGGCGTGATGCCGATGGTGGAGATGTCGTACCGATGGGGATCGAGGGACCGCAAAGCGAAGACGGCCGACGTGCAACTCACTTCGTGCTCGGCCGAGCGACCTCCGAACAAGACGACCACCCGGCGACGGGGGCCGAGCGACACGCCGGTCATGCCCGCTTGCCGACCAGGAGCGCGCGGATGCCTAAACCCATCACAAAGAGCCCGCCGCACCCGTAGAGCAGGTACAACTTATGTTTCAGCGACTGGCGGTACGAATACAAGATGCCGATGGCGATGATGGCGACAAACCCATAGAACATGTGAAACTGCTTGGCCTTGAGCTTGTCGTGGTTGACCAGCCACACACCAAGGATCACTTGTACGAACACCGTTAGCTCGGCGAACGTCGTGAACCACCACAGCGCGCGGGTGCGCAGGGCGGGCCAGCGGTGGGCGCCAAGGGCCCAGATACCGGCCATGGCGTTGCTCAAAATGACCATCCACGCCCACGCGACGTGGACTGGGCGCAACGTGGCAAGCAACGTGGGCAGCACGCTCGCACGCTACCCGAGCGGCTCGCTGACGACGAAGCGACGAAGCCGCCCTTATGCGTTCTGCAGCGCCGCCCGACTCTGGGCTTGCATGGCCTTGGCCTCTTCATAAGCGGCCGCCGCGGAGTCGACGATCTCGTGAATCTCTTCCTCGTTGAACCCCGCCAGGCGACGGAAGTTGCGGGCCAAATGGACGGGATTCTCTTCGCTCTCGCCTCGGAACCCACCGAAGCTGAACAGCTTGTCGACCGCCCTCTGGAACTCGAGAGCCTTGGCGCGGCGATCGGGGTCGTTGGCTGTGACCTTGCGCAACCAGTCCGAACCCATCTTCACGTGGGTGACTTCGTCGGCCAACATCCAGTCCTCGCAGAAGTACAGCACCGGATCGTTCATGCCGGCCCCGAAGTCGCGCATGGTGTTGAACACGTCGATGGCCAGACCCTCAAGGGCCCGGTTGACGCCGGCCAATCGCAGGATGGGATCGTTGTTGCAGGCCGCTTCGAAGAGCGTGGTCTGCTCAGCGAACTCGCCGATCTCCGACCCCATGTGGTCACCCAACTTGATCGAAATCTCACAGTGGCGGGCTTCGTCCCAACACTGGCGAGCCATGTCAAGCTTCAACTCGAAGGGCACCTCGTCGGGCGCGGAACCGACGTTGAAGTCAAAACAGGTACGTCCCGCCCCTTCGAGAGCCTGGATCTCGCCGGTGAAGATGGCGTGCATGAGGCGACGGGCGGCTTCGGGAGCCTCGATCACGTCAGGCCGAAAACCCCCGCCGCGCTTGCGCTCGGCATCGGTCATCGTGCGCGGATCGAAAATCGTCTCTTCAATCAGGGTCCGGACGAATCGATCGTCACGGGCCAGGTCGTTGGTCGAGAGCATGCGCTTCACAGGAACCTCCAGGGGGACCGGTTGGGTTGCGCTCAAGGATACAGCGGCGAGTGACAAAAGTCGAGCAGGTGCTCGGTTCTTCGTCAGAACTGGGGATGATCCCGAGCGCCCAGGTGGAAATGATCAGGTGCGAGAGCCACCGAATACCCGGGCCGTCGAGCCTCAACCGACGTTGACGAGGCGTTTGCCGATGTTGTCGCCATGCATCATGGCCAGGAAGGCTTCGGGCACCCGATCGATCCCGGTCCAGATGTCGTTCACGTACGTAACCGCCCCACTTCGCAACAACGACGCCATCCTCGCCACATACGAGGGGTAGTCGTGCATGTGGTCGTAGATGACGAAGCCGGTCATGGTGGCCCGGCTGCGCAGCATGTTCGCCATGCCCCGTATACCGTTCGTCGCCGAGGTCTCGGGCGTGTCGTACCCCGAGATCATTCCGCACACGGGAATCCGGGCGAACGGGGCGAGCCGGGCCAGCGCCGCCTCGAGGATGGGGCCGCCCACATTGTCGAAGTAGACGTCAATCCCGTTGGGGCAGAACTCGTCGAGGGCCGCTCCGACGTCTCCGGCCTTGCGGTCGATGCAGGCGTCGAAGCCGAGCGAACCGGTCACGTGGTCCACCTTTGCGGCCCCTCCCACGATGCCAATTACGCGAGCCCCAGCGCGGCGCGCCAGTTGTCCTGCCAATGAGCCAACGGCTCCGGCCGCCGCCGATACCACGACGGTGTCGCCCGGACTGGGTTGTCCGATGTCGAGCATCCCGACCCAGGCGGTCAGACCCGGCATACCCAGGACGGAGATATAATGGGCCAAGGGCCCGACCGCGGGATCGGCGGGCCAGAGACCCTCGCCGCGGCGGGCCACGGCGTGCGTTTGCCATCCGAGAAAGCCCCACACATGATCGCCCTCCTTCCAGGCCGGATGGCGAGAGGCAATGATCTGGCCGACAGCCCGGGCCGGTATGGGCTCGTCGAGCTCGAAGCCGCCTGCGTAACCAACCCCGCCTTGCATACGACCGAGAATATACGGGTCGCACGACACGAACAGATTGCGCACCAAAACGTCGCCCTCCCCGAGTTCACCCACCGCGACCTCGCGCTGAGCAAAACAAGCTGCCGATACGGGCCCGGTCGGTCGTTGCGCTAATACGATCTGAACGTTGTGGTCGGTCATAGCGCTATTTGACCGCGCCGGCCTCGCGGAGTTTGGCAATGTCGCTCGCCGCAAACCCCTTCTCCGCCAACACATCATCGGTGTGCTCACCAGGCACGGACGGGAGCCGCGAGAGCTGGGGTTCGGTTCGGGAGAAGCGCGGCGACGGCGCTGGCTGCACATGCCCGCCCGCTTCCACGAACGTCTTGCGGTGCACATTGTGGGGATGCTTAGGGGCGTCGTATATGGAAAGGACGGGAGCGAAACACACGTCGGTGTGTTCCATGAGAGCGCACCACTCCGACTGCGACTTCTGCTTGATCACGGCGGCGAGATCGTCCTTGAGCGATGGCCACGCGCCGCGGTCGGTTTGGCGATCCCATTTCGCATCAGTAAGACCCGCGATGCGTCGTAATTCGGCATAGAACTGCGGTTCGATCGATCCGATTGAGACATATTCACCGTCGCTGCACTCGTAACAATCATAGAAGTGGGCCCCGGTATCTAGCATGTTGGTACCGCGCTCATCGTTCCAGATGCCCGATGCGGCCATCGAGTGGAACATCGTCATGAGCGTCGCCGAACCATCGACCATAGCGGCATCGATCACCTGACCTTTACCGCTTCGGGCCGCTTCGAACAGCCCGCAGGCCATGCCAAAGGCCAACAACATGCCACCCCCGCCGAAGTCGCCGATGAGATTCAGGGGCGGCTGCGGCCCGGTCCCTTTGCGACCGATGGCGTCGAGCGCTCCGGCCAGGGAGATGTAGTTGATGTCGTGGCCCGCCGCTTGCGCGTACGGCCCGTCCTGGCCCCAACCGGTCATGCGGCCGAACACCAATTTCGGATTCCGGGCTAGCGCCGCGTCCGGTCCGATACCGAGACGCTCCATGACTCCGGGCCGAAATCCTTCGATGAGTCCGTCGGCCTTCTCAATAAGGCGCAATACGACTTCGACCCCGTCTGGGCTTTTCAGATCGACGGCCACGGAGCGGCGACCTCGGGCGAGAAAGTCGGTCCGGGCCCGGGGCGCTCCGGTCGTGGCCGCCACCGACTGAGCGCGATCGATCCGGATCACATCGGCCCCCATGTCGGCCAACATCATTCCGCAGAAGGGGCCGGGCCCGATGCCTTGCAACTCGATAATGGTCGTTCCGGTGAGAGGTCCTGACATGCCCGCACGCTACCGGTACGTGTGCGAGGCTGGCGAGTCGTGACCGGTAGCGACCAGATCGTCGAGCGCAAGGATGACGAAATTCGGTCCCCTTCTCGCCCGCGTACCGGTCCAACCGTCGTCGCGATCGCACCTGGGCGCGTCAACCTCATCGGCGATCACACCGACTACACAGGCGGGTTGGTCATGCCCATGGCCGTCGATCTGGCCACCACCATCACCGGCACTCCGGGCGGCGACTGGGTGCAACTGTCTTCCGAGCAAGAAGCCGTTGCGACGCGTGTGCCCTTGACCGTGGACGATGCGAGTGCGGCAACGCCGGCCTGGGGGCGATACATCGCGGGCGTCGTGGCCGTACTGCACCCTTCAATCGGTTTCTCGGGTCACGTATCATCGACGGTGCCATACGCGGCGGGCTTGTCCTCCAGCGCCGCCTTGGAGGTCGCGCTGGCTTTGGCTCTGGGGTTTTCCGGTTCGCCGCTCGAACTGGCCCAACTCTGCCAGCGGGCCGAGAACCTCGGCAGTGGAGTGCCCTCGGGCATCATGGACCAGTTGGCCTCGGCGGCCGGGGTTGAAGGACACGCCTTGCTCATCGACTGCTTCACTTTCGAGGTGACGCCCTGTCCGCTCCCCGATGGCGAGGTCGAAGTCATCGTCATCCATTCCGGGCAGGAGCGGACGTTGTGGGAATCGGCCTACGCGGAACGCACAATGCAGTGCGCACAGGCCGAGCAGGCTATTGGCGGGCCGCTGCGCACCGCTTCGATTTCCGAAGTCGATGGCATCCCGGATCCGATTGTCCGAGCTCGGGCGTTGCACGTCGTGACCGAAAACGCGCGTGTGCGATCGTTCGCCACCGCCCTCCAAGCCGGCGAGTGGCGAGCCGCCGGGGCGCTCATGGTCGAGAGCCATCAGAGTCTGCGCAACGACTATGAGGTATCAACGCCGGCCCTCGATCAGCTCGTCAGTTTGCTGATGGTCGCGCCCGGCGTGCACGGCGCCCGACTCACCGGCGCGGGGTTCGGAGGCTGCGTGGTCGCACTTTGTGAACCGGGCGCACTCGATCCTGAATCGTTCGATCAGGCGTGGCGGGTGCGCCCGTCGGCTGGGGCTAGGTTGCTGTAACTCGATTCTCCCGTGGGGTGTCGGCCGGGCCGGTACTCCGGGGGCTTTCCGGGGTGCTCTGGTATGCCCTCGGTACTCCGGGGTCGGCTCTTGGAGCACCCGAACACATGTTTGACAAACGAACGCTTGTTCGCTATAGTGTCCCGCATGCGATGGCAGATCACAGAGCAACGAACCCAGGGGGCATTCTGGCCCGACGAGCAGCTGGTCGAGCGTCATGTCGGAACTGGCGAGTATTCGGGCCTCGAGTTTCTGCACGTCAACGCCCGCGCGATCGTCAATCGAGTCCCGGCCGCCAGCCACATGCCCTTCGAACACACCATCAACACGTATCGAGGCTGCAGCCATGCCTGCACGTACTGCTTCGCCCGACCCACTCACGCATACCTTGATCTCGGGATAGGTGTTGATTTCGACACAAAAATCGTGGTCAAGGTCAACTCTGTCGAGCGGGCCCGGGCGGAGTTGGCGCCGCTACGGTGGGGCCACCGCCACGTCGCCCTCGGCACCAACACCGATCCCTATCAAAAGGCCGAAGGCAAATACCACCTCACTCAGGGTTTGATCGGAGTGTTCGCCGAACATCGGGTCCCGTTTTCGATCCTCACCAAGTCAACGTTGATCTTGCGCGACGCTCGCCGATTGGCGGCCGCCACGAAAATCGTGCGGGTGCAGGCCAACCTCTCCGTCGCAACCCTCGATCAGACAGTTTGGAAGGCGAGCGAACCAGGCACCCCGCCGCCCGCGAAGCGCATCGAGGCGGTGGCCCGGCTCAATTCCGCCGGGGTGCCATGCGGAGTGCTGATGGGTCCGATATTGCCGATGCTGTCCGACTCCGATGAGCAAATCCGCGCCACCGTAAAAGCTGCAGTCGGGGCCGGAGCGACGAACGTGGTTGGCCTGCTCCTCCATCTGCGGCCGGGGGTCCGCGATCACTATTTCGAGTGGCTGGCCCAAGCGTTCCCCCACCTGGTCGAACCGTACGAGCGCCGCTACGGCAGTCGAGCATACCTGCCACACGTTGAGCAGAAGGAGCTGTCGACCAAGATTGCCCGGTTCGTCGAAGAGGCCCGGGCCCCCCGGCGAGCCCGATCCGGTCGACCGGGCTCAGCCCCTGTATCGGCCATTCCTTCGGCGCCGACGAACCGAGCCGAGCGGTTGCGCCAACTCGGCATCGCATCTGGTGCCGCCGACCCCCTCGTGGCTCGGCCGTCAGACATCCCAGTGGCGCTGGCCCTACCCCTACCGTTCGCGGTCATTGCGTGATCACAACTCGTTCGGTGCAATTCGTCAGGACCCGCGTTTCCCCTGTTCGCCGGGCAGCCCGCCGATGTGGCAGTTGGTGGTCGAGACACCAGCCGACTCGCGGCTCGATCCGACCGCCCCAAGATCGTCACGGTCGCCGTCAGCTGCGACTGGTAGGAGGCCGTAGGCTTTATCGCCGTGCGCGTCGCCACTTGGAACATCAACTCGTTGAAGGTGCGCTTGGCTCGGGTCGAGGAGTGGTTGGTCGACGTCGAGCCCGATGTGCTTTGCCTGCAAGAAACGAAGCTGGCCGACGCCGCCTTTCCGTCGTTGGCTTTCCAGGCGCTGGGCTATCAATCGATCAGCCACGGAGGCGACGGACGTTGGAATGGGGTGGCCATCTTGAGTCGTGTGGGTCTCGAAGACCCCGCGACCACCTTCAATCCCGCGGCAATCGCATCGGTCGATGTCGATGACTATGTCGCCGGGGTATTGGGCGAGAGCCGTTTTGTGGCCGCGACTTGTGCCGGTGTTCGGGTTTCCAGCGTATACGTGCCCAACGGTCGTTCGCTCGACGACGCCCATTACGGCGCCAAACTCGTTTGGCTGGACCGCCTCATTGAGCACGCGGCTCGCCAGGAGGCCACGGGTCAACCCGCGATGATCGCCGGTGACTTCAATATCGCCCCCGAAGATCGTGACGTCTACGACCCTCGAAAATTCGTCGATTCCACCCACACCAGCGCAGCCGAGCGGGCTCTCCTGCAACGGCTCCTCGACATTGGGATGGTCGACACCTTTCGCCAGCTGTACGATCAAGACAAGCTGTACTCCTGGTGGGATTATCGCGCCGGCGACTTTCATCAAGGGCGCGGCCTTCGGATTGACCTTGTGCTGGCCTCTCAGCAACTGGCCGAACGCACCCGCTGGTCGATCATCGACCGCCAAGCCCGCAAAGGCAAGCAGCCCTCCGATCATGCGCCGGTCATCGTCGATTTCGACGATGTGTCGTGAGCCGACATATGCCCGATGACAAGACCAGCGCGCCGGTGACCGAGTCCCGGTCCGATCCCAGCCGCGCCGAGAGCGACGAGGCTCGAACCCTCGCGCCCGGCGTTCACATTGGCGACACCGTCGCCCCATCGACCCCGTCGGTCGCCCCGGTCATCCAAGCGACCCCGGCCTTCCCGTCGGCCGCCCAGACCGCACTCGCACTGTCGAGGCCGTCGGCCGCCCCGGTCGGCAAAGTGACCCAGGCCAGTCCGTCGGCGGCCGAGATCGCCAAGGCCATGGCCAGCTTGTGGGTGAGGGCCGGCGAAGTATCACCTCGCCGGCGAGAGGCCCATCGTCTCGCCGCGGAGGTCCGTCGTTTGGCCGATCTCCTCGTCAGAACCGACGCCGGAATCGACGCGCTTGCCCTGGCAGCCGACCAACTTGGGGCCATCGTCGATCGACTGGCCGAAGAGGGAGTGCGCGATCGTCACGCCGCCGTTGGGCGAGTGAGAAGCCATGTGGCCGTCGAGGCGGCCCGACGGAAAATGAACGACGGCCAATCAACCGGCCCATCAACCGGCCAGTCGACCGTCGTCGGTTCGGCCGGCGCGTCGAGCATCGACCCAGCCCTCGATTCCATTATCAGCTCGAACCCGGAGGAGGGCGTCCGATTTGCCGAGTCTTCGACCGCCGGCGCGGCCATCGGCGCGGCGCTCGCTGATCCCGGGCGGGCCGACGAGCTCATGACCGAGCACGGCCACTTCGACGACTCGCCCGTCGTCGGCCTGGCCAATCCGCTCGCCCCTCCGGTCCACGTCGAGATCCAGGGCGAGACGGTGATCGGTTGGGCAACCTTCGGCGAGCAGTACGAGGGCCCGCCCGGCAAAGTCCATGGCGGATACGTCGCCGCCGCTTTCGATGACGTGCTCGGCATGGCGCAGTCGATGGGCGGTCGACCGGGCATGACCGGCCGCCTCACGATTCGCTACCGCGCCCCGCACCCGCTTCATACCCGCATCCGGTACGAGGGTCG
Organism: Acidimicrobiia bacterium; assembly: GCA_025359845.1. Classification (GTDB taxonomy): domain Bacteria; phylum Actinomycetota; class Acidimicrobiia; order Acidimicrobiales; family JANYDT01; genus JANYDT01. The sequence continues at coordinate 12,318 of JANYDT010000100.1, forward strand.
CCTCGTCAGCGTCGACGGCCGCAAAACGTTGGTGGCCGGAGCCAGCTACGACGGCGACCAGCTGTTGGCCGAAGCCGAGGGCCTGTTCATCTCAGTCGACTTCTCGACGCTGCTCCCGCCGGCACCCGCATGATCCCGGTCACCTCTCCCGCCGGCACCCGCATGATCCCGGTCACCGCATGATCCTGGTCGACGCCGCTGGGGTCACTATGACCCGTCCCGACAAACCCCTTTTCGCCGATTTGTCGCTCACCATCAACGACGGCGACCGCGTTGGCGTGGTAGGTATCAACGGCTGCGGCAAATCGACCTTGTTGCGCGTCCTGGGCGGTCTGCGCGAACCCGAATCGGGCATCGTCCGGCGGGGCCGCGGCGTACGGATTGTCATGCTCAACCAGCACCCTTCCCTGCCCACCGGAGCCGTGCGCGACGCCGTACCGGGCTGGGAAGGGGCGGCCATCCTCGATCGTCTGGGCATGGGACCCATGGTCGACGCCGACATCGCCACCCTCAGCGGCGGCCAGGGCAAACGGGTCGCGTTGGCACAGGCGCTGGTGAGTGAGGCCGAACTCCTCATTCTCGACGAACCCACCAACCACCTCGACCTCGACGCCATCACATGGCTTGAGGAACGTCTCGCCCGTCTGCGAACCGGGTTGCTGATGGTTACCCACGACCGCCACGTCCTCGATCGCGTCTGTACCAAGGTCTTGGAGATCGATCGAGGCTCCAGCTACATCCACGAAGGTGGCTATCAGGGCTATCTCGACGGACGGGCGCGGCGCGAGGACGAGTCGGTCCAGGCCGAGTCGGTTCGGGCCAATCAGGCCCGTCGCGAACTGGCTTGGCTGCGACGAGGAGCGCCGGCCAGAACCCGCAAACCCAAGGCCCATATCGACGCGGCCCGGGCGTTGGTCGACGGCCGTCCCTTGGCCGCGGCCCGGTCGTCGACCCTCGGCTTCGGATCGGCCACAGCTCGGCGGGGCGAGGGCCAGGGTCCGAGCGCCGGGGCGCAACAGGGCAGCTTTCGCCAAGGCGTCGATGAGCGCTTGGCGCCGCGCTTGGGCACAAAGGTCATCGAGCTCGAGGGGGTCGGACACTGTTTCGGGCCGTCCGGAGGTCTGGAAGGGCCGGCCATGCCTTGGTTGTTTCGCGACCTGACGCTAGCCCTCGACCCGGGTGGCCGGTACGGCATCGTGGGCGCCAACGGATCAGGCAAGACGACATTGCTCGAAATCCTGGCCGCCCGTCTGGCCCCGTCCGAGGGCTCCGTCGATATCGGTCCGACGGTGCGTATCGGCATTTACGATCAGTTCGGTCGGGAGCTGGATTTGACCATGCGAGTGCGCGAAGCCGTCGCGCAGCGATCTGGAGCGCCCGGAAGTCCTGAAGACCTCAAACTCATGGAGGCGTTCTGGTTCGATACCGACGCCCAATGGGCCGAAATCGGCACCCTTTCGGGAGGCGAGCGCAGACGCCTGCAACTCCTGCTGACCCTGATCGAACGCCCGAATGTCTTGCTTCTCGATGAGCCCACCAACGATCTCGACCTCGACACCTTGCGCGCTCTCGAAGACTTTCTCGAGGACTGGCCGGGCACGGTAGTAGCCGTCAGCCACGACCGGGCTTTCATGGACCGTACAGCCGAAGAGGTCATCGCCATCGAAAACGGACGAGCCAGCCTGGTAAAAGACGGCTATGGCGGATGGATGGCCGCTCGCGAAGCCCGAACGACGCCAACCGCAGCGATCGGTAATCCGGTGCGTTCGACTCCCAGCCCTAGCCTCAAGACCGTCGCCCCCATCACCTCGCCTTCGGCCCGCGGAACCCGAGATGGCGCCCGCTCGGCCTCGACGTTGCGCCAGCTCACCAAAGACGTCGACAAAGACATTGCCCGTCTCACCACTGCGCACACGAAAGCCGAAGTCGAACTGGCCGCCCTGTCGCAACGCGCCGCAACGCCAGGCGGAGGTGATCATCGGGCGCTCGCCGCAATCGGTGCCCAACTGACCGAACTCTCTATCAAACTGGCGGCGGCCGAGGAACGGTGGCTCGAGCTGGCAGAGGAGTCCGAAGTCAGCAGGACTGCCAACGGACCTCCGCAGAAGTAACTGTCACATATTCGAGAAGTGCTCTTCGTCGACTCAGATTTGTCGCGGTCTGGGCTGCCGAACCGTGACACCGCGGCTCTGGGCGACTACACTTTGCGCCCGAGGAATCCGTAGGAAACCCGTGCTGGTGAACAGATCGAGCATTCGATCTGCTCACCGGCACGGTCTACAGCTTTCCGAGTTTCGCCGTGATGAACGGCTCGAGAAAAGGTCGACAGCGCTCAGCGAACGACTGCATCTCGCGCATGGTCGGGTTGTCCATCCCGTGCAAAGACAACTCAGGCAAAAGCTGTTCACGGTAATTGCGAACAGTGTTGAGCGAAAGCCCGGTCTGGTCGGCTAGATCGCGGTACGACGGCTCCCTATGAGCGGCGATGAGAGCCCGCCACAGCTTGGCGTGCCCGGCGTGGGTGACGAGGCGACCGTATCCGCTGATCGTGCGCCACGGCGATTGTTTCGACGGGAGGCGCATCTGCAACACCGGGTCCATGGGTGCCTTGCCCGTCCTGGCCACCTCATCGATCGCCTCGATTTGATTCGAAATGGGCGCTGTCTTCGACACGACGCAGGCCAGGTCAAAGGCCTCCCATGCGTCCCGCAACAGTTCGGCAACGGCCTTGTCACCTTGGGTGAACAAGACCAACTTGGTTTTAGCGGTGTACTCGTGCAAGATCATCAAAGCATCAATACCGGTGAGATGACTCTCATTAAACGAGAGATCAACTACGGCAACATCGAGGGGATGGGCTTTGAGAAACTCAGGGGTAAGCTCTTCGACGGCCCCAAGGGTGACCACGTCGTGACCTAGTTCACGAATGTGATCTGCCAAAAGACTCGTCGCTAACGGCGAATCGTCGATAACAAGTATAGAGCTCATGAGAGTTGTCGGATTTCTTGAGAGGAGATGATGGCGAGAATGCGCATTCCGTCGGATGTCCGTTCAAACACCAGATTGTCACGTCCCAGCTCTTCAGCGAGCCGAAATAGGCCCCGGCCGGCCGCTAGGTGAGAAAAGTCGAATCCGCCGCCGTTGTCGGTTACTACAATTTCGACCGGACTGTTCGGCTCATCACTTCGCACCCGAGCACTAACTCCAAGCTGCGTGGCCCCGGCCTTTAACGCGTTGCCGACGAGATTGGCGAGCGCTCTCTTCACCAGATGCCCGGTCTGCGCGTCGAGTGTAACTTGGGTGTCTTCGTAACTGGGAACGGCCACGAGACGCACACCTTGCTGTTGCGCCATGCGCAAGTAGGGTTGCACGACCTCGGCCAACTCAACCGTACCGGCCACCAGCAACTCCTCCAATTGGCGCTCGCGCAACGTGTGATCGAGGGCGCGCAACTCGTCGACCACCGCTTCTGGTCGGATCCCTCCTGCGGCCACCTTCTGTTGCACGAACCCGAGCCGGGTGCACACCTCGTCATGCAGCCAATGGGCCCGTTGGCGGGCGGCCGCGTCTGACACCGCCCGCTCGCGGGTGGCGACTTCGGTCCGAAACCGCACCCGCATGCCCTGCAGCACGGCCAACGTGAGCGCAGTCAGACCGGCGACCAGGTGCATGGTGACGAACAGCGCAATGACGGTCGGCCAGTTGTGCGACACCGCCCCTACCGCAACGAGCGCCCCGAGCGCCCCGATTTGCGGCGCAGAAACGAGAAATCGCCGCCACCACGCAAACGGACGGGCCGCCATACCAACGGCCCATAGCGTGAGCGCCACTTCGCTACCCGCGGCCACGCCAAAGGGCCAAGCCCCGAGGATCGGCGACCCGGGCGTCCGCAACGCCCACAACACCAGGCCGCCGAGCACAAGGACGCCTCGCACCACGGCCGCCAAACGGGGCCGCCCCCAGAGCGCCTCCGGAGGACGGGCGCCCCGCGAAGCCCAGGCGACGTTCGGCACCACGATCGCGGCGGCAATGAACGCCAGCCCTATCCAAATGAAAATCGATGGCGAGTGGCGGCGGCCGAGATCGAGGCCCGACCACGTCACGACGCTGGCAACGGCCACAACTTGCGTCGCCACGGTGGCTGCCTCGGCTCCGGTGGCGCGCCGATCGGGATCAACCCACGGCAGAGGGCCGGCCAACATGGCCAGCCACAAATCGACTCGTAGGCCCGCCCGATGACGAAAGTTGTCGTCGTTGCGGTCCACCGAGACGATCGGCGATGTCACTGCGAGAGTCATCCGCTTCGCGGCTCAGCTTTGAGTGGGGTCAACAACGCGGCCCAGTTCGAGCAACGCCCCCGTCGGTCGATCAACGACGGCGAACACAAATGGACCGTTTACCAAGACTTTCTCCGCAGCTGTACCACCGCGGAGCGGAACACTCCCGCCGGCTTCGTCGGTACCGCCGCTCTCAACGTTGATTACGGTCTGCGCGACGGCGACGTCGAAGGCGAGCTGGCGAGTCGAGCTAAGCGGGGTGAGGTCGGCCCGCGAACGAGCGAAGACGGCTCTGGCCCCGAATGGGGCTATCGCATCGCGGAGGTTGGGAATCCGAGTGCCGAAACCGAAAGCCGGAAGCTCCAGATCGACCCCGGTTCGGCGCGCCCGTATCAGTATGTCGAAGATCTTCGTCGAGCTGAGACTCTGCTCAACGGCAGTAAACTTGCCCGGGTAAGGAACGACTAGGAGCAGCGCCACCCGACCGCCGAGATACGGAACCACAACGGCCTGAAACTCAGCTGATTTCAAATATCCGGCGGCAATTCCACCCGGCCCGGTACTGAGCTTTCTGGCGTTGACCGAACGTGCATCAAGGCGGCGAAAGGCCAGATCACCGCCCCCGGCCAAGGGCTGTTGCCACGTTGCGCGGAGACTGAAGGACCCGACGGCGAGGAGTTTCGAGCCGGCCGGAAGCGTTCCATCTTCCATGATCGGATTCTTCAACCCACTCAAGTCGCTCACCGTCTGATTGATGTCGGCTCGGACTTGGTCGGGTGCGGCAAAATCTTTCGACAGCGGCCGCTGATCGAGCTGTTCCCTCATCAACCGTTGGAAAGCGGGCGAGATTGCCACCGACTGGTCTCGGGCGATGAGGCCGATCTGTTTCACTTGGCCCGGAAGTTCGCCCAGTTCGTCACGCAGATTTCGGGACGAATCGAGCACCCGGTCCAGGGCCAGAGTCGGCGGGATGTGAAGGGTCGAGAGCAACTCAGTTCGAGTGGTACCTCGGCTGGCGGCCGCCATCGCTTCCAACGTCTGAGCCACGGCGAACGGTGATACAACAAGGTTGTCGGATGCGTTCGCGGGTCGTAAGGCCCGAAACAGGTCGATGCCCATTTGGTTCTCGCCGTCAACTACCTGCGCCCGATCGGTCGGCCCGGATCGCGCTGCATTCGGGGCCAACGCCACGGATGCGAGTGAACTCAGGACGAGAGCGACTATGGGGAAGCGCCGGCGCACAAGATCTCCAGCCCCCACTCTAGTCCAAAGCGCCCCGACCGGGGGCCTGGCGCCAGTACATTGCAAGCGTGACGAAGGCGAAACGACGGCAACGGGCGGTGATTGGAGCCGTAGTGGGCGCTCTCGCCGCAGGAGTAGTGGGGGTGGCGCGGCTCTCCGCCGACAGTGCTCCGACGGTCGGTCGTGTTGTCGGAGCCTTCAACGCTGACCAGGCGTGCGAAGAAGCGTACGGAACGGGAGCCCAAGCGTCGCAAGCTCCATCGGAAAAGCTTGTCTGCCTGGACTTCAACCTGATACGCCATGTTGCCGACCAAAAGGCCATGGACCGTCTGTGTGAGGCCTTGGCGCGAGGCGCCAAAGCCAGACGAGTGAAGGAGAACGGCATTCTCGACTGGCGCTGCGTCACGTTGTCCTGAGACTCCACAGCCTCCGCGACCTATGGAAACCCCGTACCCCTTCGGCCCGCTCACGCCCCCGTGACCCTCAGCCTCGCTGAGACCGCGTGAGCCTTCAGCCTCGCTGATACCAGGTCGCAAAGACGGCCGGCTCGGCGTGCAATCTTTCTCGGAGGCCGGAGACGATCGCCTTCTCGACCTGACCCCCTACGAACGGAACTGGCGAATTGACTCTGAGGTCGCCTTCAATCACCCTATGAGCCTCGGTCTTGGATCGTTCGGTAACGGTCCACGAGCCATCGCAACGAAAGAACTTTTCATAGTGAACTGGCACCATTGCGAACTGACATCGTCGAGCAATCAGATCTACCTCATCGAACTCGGTCCACGACAGCTTCGCGGGATCGATTACCCGGGTCACGACGCCCGGCAGCCGACCGGTAAACCGAAACAATAGTTCTTGTCGCACCACAGCGCCGTCACGCGATTGGGATCTGACCTCTGGCGCGCTGATATCGCGGAGCTGTTCCATTCGGGCCAAATAGCTGGGGTCGACCAACGCGGCGACGACCGTATCGACCGGAGCGGCAAAGTCTTGCTCGATACGAAAGCGCACATTTCAAACCATAGACACCGTCCGGTCGCACAATGAGTCGGGCGCCGATACTCCACATTTGACGGCCCTATCCCACGATCAGCGCAATCCCACGATCAGCCCAGTCGTTTACACCAGCGGCACCTCAGCACGGTCGAATCATCCGGCCCGAGCCACTACGTCCAGCATGGCTTCGCCGTAGCGTTCCACCTTGACCGGTCCCATGCCCGGCAACGCCAGCAACCCGACCCGACTGCGGGGTTTGGCTTCGGCGATAGCGGCCAGGGTCGTATCGTGCACGATCACAAAGGCGGGAACACCCGATGCCCGCGCCATTTGCATGCGCCAGGCTTTGAGGTCTTCAAGTAGCTTCGGGTCGGCTTTGGTACCAACCTGAACCTTGGCCGCCCGCGTACCTCGTATGCCAGGGACACCAGCGGACTTGGCTGCCGCCAGACGTTCTCGTTGGGTGCGCAAAATAGCTCGCCAGTCGCCTTCCAGGGGTGCTTCGCAGGCCCGTACGGCGGCTTCGATATTGCTCAGCCAGGGGGACGGGTTGCGCACCGTCGTGCGGGACCCGAACGTGCGGCTTTGGGCCCAAGAACAATGCAATTCCCGCTCCGCCCGGGTTACGGCGACGTAGAGCAAGCGGCGCTCTTCGTCCCACGCAGCTTCATCGTCGGCCTGACCGATCGGTACGAAGCCGCGTTCGAGCCCAGCGACGAAAACCACCGGCCACTCGAGACCTTTAGCGCGGTGGAAGGTCGTGAGCTCTACGACGGCGCTGACTCCGGCAGGCTCGTCGGCCCGACTGGTTATCGTCGCCGACAACCAACCCAAAAAGCCGGCCGTCGAACCCTGCGGATCGGCTGCGGCGTACTCGTGAGCCAATCGGACGAGCCCATCGAGACGCCCGGCGCGTTCGTTCACCCCTTCGGCCCCGTTCGTTCCAGAACGCGACGCTTCCGCCGCCATCTCTTCAAGATCGACGATGCGCGAGGAAAACGGCACCGACCCCGGCGCGCGCCGAAGTTCGTCAATCGCCTTGCGGACCTCAGGTTGAGCCAAGAAAGAGCCTTCACCCCTCACCCGAAACGGCACGCCGGCAGCCTGGAAAGACTCTTCGAAAACCAGCAACTGAGCATTGGTGCGGGTGAGAACGGCCATTTCGTTCCAACCGATGCCGCGCTGGCGGTGCTCACGAGCCGACCGGGCCACGCCCCGGGCTTCTTCGAGATCAGACGCGTACGAGTGCACGCTCGGCAACGGGCCATTGGGTTGGTGGGGCTGGAGCGCCCGACTCGTACGCGAACCCGTGCCCAACACCGCGTCGGCGACGGTCAATATTTCGGGTGACGACCGGTAGTTGTCGTCGAGACGCACGACTTCGCCCCCCGGGTGGCGCTTCGGAAACTCGACCAAGAAACGCGGATCGGCTCCGTTCCAGGCGTAGATCGCTTGGTTCGGGTCACCGACGACGCAGAGGTCGCTCGACGCCCCGAGCCACCCCTCCAGCAGCCGGTGCTGCGCCGGGTTCACGTCTTGAAACTCATCGACGAATACGTGGCGAAAGCGCCACCGCTGACGAGCCGCAAACTCCTTATCGGCTTCTACCGCGGCGACGCACTGGAGCAACAGATCATCGAAATCGACCACTCCCTTGCGAGTCTTTTCGGCCTCGTAGCGCCGATAGAGATCGGCCATGGCTTCGACCCCCAGCGGCGGCTTGCGATTGAGTTGGGCCACCTCCGCGGCATACGCGTCAGGTAGGAGCAGCCTGGCCTTGGCCCACTCGATCTCGGAGGCAACATCGATAGGTTGCGCCCCTGCACCTCCTCGTCCGCTCGACGTGCCGGTACTGCGGAACCGGCCGAGCAGCGGAGCGATCAGGCGCACCTTGGATTGGACCAGGGCGGGGGTATGTTGATCAGTATCGGTCCACCATTGACGCAGTTGAGCGTAGGCAATGGCATGGAATGTTCCGGTCGGAATTCGACCCCGCACCCCTAATTGCGTCAGCCGACGGGCCAGCTCACCGGCCGCTTTGCGGGTGAAAGTGATAGCCAGCACGTGTTGCGGATCAGCCGTGGCCGTGACCACTCGATGAGCAATTCGACGGGTCAACACCCGAGTCTTGCC
>JANYDT010000103.1 GCA_025359845.1 Acidimicrobiia bacterium
GGGGCGCGGCGCCCCACCTCGTGGTCGCGCGCCGCGGCGGTGAGTGGTCTGATCAGGTGAACAGGATTGGACTGGGGTGCCAACCCGGCGGATGCAGTCCGCAGCCGTTGCGGCCACATCCTCCGAGACTCCCACCGTCACCCGACCCGCCACCCGATCCTGCCGGAGGCGTCGACGTCGCCCCACTTCCGCAGGTGCCGTAAGCGCCGATGGCGAAGCTCACGGTCGCAGTACCGGCCGCTGGGTTGATGCAGTTGAGTTGCACTCGAACCGTCCCTGCGGCGTTCACGAACGTCTCGCCCGAAACTGTGAGGGCCCGATTACTCGCCTCTTTGACCGGTACGAACACGATTTTCCCATCGGACCGGACCTCGTGGATAACCACGCCGTTGCCCGGGATCTCGCTGTCCCAGCCCTGTTGCTGACGATATTCGACAGTGTAGAAGTGCGACGGGTCGCCCGAGTCGGGGATACGAGCCATCAAGAAACCCGCAACCGTTGGCTGCGTGAGCGCGGCCAGCTGCACGGTGGGAATGCCCGGCGTCGGGGCAAAGACACGCGAGGCCGAAATCCAACCGAGTGCGAAACGCTGGGGGGCCGCCAATGCGACGTTTTTGTACCCGACCCCATTGCGAAAGTTGCCCATAACGTCGAACTCGTCGCAGTATTCGCACGGTGACGTGTCCCAGCTGTGGTTGAGACCATAACCGTGGCCCATCTCCTGACCCACGAAGTTATCCACGTTCCAACTCCCCGGTTCGACCGACGTCGCCCCAGCAATCGTGATCCCGCCGATCGTAGGTCCGGCCACCCCGAACGTATCGCCATCGTTCACGTTGGTCACAATCAGCAAATGCGACCATGGCTCGAGCTTCACGTCGTCACCGGCGGCCCCGCGACAATCGTTAAGCAGCTTCGCTCGGCGCACGCCGTTAGGCAACTTCTGGAAGTCTGATATTGCGTGGCCGGCGCCGAGGTCGGCGAGATCATACCAACCGTTCTTTGCCCTGCTGGAGTGCAAAGAAGGAACGAATCCGCCGCTGATATCTATGTTGCCATAGGACGCATCACGCCAGTAATCAGCCATCCCTCCGACACCAGGACTCACGAATCGGCGCACCGCATCGGCGGCCGTAAGCGGCTCAGCGCTAGCGCCGGCGTATTTGCACAGCACCACTGTCCAGGGCGTCGCGCCGAACACGGGGGCGGCCACAGCCGACGGTGCCGTGAACACCGCAGCCGTCATAAGGGGAAGCGCGGCGCCCAATACCGCCCAGCGCCGCGCCCTCTGACGCAATATCGACCGCGTCGGCTCGACAAGGCCAGGCCCGAATCGCGCTACCGACGAAGAGTTGGCGACACCAACCGAACCGGCCGGCCTCGAAAATAGTTGGGAACAAACATTGAGTTTCATCACTGACTCCAATTCCGTCCGGACCATCCGAACTGACTCAATGATCACCAACCGGCGCGGCGCCCGGAATCCCTACAACAGCGACACTTCACTCCCCTCCGGGTAAGGCCAACCACACCGCATGGCAAGAACTTGCCTCACTCCCTTCCTACCTCGAGTCATGCCTCAAACATGTCTCGGAGGACGGCGGTGGGATCAAGCCCCGCCACCCACACATCGCCGCGGAGATCGGGTCTGCGCTTCACCATCCCAATTCGTCGTCGCCCTCGTTGCCGAACGACAGCCAGTCGTCCGAATCGGCGACGGACTCCGCCCCAATCCGCTTCGCGTCGACTTCCCACCCTTCGCGCACCGTACTCCTTACCGGGGTGGCAATCACCCGTCCCTCTTCTACAACCAGCTCCATCGCTGCCCCAGTCTCGACGCCGAGCGCCCTCAAAATCGGTGTCGGAAGGATAATCCCCTGGGAGTTACCGATTTTCGGAGCGCGGTCTGCATCACTCCATCCTAAGCACGTCGAATAACAGCGCCAAGCGAGATACTGCCGCGGGTCTGCAGGCGGTCGCTGGCCTGATCAGCGCCTCACGGAAAGACTTTCCGCGATGGCCTCCCGTTGGCGGCGCGGTCAGTGTGAGCGGGGCAGGCCCAGCACGTGCTCCGCGACATAGGCGAGGATAAGTTCTTGGCTGATCGGGGCGATGCGAGGCAGCCGGGCCTCGCGGAAATAGCGCTCGACGTGGTACTCGGTCGCATAACCGTAACCGCCATGGGTCTGAACGGCACGGTCGGCGGCGAAGAACCCCGCCTCGGCCGCCAGGTACTTGGCGAGGTTGGCTTCTTCGCCGCACGGCTTTCCGGCGTCGATGAGCATGGCCGCCTCACGGATCATCAGGCCGGCGGCGCGAAGCCGTGCGTGGGCTTCGGCGAGCGGGAACGCGATGCCCTGGTTCTTACCAATCGGGCGGTCGAACACGACCCGGTCATTGGCATAAGCCACGGCCCGGCGCAGCGATGCGATGCCGATCCCGAGCGCCTCGGCAGCCACGAGAATGCGCTCCGCGTTGAGGCCGCCGAGCAGGTACTGAAAACCGCGGCCCTCCTCGCCCACACGGTCCTCTAAGGGCACCTCGACGTCGTCGTAGGTCGTCTCGCATGATGCCACGGCATTGCGCCCCATCTTCGAGATCGGATGGGCCTCGACGCCCTTTGCGTGACGGTCGACGAGAAACAGCGTCATGCCGTCGGTCGCCTTCTTGCACTGGTCCAGCGGCGTTGTACGGGTGAGCAGCAGGATGCGGTCGGCCTCGAGAGCCTTCGACGTCCAGACCTTGCGGCCGTTGATCACATACCCGTTGTCGTTGCGCACCGCACGCGTCGTAATGCGGGTTGTGTCGGTCCCGGCGTTCGGCTCGGTAATGCCGAACGCGACGTGGAGCGACCCGTCGGCGACGATCGGCAGGAAGCGCTGCTTCAATTCCTCTGAGCCGTGCATCACCACCGGGTGCATACCGAAGATCGATAGGTGCACCGACGATGCACCGTTCATGCACGCACCCGACGCGGCGACCTCCTCCAGCACCGCGGCAGCGTGGCGGATGCCCTGCCCGCCGCCTCCGTATGCCTCCGGGATGGCGATGCCGATCCATCCACCGGCAGCCATCTCGCGATAAAACTCCCACGGGAATCGGTGATCGGCCTCGCACGCCGCCCAGTAGTCGTCGTCGAAACCTTTGCACAGCCGCGCCACCGCCTCGCGCACGAGTGTGATGTCGTCATCGATGAATGCGTCCATCTCTACCTTTCGCGTGCGACCCGGAGCTCAGGTCCAAGCCAAATCTAGCGCCTCCACCACAAACCCACGCCTCGGCCGGCAGCTGCGCTGCCAGGAGAAATGTCGCGTGAAGTGATTGATCACCCGCTGAATCAGCGCGGTGCCTTGGGAAGTCCGAGCACCCGCTCAGCGATCGTGTTGCGATGTATCTCGTTGGTGCCGCCGTAAATTGTCTCGGCGCGACTGATCAAGAACGAGCGTTGCATCGGGTTCAACTCGTAGTCGGGTCCAACGATCTCGGAGTCCATCCACATGAGCTCCATTTCCAGATTGGTCAACCGCTGGTGCCATGAAGCCCAGTACAACTTGCTGAACGACGACTCAGGACCGAGCACGCCGTTGCGCCGGATGGCCGTAAGCTTGCGGTAGTTGTTGAAACGCAGCACCTGCACGCCGATCCAGGCGTCGGCCAATCGCTGCCGGACGATGGGATCAGACACAAGGCCACGTTTGCGGGCGAGGTCGATCAGGGCGGAGGTCTCGCGTTCGAACATCATCTGGTATGGGAGGACGGCGGTGCCTCGCTCGAACCCGAGTACCGCCATCGCTACCTTGAACCCGTCGTGCAGCGGCCCCAGCACGTTGTCGGTCGAACTGCGGGCACCGGTGAAGAACGTGGCGTCGAACTCGAGGCCGTTGGCGATGTTGCGGATCGGCCTGGTCTCAACGCCCGCCTGTTGCATGTCGATCAGTAGTACCGAGAGTCCGCGGGGCCTTTGCTGCGCCGGATCAGTGCGGACAACGGCATAGATCCAATCGCAAAAGTGACCCCTTGTTGTCCAGGTCTTGTGACCGTCGACCACCCACCGGTGCCCGCTCGGATCGGGCTTTGTCGATCAGCGTGTCAATGTTCGAGATCACCTCGTCTCGATGGTGAGCGTTGGCTACGACGCCATTCTGCACGTCGACTACGAGCAGCGCAGTATTGGGACGGTCGCGAAGGTTCGTCATGGTGGCCTCCTCATCGTTGGAACCGTAAGTTTATCGTCTCGCTGTGGTCGGCGTGGACTGGAGACGCGTTCGTCGACCATCGCTTCCTTCTGGGACGCCATTCACTGACGATCAACGAACGTCGCTGGTCATCGTGAGCATTCCCCGGTCGCGAGCGACTTTGACGGCGGCCTCTCTAGTGGCGACGTCGAGTTTCATGAGAACGGCCGCTACGTGATTTTCAACCGTGCGGTGAGAGACGAACAGTTCATCTGCGATCTTGGCGTTGGTGAGGCCTTGGGCAAGGAGAGCGAGGACCTCAGCCTGGCGAGCCGTCAATCCGGCAGCATGGTGGCGGGTGGCAAATGACCGGCCACGAGGCACTCGGGCGCCCCGGTCGATGAGTGCCCGTCTGACCTTGTTCGCGGTCGCTATTGCGCCGAGGTCTTCGAAGATGCGGATCGCCTCGATCTGCTCCGTCTCGCTCCCGTGCATGAGGGCCAGCCCCTCCTCGTAGGGGATTGCCTTCTCACGCCAATACCGGGCCGATTTCTCGTACTCACCCTTGATGATCCACCCATACGAGTCCGCCGTACCGTCCGGTACTTTCTCGAGCAAGCCCAGTTTCCACATCCAGAAAGCCAACGGTCCGCTGGGCCAGGGTGTACCGATCGCCACTCCAACTGCGAGAATCTCTTCGAGGCGCCCGACCAACTCCGGGTTGTGTTCTGCGGACAGCCAGAGGTACTCGGCCACCGCGGCGGCGGCAGGGTCCACGACACTGGGACCTTCCCCTGGGTGTACCAACGACCACATGCGCAAGATGGCGGTATGAGCCTCGTTTCGGCCACGGCGGGCCTGAATTGTTCCGAGCACTCTTGTGGCGAGGGCCTCAACATGGGCGCTCGAGCCAAGCGCCTCGGTAGCCGCGTTCTCGGCGCCATCCCAGTCGCCCTTCCAGAGCAGAAACTCGGAGTACATCGCCTGAGCATGGATCTCCATCGAGCGAATGTCGTATCGGGTCGCCGTGTCGCGTGCTCGTCGGGCAAAGTCGGTCGCTCGCGCGACATCGCGAACGTCGCCGAACATGCTGGCCATGTTGGTGAGCGCGGCCAACTCGCCCCAGCGTTCCCCTGTTCGCTCAGCGCGTCGGAGGCTGTCCTCCATGAGGGCCATGGCGCTCATGTCTCCACGGCTGTAGGCGAGCTGGGCCTTGACACTGAGCACCCTGATCATCGACGCATCGTCTCCGACCTCGGCGGCAACGGACATGGCCCGATCGACAAGTGGAAGGACCGACTCATCCCTGTCTTCGTAAACGAACTCCAGGAACGCCCGGTGACCGAGCGATCTGGCCAGCTCTGGGCTGGGTCCGTACGCTTGGAGGAGCGCGACCGCCTCGTTCGAGTACGCCAGCGCCTCCACCGGGCGAGCGTTTGTGCTGTTGGCTCGGCTGGCCGTGGTCAGGGTCCGGGCGAGGCCATGTTCGTCTCCCGCTGATCGCTGCAGATCGATCGCCCGCTCGAAGAGCTGGAGCGATACAGGATTGTCGAGGTGGAACTCCTGTGTGCCCCAGTCGACGAGGATGGCCGCTCGCTCCGCTATCTCGACTCACTCGAGGTAGGGCTCGAGTGCTCGGAAATGGGCCACGGCTTCGTTGGTACTTTCGATGGCCATGGCCGCTCTCGCCGCTCGCGGCGCGAACTCCACGAGTGCGTCGACGTCATTGGCCTCTATTGCGTGGTGAACAAGCCGGGCCGGATCAGCTGATTCGCCCAGAGAGATAAGCACTTGGCCATTGAGATTGCGACGGGCCGATGGTGACAATGACGACTCGATGGCCCGTCTTTGGAGTTCATGAGGAAAGGACAGCGCGTCGCCGTCGATTCTGAGCAGTCCGTGCCGCACGCATTCAGCCAAATGGCCCTCGGTCGACTGAACGACTCTGTCGACGAGTGACGTCTCAACCTGTCCTGGGACGACCGACACAAGATCAAGGACCCGTCGACCCTCGGGCGAGACCTTCGATGCTCGTGCCAGTACCGCGTCCCTGACGGAGAGGGGCACAGCGTGGGTTCCGGAAGCCAAAACCTCGGCGACGAAAAGCGGATTGCCGCCAGTGAGCGCCAAGACAGCATCGAGATCGAATGAGGGGGAATCGAATGACTGCGAATCGATCATCGAGCTCACCGCTGCGGCCGAGAGCCGGTTCAGCGACATTCGAAGGAGGTTCTGCGGCGGAAGTTCGCCGATGACGTGGCGAAGCGGATGCTTTTCGTCTACTTCGCCGTCGCGGTAGGTGAGGATCAGGATTCCGTTCGCACGGCCGATCCGTCGCCCAAGAAACTTGATGACGTCGAGCGTCGCTTCGTCAGCCCACTGCGTGTCTTCGAGCACAAGGACGGACGGGCGCTTGCGTGACAGCAAGTCGAGAAGGGCTTCCATTACCGCCCTTCGATCGCCATCGGACAGAGGCTGCACCAGCGAAGAATCGAGGCGTGCGATATCCCAGATCGATCCGAGCGGCTGGGCTGTGAGCAGATCGTCGCATGCCCCCAAGAGCGTGTTGGCTCGGCCCCGAGAGTCGCTCAGAAATTGGTTGACGAGCGTACTCTTACCAATCCCGGCCTCACCTCGAACCAAAACCACGCGGCCACCCGACGATCCTGTCTCGTCTACGAGTCTGGCGAGTTTCGCCAACTCGGCTTCCCGCTCAAGGATCATGTGGTGTCGAGCCCCCCTGAAGCCGCATACGAGGCCCCCCTATTTCGTCTTCGATATTTCGTCTTCGATGGACTGTGGCAGAGACAACGCTAAAAGCGCGCAAACGAACTCTCGTGAGCGTACCTGACCGCACACTCGCTTCAAATCTGCGTAGCCGAACCGAAGATTTAGGTGGCCGACCCTGATGACCTGGCTCGACGGCGACGTTACGTTTCACCTACCAGTTACCGCAGCAATGTCGAGGAGGCAGCAAATGTCACTGTTCATGGATGTTCACAACATCGAAGGTGGTGTCTCAGTCAGCGATGTCATTGAGGCCCATCAGAAAGACCTAGAGACCCAAGACAAGTACGGAGTGTCCTATCTCCGGTATTGGGTTGACGAGAAGGCCGGAAAGATTTTCTGCCTCGTCGAAGCAGAGACCGCAGACGACGCCCGCGCCGTCCATCACGAAGCACACGGGCTTGTCGCCGACGCGATCTACCCCGTCAGCGAACACTCCTGAGATACCCGCAAGCCCCAAACAACCCAGACAAGACGGACAGAAAACCCGTCAAACGAAAGGACCAGCTATGAAGAAGACCATGACCATCATTGCCATGACCGCGACGATGGTGCTTTCAACCACATCGGGCGCAAGAGCCGTTGGCCAACGCGCCGACCAAAAATCGGGAGGACAAAACAAGGCAAATATTGCGAGAAAAATTGCGGAGCTGAGGCGGGCAACCAACGGAAACCAGCGGGTCTCGAACGCTATCAACGACGGGTACGAGGCGTTCGCTATCCCACCTGATGTCGGGGGTACCCCAACCACTGGTCTCGGGCTAGTCGGTAACCCCACCTGTTTCGACAATGCAGCCGGAGGAATGGGAGTTCATTACGTCAAGGGCGTCGATGGTGTTGTGGACGCGAGCGTTCCCGAGGCCATGGTCTACGAGATCACGAAAGGCCGCTCCCTCAAGCTCGTTGGGGTGGAGTACATCGTGCCTGACAAGCTCGTGGAGGCCGCCCACCCCCCGGTCCTGTTCGGACAGGAATTCCACCACCACGACTACCTGCCGGTTTACATCCTCCATGTCTGGGTACGGAAGTCCAATCCAAGCGGGATGTTCGCGGACTTCAATCCGACAGTGAAACCGTGTCCGGGGCCGGTGGCCTAGTGTCCTGTGCCGGAAGAGCGTTGCGTAAGTCACGAGTCAGTTTTGTTTGTGGCAAGGACGCAGGACGACGCGTTTGCCCTGCCCAACCGGCTAGGACGAGGACGCCGCTACGGACGAAACTGGCCGTGAATTATGCGGCGTTTCTCCGGCACAGGACACTAGGCGGGGAAGTGCGGTTCATTCTGGCCCGTACGCGCCGTCGGTGATCAATGATTCGAGCGCCGCCCTCAGGTCGCGTCTCCTTGCGTAGCCACGGTGCTCGATCGCGGCGACAGCCGTCCGGGCAATGGACCAGTCGGCCGGCAGCGCGACCTCGCGAAGCGCTCGCAGGTCGTCGGCATCGGCGGGCCGACGGCGATCATCTCGAGCCAGCAGCTTCATTGCGATGAGATCACCTACACTGGCCACACGCATGACAAGCCCGGGCAGAATGCTGATTTCGGTTGCCCGTTCCACGATGTCGGGTTCGATCCCACACGATGCGAACAAGAGGTCGGTGATCACCGACCCGTTCGTTTCGAGTCGGACGGTCGACATCCGACCAGTCGCCTCTTGTTCGACAACCGCGACGACTTCGTAGCCGAGCGATCGAAGCGCAAGCACCGTTTGTTCGGCCTCGCCGTCGCTCGCCACCGCCACGGCAAAGTCGGCATCGCGTGTCAGGCGAGGCTCCGCGCGTGCCGACACTGCAAGACCACCAACGACGGCGAACCTCGCACCGACCTTGATCATGTCGGTGGCGGCTTGTCGCAGCTGCTGCTCGACGCTGCTCACGAACGAGGCCACGGAACCGAGCGGCCCTCAGCATCACCAAACGGCGCTCCCGGTCGATCGACTTTCCAGGCGTGCACGACCGCCTCGACTTCGTCGGAAGTCGCGTCGGGATGCTCCCGTCGATGACGTTCGGCCCGCATCTTCAACGCCATCTCAAGAAGTTCGATCGCAACCGCCATGCCGTTCTTAGGCTCTGAACCGACCGACGACGACATCGACTCAGTTTACCGGACGGGCTCCCGTGATTCCGAGTCGGTTTCTGCTGGGCCCCTCGACCGGCAGACACCCTGCGCTGCCTCGACCACTCGCCAACGCCGTAGCCACATCGATTCGACCGCGTTTCACGCGGCGTCCTCCGGCGTAGGCGTGGTGCGTGACGACGCCGCTCGCAGATACCGAACTCATCTCTCGACTATTCACAGGAAAGCGCTTCAGCTGAACCGCTTTTCAGTGAATCAGCTGTGTGATCACAACCTCCTGCCCGCTGGAAGGAACTGCGGCAACCCCAGCGCCGTCCATGCCCAGTCACCCCAATCCATCCATTAGACGACGCCCTCCTGATCGAGTTGAACTGCGTCATGGCCGAAGGGGTAGTGACGAACACACGGACGGGGCCAAGCGGACCGCCGGCCGGCTACGTAAAGCGTCGGGTCGGACGCGAAACCGAGCCCCAGCCGGGGCTCGGTTCGGTTCGATTTGGCGACGAACCGTCGGGCGGCTCCAGCACTGCCGCGTGCGTCCAGGGTTACGTTCGCCGGCGCCTTGGGCGGCCGGGACGTTGGTTTGTTGGGAACGCGAGGCGCGTGCGGGCGGCTAGGCGGGCCGCCGGGCGAAACCGGGTGGATCATCGACTGGGTTGCTGGTGCTCATGGTTGTCGCACTCCCTTCCGTTGATGGGCTTGGATTAATGATGCTCCTTTGCGCGGCGTCTGTCAAGGGGCTTATGCCAGAGTGGGTCACCAAGCACAGGCCGACGATGGCGTAACGCCCGTACCTGTCTACCCCAGCGTCAATCCGAGTTCGACGGCGGCCGCGGACTGCGCGCGATCTCGACAGACGAACACCGGCTGGTCGCCCTCTTCGGTGATCGCAGGAAAGACCAGGACTGCGGTGGCGACGTGGATCGCATCGAGCGCGCGTATGCCGTGACGGCGCACCATGTCCAAAGCGACGCGATGGACATCATGTTCGGCGGCTGAGACCATCGTGACCAGTCCTTGGTCGAAGTCCACATCGAGACGGTCGAGTGCTCCCTGAATCGACGCCACGCGCCGACCGCTCGCCGCCCGGACGAGGGCTCCAGAAACTTCGATCCGAGTGAGTGCAGCCGTGACGATGGCGGTATCAGGATCGTCGATGATCGCCGCCGCTTCGATCTGGCCAGATTCGTCCGGCAGGTAGTAGCGAACGATGATCGAGGAGTCGACGTACGCGACCTTCAACGCGAACCGCCGCGTTGCTCGTCGAGCAGCTCTTCCGCGGTTGTGGTCACGCCCCGAAAGGTCTTTCGGACCTTTTCGATTGAAGGAGCGTCGAGGCGGCCTCGGCCCGTCGTCACGAGGATGCCCTCGGCGCTCGCCCGCAGGCGGATCTTTTGCTTGGCAGTGAGATTGACCGCCGGAATCTTGTCGAGCGTTTCAGTGGCCAGCGCGTTGATGCTTCGTCCCTCGGCTTTGGCGCGGTTCGCAAGTCGTTCGTGGAGTTCGTCGGGTATTCGGAGCAGAAGCTGCTTCATGGCTCTATGATATCACATTAGCGGACGAGCGATATCATCGTACCCTGACGCGACTCTGGTCGCGCTCGCACGCCGATGCCGCCAAAGGGTTTTGTCGTTGTGAAATGGCCGCCGCACGCGAGCGGCCGCGCGTCCAGGCCGGCTTTGGCAAGTCGACCGCGAGCGCCCAAGCCGTGCGCGACAACGCACCGAAGGCCCGCTTGGTCTCCTGCACTGACTGGGGAGGTAGCGCCGCAAGGCGCTGCGCGAAGGCTACGGCCTCGTTGAGTAGATCGTCCGCCGGGACCACCCGGTTGGCGCGCCCAGGTCGTACGGCTTCCTCCGCAGGGATCCGGTCACCGAGGAGGACGAGTTCCGTCGCTTTGAGAATGCTCATCATCAACGGCCACACGCAGTGCCGCCGTCGCCGGCGACCAGTCCGATGGCGACGTGGCTCTCGGCCGTGTAGGCCTCTTCAGAAATCAGCACGAGATCGCACAGGACTGCGAAGGTGCAGCCGAGTCCGATCGCCGGCCCGTTTACCCAGCGACCACCGGCAAGGGGAAATCGAGGATCTCGTCGACCAGCTTGCGCGCGCCACGGAGGCTCCGCCGGCGGTGTTCCACGTCGGTGAGGTTGCGGACGAAGACCTCGACGTCACCCCCGGAGCAGAACGCCGTGCCCGCACCGGTCAGGACCACGGCGCGGGCTTGAGGGTCGTCGGCGATCCGTCCTCACACCGCTCGGAGTTCGTGGTGCAGCGGCTGGCTGATGGAGTTCATCTTCTCAGGTCGATTGAGCGTTAGCACGGCACCAAGCCGACCGACTCAACGATGAGTCGGTCAGTTTCCGGGCGGGCCACACCGAGTGTCAGCTGTTGCGTGGTTGTCCACGATGCTCCTCTTTGCTTTCGCTGGGTTTGCTGTCGCTGGGTTTGCTGTCGCTGGATGGGCGGAATGCCGAGCGGGGTCGTTCGACGAACTCGAACGCAATGTTGTCGGGGTCGCGCGTGATGGCGATCCACATCGCAGGAACGTTCGTGCCCTCGATGGTGCGGTTGATCGGCGGCGAGTGGAAGGTCCAGCCTGCCGCGCATGCGGCGGCGTACGCGGCGCGGGTGTCGTCGACGGCGACCGCGACCCGGTAGAGGCCGAGGTGGTTGGCCCGGTCGTAATGCCGTCCGAACGAGGCGGGTGAGATCCACTGGCACAACACGATCTGGGTCGGCTCGTCCGGCAGGCGCAGGCGGGCAACGTCGAGTTCGACCGATGGCTCCGCGAGCCCAAAGGCGGCGCCCGCGAGTTTCACACGGGCGGCTGGGGCGATGATCTCGAATCCCATCTCCCGGTACACGACAATGACCGCTCGATGTCTGAACAGATGATCCGCAGTGAGCCGAGCTGACCGGCCGAGTCCGCGGCCACCGGACCGTCGACGAGGTCGATCGTGACGCCGCGCGGATCTCTCAGCACTATGGCGGCCGCGCCGAAGACGCCGGCGTCGCCCGGCACGCGGCCGATCACCGTGCACCCCAGCTCCGCGAGGCGAGCGGCCCCGGCCTCGGCATCCAAGACGACGAAGCCAACGGCGTGCAGGCCGACCTCCTGTGGGGTCTCGTACGGCACGCCGAAGGCCGGTGGGTCCACCCAGTGCTGGACCTCGATTGCCGGACTCGTGCGCGGGCCCCGCTCGTCGTACAGGAACGTCGCCATCGACCGGACCATCTTGTCGAGCCCGAGCAGCGTCCCTGGACGCAGCGACTCATCGGTCCGCATTCGTTCGCGCAGCCCGACCCCGGCGAACACCGCTCCGGCCCCGTCGGCGTCGCTGCAGGAGTAGCAGCAGTGCAGGACCCGGCGCGCTCCGACGTCGACCGAAGTCACCGGGTGCCCTTACCCACGAGCCCTACCGACCGACACTGGGACGGTTTGAAGATATGCAAGCAATCAGCCTTAGCCATATCGCTGGGTTGCTATTTGCGGGCGGGCCCGACGAAGCGCGCCGCGTTGTCGTGCAGGATCAGTCGCTTCTCGTCGTCGGTGAAGCCCTCGAGCTGCTCGAGATACTCACGGGGGTTGGCCAGTCCTTCAGGGTGGGGAAAGTCGGAGCCGAACATGATCCGCTCGACGTTGATCAGGTCGCAGACGGCGCGCAGGTTGTCCTCCCAGAACGGGCTGACGTACACGTTTCGCCGCAACACATCGAGCGGGTGCTCGGCGTGCAACTGCGGCTCCATGCGGTACGAGCGGTCAAGGGCATGCACGAGCGGCGCCACCCAGTCGGCGCCGTTCTCGACGCTGGCAATCCTCAACGCAGGAAACCGAGTAAGGGTGCCGTGGCAGATCAGCGAGGCGATCGCGTCGTGGATGTCGCGATGACCTTTGGCGACGCCTTGGAACGCTGATCGATTGAAGGCGCTGGTGACCCCATCGGGTTCCCACAGCTGGACGTAGCCTTCGATAATCGAGTGTGCGGCGTGGATGCAAACCGGGAGTTCGGCCTCCTGTACCCGAGCCCAGAACGGGTCGAACTCCGGCAATCCGAAGGAACGGTGCCCGCGGAGACCCTCGGGTGGGGCGGGCCGGATGAGGATCGCCCGCGCCCCCCGTTCGAGCACCCAGTCCAGCTCCTCGATCGCCTTGTCGACCATGCCGAGTGTGAGCACCGGCACCATGTAAATGCGATCGTGGAAGTCGAAGCTCCATGTCTCGTGAAGCCACTCGTTGAGTGAGTGGATGATCGCATGCGTCAACTCTGGGTCGTCGTGGACGCTCTGCTCGACCAGGTTGGCGAGCGTCGGGTAGACGAAGACCCGATCGACCCCTTGCTCGTCGAGCAGCGCCAGCCGTGCCTCGCGGTCGTTCTGGAAGGCCGGTAGCGGGCGAATCGGATCCCCGGCCATCTCCCGCAGGCTGAGACCGTCGGGGTTGTTCGCCGAGTAATAACGGGCGAACGATCCCGGCGCCGCGACCACGGCGAACGTCGGGTTGGGGATGTAGTCGATCGTGCGACTCTGAATCGAGATCACATCGCGCTTGCCGTCGCGCAGGAAGCGGACCTTGCCGCCGAACTTTGCCGGCAGGTGTTCCAGCAAGGCCTCCGGCGGCTCGTAGATATGGTTGTCAGCGTCGAAGAACCGAAAGTCCTCCACGCTCGTCGATAGCGCTCATCGGTTGGCTTTCTGGGGTTCGGGGCTGTCAAGTGTTGTCGGGAGGAGTCATGTGACGGTACTCGATCGGCTGTCACCAACCTGGTACATCACGAGAAAAACGGCACGCTCGGTCGGTCGACGACGTCAGCTGAAGGACGCCGACGGAATCGCGGCCCGCGATGGCGCTGGCCGGTTGTTAGGTTGCCAGTCCGACTCGACCCTGATCTTCGCAAGGCCCTTGATGACCGAGCCGGAGCGGAGAACACCACCGCGTCCAACGTCGTCCGCGAGGCACTCCGCTGTACCCGAAAACTGGCTGATGTGCGACTCGCCCAAAACTCTCGTGCGATAGGTCGTCGTTGAGGGCAAACTCACGGCGTCACTCTCTGGATCTTCGATGAGCACCCGTCCGCCCAGTCGACTAAAGGGAGCCTCGGTCTCGACATCGACGCCAACTTGTTGCCATCCCGCCCACCGCCAAAAAACGATGGGCGTGTCGTCGCCGTGTGCCGCAGTGGGGGCCGCTTCCGTTGTTCCACTCCTCGCCCACAGCCAAAAGGCGATGGGCGTACGCCGTGCAGCCTACCGTTTACATGTTCCTGGCATCGCTCCAATCCTCGCCCCCCCTCCCCCAAAGACGATGGGCGAAGGCGCATGCCATTTATTGCGGCCGCCCACGAGTTCCAATCCTCGCCCACCGCCAAAAGGCGATGGGCGACATTCGACGACCACGGCGAGGCCCAAATCACCGACGTTCCAATCCTCGCCCTCCGCCAAAAGGCGATGGGCGCTCAAAGATTCGGTGGCGACATGAGCGGGTCGTGGGAGTTCCAATCCTCGCCCACCGCCAAAAGGCGAT
>JANYDT010000130.1 GCA_025359845.1 Acidimicrobiia bacterium
GTCGGCGCGTGGATCGGGCCGATCCACCACCACCTCGGGACGCTCAGCCGAGTCGTGGGTCGACTCGACGACGCCGAGCTCCACCTCAAGGAGGCCCTCGTCGTCACCGAGGAGATGAACGGACAGCCCTTCAGGATCCGCACATTGGTGGAACTCGCCGCCGTCGCGGAACTTCGGGGCGGACCCAAGTCGTCGACGCTGGCCGCGACCTGGCGAGGCGAGGCAGACCGGATCGCTGGCCGGCTCGGCCTCGAATCGATGCGATCTGAATTGCCTTGAGCACTCGCCGTTATCGGCGTTGTGAGGGTGATGTGAGGGTGGCGTCAGTGGTGACTCGACGCCCGAAACCGCATAGTCGAGGCCATGAACCTCGCGATGATGAACACCGAACTCCTGCTGACCTTCACTATGTCCGTTGTGGTCATCGTCGCCGTCCCCGGTCCCAGCGTCATGTTCATCGTCGGCCGGGCGCTGAGCGCGGGACGCCCGGCGGCGCTTGCTCCAGCAGCCGGGAAGACCGTCGGCGCGATGGCGCAGGGCGCGATCGTTGCATTCGGACTCGGTTCGTTGGTCGCCGGGTCGGGCACCGCCTACAACGTGATGAAGACGGGTGGCGCCGCCTACCGCGTGCTGCTGGGGGCGAACACCGTCCGCAACCGTGAGCACTCGAAGTCGCCCGACCAGTCGGCGCACCCCGGTACGGGCCGTCAACACCTCCGTCAGGGATTCGTGGTCGGCATCACGAACCCCAAGTCGATCGTGTTCCTGGCGGCTGCTCTCCCGCAGTTCGTCGACCCCGTCCGCGGGCATGTGGTCACCCAGATACTCGTGCTGCTCATCGTCTACAGCTTGCTGTGCATGGTCGGCGACACGTCGTGGGGCTGGCGCTCTTTCACTGAGGCGCTACGCGCGACCACTGGACCTGAGCCAACACTCGCTCTCGAGCGTGTTCGGGCCGGGTTCCCGTAGACCCGACGGGCTCGGTGAGGGTAAACGCATGGGCCAACTCGTCACGGGTGTAGTGCGTGTTGGTATCGACGGCCACTGCACCGAGTCGGGCGCACGCAAACCAGCACAACGCGGCGACGGGGCTGAGGTCGTGCATCGGCACTAAAAGAGATCCGGCGTCAACGGCGTCACATCGTCGAGAAGCTCGACTCACTCGTCGTGCACGGCCACCGTCCGTTTCCGTGGCAGGTCGACGGCGACCACCTCGGCGACACCGAGCTGTTGGAGTTGCACCACGAACCGGATGTGCTTTCGGTTGTGGTGCCGGTCCCGAAATAACGGCAGGCGCGGACCGGCCGGGCTTCGCGGCCCGGCCGATCTGGTACCAACTTCCTATTCTGCGTGCGCGCGGAGGGCGCTACGGCGAAGACGTCACGATCTGCGACCGGGAGTCGAGGACCTCATTGTCGATGCCGCGCACGTCGATGTCGAACTGGTAGGGCGTCGCCTTCTTGACGATCGGTCCTTCGAAGTCGAGTAACGACGACATGCCCATGTTGTAGACCTCGTACTCCACTTGGCCGGAGTTCATGTTGGTCACCTTCACATGGACTGACTCGCCGCCATATCCGCAGTCACGGGCCTGGGTCTGGATCCAGATCGCCGCATAGATGCCCCAGTACCCGGTCGTGATGTTCTGACCGACGATCTGTGCGCAGTTGGCCGGCAGGAGACCCGTCGTTACGGAGGAGGTTGCGGTCGCCAACGGCGCACCGTTGTAGGCGTCATAGGCGCTCGCCGAGATGGTGTACGTCGTATTGCCTTTGGGTCGGGGCAGGACCACCGAACCGCTCGTGTTGACGTAGGTGTTGTACTCCACTTGCCCGGTGGCGGTGTTGGTCGCAGACACGTACACGTTGGCCGGACCGAAGCACCACAGCGTGTTCACGCCGACGGTGATGTTCCAGTCGGCGGTCGTGGTTCCCGCAGTCGGGTTGAGGCTGAGGCTCGGGCCACAGTCGGCCGGATAGGGGCCGATGACGACGCTCCCCGTGGCCGATGTCAGTGCGGTGCCGTTCAGGGAGTCATAGGCGGTCGCCACGATGTTGTAGGTGGTGTTGGCCCGGGGACGCGGAAACACTACCGAGCTTGCGCCGGCGGCAAGGTTTTGCCGGAACTCCTGGGCGCCTGTGCTGGTGTTGGTACCGGTGATGACGATGTTGGTCGGGCCCTGGCACCAGAACGCGTTCACGCCGACGGTGATGTTCCAGTCCGCGGTCGTGGTTCCCGCGGTCGGGGCGACAGAGAGGGTCGGCCCGCAGCTCGCTGGCAGGTTGCGTGTGGCGACCTGTGTGGATGCCGTGCCGAGAAGCGCACCCGTGGCGCCGTCCGTCATACGGCCGTCAATGCGGTACTGGGTGCCCCACTGTGGGTAAAACCACGTAAACGTGGAGAGAACGTTGTCGGGCTGTGACCACTCCAAGGCGTTCGTGCGCGTATTCGTAGCGGTGAGCGTGACTTTCGCGCGCGAAGCGCAATTCGTGACAAAGCTGACGGTCAAGGCCCTGGGCGTCAACGGGTCGACCGACGCAGTAGCCGTGAGCGCGACGCTCGGCGAGCAGGTCTTGACGCCAGTGCTGCCGCCGATCGCGGTGCCGCCGCCGGTCGCGGCACCTCCACCGCCGCCTCCACCGGAACCGCTCGCCCACGTTGGCGCGAATGCAGTCAAGAACAGTGTGGCTGCCGCGAAGGCGGCGACCGTTGTGAGTCGTTTCATGAAGGGGAGGACCTCTCTGGTGGGCGTACGGAGTGTTTGCGGCATACGAACTCCGTCCATCCGCAGCGAGCCGCGCAGAGTTCCAGAGATGATCTTCTGAGAGGAGAGGTCGGCCTCTCAATCCGACCTTCGATGGATACGCACTACGACGTAAGCCGTATAGCCATTCGCCGCAGTGCGCCCTCATCGTTGCTCTGATTCCGTGTCTCGCCCAATCACCCCTCCTCATTTGCTGACATGTCAGTAGGAGGAGCGGCGTTGGGAACTCAGCCCTATCGCGGTCGGGATTACGCTGGCGCTCTTTCACTGATGCGCTACGCGCGACCACTGGTCGGGCGAACACTCGCTCTCGAGCGTGTTCGGGCCGGGTTCCCGTGGACCCGACGGGCTCGGTGAGGGTGAACGAATGGGCCAACTCGTCACGGGTGTAGCGTTGTGACCTGGCTGTTTGTGGTCGGGTGACCATCCACTTGTTGTTTGAGTTCCCGGAAAGAATCGGGGTGGAAAACCAATCGGGTGCCGCTCCGCTGGAGGGACGTCAGGCGGCGGCTGATAGTCGGTGGTGGGCGTATCGGGTGTGGTGGGTCCGGTCTCGTTCGTTGTTGAGGTGGTATTTTCAGTACTCGTCGAAGTCGTCGTTGGCGCGTATGGCTCGTAGTGTGAGGATGGCTCCTGCTCCGCTGACGCTCCAGCGGGCGCCGGTGATGTCCATGCGATCGGCGACGAGGTATCTTTGCCGTACCGCCAGCGCGCTCGGCGGACCAGCGACTGGGTGAGACGCCACGGGCTCATCTCGAGCGATGCCACCGCCGAAGTCGCTCGATGCTGGACGACCGCCCCGATGGCGAATGAGACCGCCGCCGCCAGCAGGATCGCGATCATCGGAGTCGGTGGTCGCCGAAGACGAACCGGTGGCGACGGGTTTGTATCGTGCCCGCTCGGCTGGTGCGGCGGCGCGGTGTGACGCCAGGTCGTGCGCAGTCCAGCTGGCACCAGGAGCCCAGGTCGGGCGTGAGGCGCTGCGCGATCCCGTTTGTTCTTGCCCAGCCATGCGGTGACGTTGTCGTGCATCGGCACTAAAAGAGATCCGGCGTCGACGGCGTCAAATCGTCGAGAAACGCACTCACCATAGGCGCCAGGACCGCTGACTCCGCCGAGATGCCAATATGCGACGTCGCCGGCAGAATCACGAAACGGGCGGCCGGTAACTTCTGCAGTGTCCCCGATGCTGCCGCTTCCTCATCGCCGCCACCTCGTAGCTTGAATTCGGACCGTCGACGACGCCTCGACCGATCACAACTACTGGCTCGCCTGGATCATCACTGCTGAGATCGGGCCACTGGAGAGCAACGAGCTCGCTTCGCCGAGCACCGGTGATAGCGCCGACCAACAAGAAGACCGCGAAATCAGGATCGGTCTTCTGGGCGAACTCGAAGAGACGAGCGAACGCCGTCCGTCGAGGGAGGCGTAGTGCGCGTTACAGGAACACGTGAACGGGTGGACGAGGCCGCCGGGTTCACGCCGATCAACTCCCACCGAACGCCTTGTTGAAGCGCTCGTCGCAAGATTCCATGGATCCTTTTCACGGTGCCGGAGCGAGGCGCCCTCCGCCCTTGCTCCGGATGCGCTCATCCTGACGGTGTACTGATCGAGATCCGCAGCCCGAAGACGACGCAAGGGCAGCGCGCCGAGATCGGGGAGTATGTGACGATCGATGTAAACCTTTGGGTCTCGTTTACGGTCTTCGGCGACAACCCCGGAGCGGCTGCGGCGAACCACGCCTCGACCAGATCGCCGACCGTCGATCCCGTCTTCGCCTCTTACCAGATTCAGTCTCAACGACCAACGCGGTCAAAGCCCTTTGGGCCTCGCGCTTACCGCCGCGAACCGTTCGCGTCGCGTATCGGCGCTTGCCGCTCGCGGGGCCGAGGCCAAGGAACACACGGATCTCGTAGCCGCCGTTGCGTTCACGAACATGCCCGGTCATGAACCGCCATTCTCAGAAGCGTTGAGTAGCAACTGAATAGGAAACCGGCCCTGCGGAGCCCACTCCTTCGATGCGCACCGCTCTGACCTGCTAAAACGTGCGCACCCCCAACGGGATTAGAACCCGTGCCGCCACCTTGAAAGGCTCCTCAGAGCCGTCCGGACAGTGTCGATTCGTATCGTTTGGACTGGTTATGTTGGGAACGATTTCCGTTGAGCGCTGTCCTGTCCACCTGGTTTCGGCCAGTTGGCTGTATAGGGGCTGTACGAGTGAGACGGGAATGAGACTCGACAAGGGCAGAAAGATCGCCGATCGCGTTCGTCGCTTCTGGGCTCAGTCGACCGTCTCGGTCTTCCGGTCGCTCGGTGGTCAAGCACGCTTCGAACGCTCGGACTGGGTGCCTGACGGATAGCCTTGGCGCATGAGCCGACTGAACCGGATCACGATTGATCTGAACGTGTGTCAGGCAAGCCGTGCATTCGAGGTCTTCGGTACTCGGTCGAGGTTCTGCTCGATCTCCTCGCCTCCGGTATGACTGCTGCGGAGATTCTTGGCGACTACCCGGACCTCGAGCCTGACGACATCCTCGCCACGTTCGAGTATGCGGCGCTCGCGGCGCGAGTCGGCACGGTGCTCGCGGTTCCGGCCGCGTAGCGGTGCACTTCTTGCTCGACGCTCACATTCCGCGGCGCCTCTGCAAGCAACTCCGCGAAGCGGGTCACGAGTGTCGGCACACCGAGGCGCTCGCCGCAGGGAACCGGTCGAGCGATGACGAAATCTCCAGCGTGGCGGACTTGCTCGACGCTGTTGTTGTCACGAAAGACGACGACTTCGAGCACCGTCCGTCCTTTCGCTGCGTCGCCGTCAAAACGCGGTGTGCCGCGAACAACGCCGATCGGCTCGGCCTCACCGTCAAGGTTCAGCGCACCACCCGGTGAAGGCGGACGGCAAGGACGAGGCCGCCGTTGCTATCCGCCTTGCCAACGTCGGCAAGGTCGCGATCACCACGAGCAATGTGCGCGTCCTCATCACCGCACCGGCCGGTACCGCCTTTGCTCCGTACTCCGCCCCCACCGACTACGGCACCGACTGGACGTGTCGCTCCGATGCACCGCCGGCCGGTCTGTCCGGCCGGTGTGTCCTG
>JANYDT010000138.1 GCA_025359845.1 Acidimicrobiia bacterium
CGGATCCCGCAGCCCGCCATCGCCGCTGACAAGCCCTGCGTCAAATCTGATCTGTCAGCCAACTCTGACAACAAAGAAGTGCCCGCATGAGACACCAGACCCTCGCCGTCACACGTGACCCGAGGCCGCAACACACTTCGCATACCATGCACCTTCAAGGAAAGCCCTCCGCTCGGAATAATGCGATCTAGACAGTCACATCATCCCAGGCCAGGAGGGCTTTCCCGCGGACATCCACCCCCAAAACACCACCCACCACGAATAATCGAGGCTAGCTGGCTGTTCGAACGACGGCGTGCCCGGAACTCACCAAGGTCTTGATTCCCGCTCTACCGGCCAGTCCGTGGCCAACTCCTACAACGAGGTCTGATCCGAGGGCTCGGGCGAGTTTCTCGAGCGTTTCGAGCGTGGGCCGCACGCCGCCTCCTTCCATGCGGGCGATGGCGGATTGGGTGGTGCCCATGCGTTCGGCGAGTTCGGCTTGGGTGAGCCCGGCGTCGGTGCGGAGGCGGTGTACAAGGGCACGGAACGCGGAGATGCGTGCTTCGTCGTCGTAGGCGGCTTGGCCTTGTTCGCTGAGCGGAGTGCTGGCCTTGAGTTCGTTCCAAGTGGTTCGGGTGGTCATGTCGGGTCCTGTTCGAGGTGTTGTTCGTCGATGCAGCGTTGGTAGGCGCGCATGGCGCGGGCGATCTCGCGGGGTTCTCGTCGTTGGGTCTTGGTGAACACTGTGAGGAGCACGATTCGTCGTCCGGTTGCGATCCAGTATGTGATTCGGATGTTCCGGCCGTGGAGCATGAACCTGAGTTCGCGGACGGGACCTTGGAGTTGTCTGGTGAATGGTTCGTCGAGGAGCGGTCCGTATTCGGCGAGACGGTCGAGGTGGAACCTGGTCCTGGCTTGGTCGTCTTCGTCGAGTTCCAGATACCAGGAACGGACCTCGTCCTCTAGTTCGACCTCACCCCACGACATAGCGTACACGCTATCCTTTCCCGGCGGGCTATGCAACGGCGCGCATCGTGTTTGCCGGCCCGTGCGCGGTCAGTCACACGCGAATACCCGTCTGCTACTTGCGCTCACCCTCACCACGCCCAGCCTCGCGTTGAAGCGCCCGTCCAAGAAGCTCCGCGGCGGCCCGATCGGCTTCTGGAAGGAACTGGGCGTAGACGTTGAGTATTGTGCGGGCGTTGCGACGCCCGCGACGCCCGCGACGCCCGCGACGAGGAGCTGGGATGCGACGTAGCGGCGAAGATCATGCAAGCGGACGCCGTCCATTCCAGCCTTCGCGCAGTACCGCTTAAACTGACGGGAGACCGAGTCGGGGTACCAGGGCGTGCCGCCTGTTGGGTCGTGACTGAACACGAACCCGTTTGGCTCGACCGTCGTCGCGCACGACTTCGCAACTGCTGCAGTTCGCTCGCGATGTTCGCGAAGCCGTGCGGCGGTCATCGCGTCCAAGGACACCTTTCGAACCTGATGAGTCTTGGTGTCCTTCTCGACAAGGCCGCTCGGCCCGGCGACCACACCACGCCCGATAACCAAGACGGCGCCGGACGGGCCACTGAGGTCGATGTCGGGCCATCGAAGGGCAACGAGCTCGCTCCGACGCGCGCCGGTGACTGCGGCAACCAAGAGATACACCGCGTAAGGTGCGGTCGTCCTTTTGCGCGAGTTCGAACAACCGCGCCACCCCTCGGTGGAACGCGGCGTGAGTCTGGACGCGGCGACGCGCGGCGGTGTAGACGACGCTGCCGGGTTCACTCCGATCCAGTCCCATCGCACGCCTTGTTGCAGCGCTCTGCGCAAGATGCCATGGATCCGCTTTACCGTGCCGGGCGCAGGCGGGCCGCCGTGCACTCCGCCCCGCAGCGAAAGCTGCGAGTAGTACCGATCGAGATCGGCCGCCTTGAAACGACGCAGCGCGACATCGCCGAGATCGGGGCGAAGGTGCCGATCGATGTAACCCTTCGTCTCCTTGACGGTCTTCGGTGAGAAGTTCGGGGATGCCGCCTCGAATCATGCATCGAGCAGATCAGCGACCGTCGATGCCGTCTTGGACTTCTTCCCCGACTCGATGTCGACACCATCGCCGCGAGCGTCCGCCGCACTTCACGCTTGCCGCCCCGAATGGTCTTCGTCGCGTAGATGCGCTTGCCCGTCACAGGGTCGCGTCCAACGAACGCGCGGATCTCATAGGCGCCGTTTCGCTCGCGGATATCGGAGTGGAACGTGTCTCCCCACCGGGAGATGGTCTGCGCCGCGAACAGCCGCCGAAACCCGGGACGGCCAAGGACCCGTCGCAGAGCGGAGCGTTCGCCGGGTCTCACCCCCTCAGCCTCGCATCACTGCTTGGCCTACGACGACGGTGCCACCATCCGCGAGTCTGAGAATTGACCGTTCGATTCAGCCTCGATACAGCCAAGTCAAGGATACTGGCCGTTCAACACGTCATTCCCCGGACGAACCATGTCCGTGACCCGCCAGAACGTGACGCGAGGGCACAGGCCGGACCGTATTTACGACCCTTTCAAGGTGGCGCACGGGTTCGAATCCCGTTGGGGGCGCACACATTGTGGCTGGTCAGAAGGGTGGGACGGGGCAGTCCGCTACTCACTTGCTACTCAACGCATCTGAGTAGCCGAAACTTGCTACTCATGAGCGGCCAGTAGCGCTCGTAGTTCTCGTCTACCGCCTGACCGGTTCGGGCGTGAAGGTCGCGGGCACAGTCGCGTTCGAGATTGCCCCTGTCCTGCTGTTCGGGTTCGTCGCTGGCAGTGTCGTAGACCGCTACTCACGGCGCCGAGTGATGATCAGTGCCGACGGCGCCCGAACGTCGTGGCGCTGCTCCTGGCGTTATTTCTTGACCAACTGCCAGTCGTCTACCTCGCGGCGTTCCTGTTATCGGCGTTCAGCGTGTTCTTCAACCCTGCCGCTGCCAGCGTCCTGCCGTCCCTCGTCGCCGAAGACGAAATCGTCGACGCCAACTCTGCTCTGTGGTCAGCGGCCGTGATATCTCAAATCGCGCTCGCACCAGCCGCCGGGGCGCTCGTAGCCATTGCTGGGCCCGGCCCAGCCTTCACGATAAACGCCGCCACGTTCGCGGTGTCTGGTGTGCTCATCGCAACGCTGTCACACCCGAAACGTTCGATGGCGTCGCCCGGCAAGCACCTCGCCGACATCATCGAGGGCGCGCGTCATTCGCGCCAACCGATTTATGTCCGTCCTGGCCGGAGCCCAAGGTCTCGCCGCGTTGTCGGCGGGTGCGACGTCTGCGCTGCTCGTCGTGCTCGCCGAGGATCACCTCAAGGTCGGGCCGGGCCGCTTCGGGATGCTGATCGCCGCCATCGGCATAGGCGCTGGCTTCGCTCCCCTCGTCCTGCAACACTTGGTCGACGACGTTCGTCAACCCCGTTTCCTGTTCGGCCCGTACCTGCTGCGGGGCGCCGTCGACTTGGTCCTGGCTGCATCACGCAACTTCGCGGTGGCCCTCGGGGCGCTCGCCATTTACGGCGTTGCCACCAGCACCGGCAACATCACCTACAACTCTGTCCTACAAGCCAGCGTCCCCGACCGACTACGAGGGCGGGTGTTGGCATTCTACGACGTTGTCTGGCAAACCGCTCGTCTCGTCAGCATCGGACTCGGTGGCATCACCGCCGACCGCTACGGGATCGCCGCTGTCTACTGGATAGGCGGGGCCCTCCTAGTCGCCGCCGGGACACTCGGCCTTAGCGCAGCACTTCGGTAACCCGTCGGCCCGGTGGGGGGAGGTTTCCTGGCCATCGGCGCTGACCGGTGGCGACGTTGAGCACACGGCGCCCGGGTACCAGGGCGGGGCAGCCCTGGCCACGGGTCCGGTAGTTTCCGGTCCCATCGACGAGTCCGACGGCGTCGAACAGAGCGAGTTGGAACGTCCGGCAGTTCATGGTCGGACGGGTCGACCAACGCCATGGCCCCTTGAAATGTTGGATGAATGCCCGGATGTCGGCCACCAGCGCGTCGTCGGTTTTGGGGGCTACGAGGACAGGGTGGAATTCGTGGTCGGCGAGAAGGCCGTGGTTCGGGTCCCTGGTGCGGGTGCCGCCGAGGGCGGAGTGATGAACGGCGTTGAGGACACCGTCGCAGCCGCCGATTACGTCTCGGAGCCGGGCGGGGAGTCGTGACGGCCACCATCCATAGCTCTCGCGGCCGTCGATCTCGATCCACCAGTGCCCGTATGACCGCCACGTCATTGGTTCGTTACGTTTGACCAGGATGCGCTCGACCACGCGGGGCGCTTCGGTTTCCGCCATTTCATCGGTTGGTTGCGGCGTCGTCATCGTTTGCCTTTGCCGCCCTTCTTACCTCCATCGCCTTTGCCCTTCTTGTCACTTTTGCCGTCCTTCTTCGCGGTCATCTGTTGATGGCGCCGTTCCCGGCGGACGGCTCGAAGCCGTCGGCGTTCGGCGCGGCGTTGCGCCCACATCAACGGTGGTTCGGGGATCTCGGGGTCGGGAGTCATCGTTTCGGGGGTCGGACCAAAATGGTCCCGGGCGGGGCCGCTTGTTACTATGGTAGATCGTAGTTCGACGATGGATGCGCGCCAACATGAAACGAGGGAGGTGTGAATCAACTCGACGACCACGGGCCGGCGGTGGCTGATGGTCGGTCACCCCGGCCGCTGCGGCGGGTTCGGCGGTGGTTGTGGATTGCCGTGGCCGTGGCCGTACCGATCGGCGTCGCGGCCAATCGCTTCGCCCATGTGACGGAGAGTGGAGTGGTAATTGCGGCGTCGTCGCTGATCGGTCGTGCGGCTCCTCCGCTGGCCGGGACGGACGTGATGTTGGGCCGCCCGGTCCGCCTCAGGACAGGCCGGTGGACGGTCGTGAATTTCTTCGCGACGTGGTGCGTTCCGTGTCGCAAGGAGCAGCCCGAACTGGTCCGTTTCGCGGCGACTCACGCCGGGCGCGGTGACGTGGGGGTGGTGTCAGTGATCTATCAGGACGACGCCGGCGCGGTGCGGGCGTTCGAACGCACTCATGGCGGTACGTGGCCGGCGGTGGCTGACCCCGGTGGTGTGATCGCCTCGGCGTACGAGGTGACCGCCGTACCCCGGTCGTTTGTGGTCGCCCCGTCGGGGGTGGTCGTGGCCAGTGTTCTCGGCGGCGTGAAGGCCGTGCGGTTGGACCGGATCATCGCGTCGCACCGGGCGAAAGTGTCATGAACGCCGAGCGGCGCACCACAACGGGCATCGGTGTCGTGATGCTCATAATGACGGCGATCTTGCTGGCCCGTGGGGGTGGGGCGTCGGCGCACGCGTTCCTAGTGCGGACCGTCCCGCCGGCCGGCGCCCGGCTGGATCGGGCTCCGGAGGAACTGGTGCTGGAGCTCACCGAACCGCTCGAGAGCCGTCCTCGTGTCCATGTCCGCACGGTCAGCGGAGCACCAGTGCCGGGTCTTAGGTCGTTAGGTTCCGGTGATCGGGCCACGGTTCGTGTCGGTCTTCCGGTCCTAGCCCGGGGCGTGTATGTGGTGGCGTGGGAGGGCGTGGCCGACGACGGCCATCGTAGCGAGGGCACGTGGGCGTTCGCCGTCGGCAACGTGAACGCGGCGACGATCCCGGCCTCGCGCCGAGCCCGAGAAGAGGTGTCGTGGCCGACGATCGCGGCGAACTGGACGGCGCTTCTGATTCTGGCCGCAGCCGCCGCGGCGACCCTGTTTCCTGGGCGGCGGGTGTCGCGCCCAGCCGGCAACGCCATCCGCGCCGGTCGGGTGGTCGGGGTGGCAGCGGTGTTTGTGCTCATCGCCCGCGTTCAGGTGGTCGTGGGTTGGCGCGACGCCTGGGGTGCGTCGAACCGCATGGCCGCGCTCGGGGTCGCCGGCGTCGCCTTCGGGGCCGCGGCCCTGAGTGTGGCGCAGTGGGCGAACCTCCGCTCCTTCCTACTATCGCTGGCGGCCGCAACGGTCATCGCCAGCGGTCATGTCGTCGGACCGGGAGCGCAGTGGATTGGGTTGGTCACCGTCGTGCACGCCTTGTTGGGCTTGTGGTGGATAGCGAGCTTGGGAGGCGTTCTCGTGGCGTCACGGGGACCGCGGGCGGCGTTGAGTGACCAGGCTCGCGCGCATTCCCGTCGGGCGTTGGTGATCGTCCCGGCCGCGGTCACCGCCGGCGTCGCGACCGCGGTGGGACGGCTGGGTGGGATCGGGGCGTTGACAGGGTCGCCGTATGGTCGGTGGGTGATCGCCAAGGCGGCGTTAGTCGCGATCGCGCTCGGGTTAGCGTTCGTGGCCCGCCGGTCGGCATCCCGACTCGGTGGTAATGATGCGGCGGGTTGGGTGCGGGTTGTGTCGATCGAGGCGGTGCTAGTCGTGGCCGCGATCGGCACCGGTTCGGTGCTGTCGTCGACCGCGCCGCCACCACCGCCGGCCTCGGCCCAAGTAGCGGGCGAGTTGGGTCCGAGCCCGATCCCGGGCCTCACGGTCACAGTGGCGGCGTTGGCCGGAGACCACGAGTTGGTGGCCATTGCCGGGGCCGGCCGGTTGCAGGTTCGTCTCCTCGCGCCGGGCGGTCAGGTACCTTCTCCGTCAACGAGGGTTGACCTCACCGGCGTCGAGCCCGACGGCACGCAGGTCGATTGGCAGCCGCGGACGTGTGCACCGGGTTGTGTCGAGGTGGACCATTCCTGGCCCCCGGGT
The DNA here is from genome assembly GCA_025359845.1 of Acidimicrobiia bacterium. Lineage (GTDB taxonomy): Bacteria > Actinomycetota > Acidimicrobiia > Acidimicrobiales > JANYDT01 > JANYDT01. The sequence goes on from JANYDT010000138.1 coordinate 6,673, forward strand.
ACGACGGGCCTTCACGTCACGACCCACGGGTCTGATGGCGGCAACGCGAACTCGAACCTGACCGTTGCGTGGCCTCCCCTCGACGCCACGGATTCGGCTTCGGCCGCGTTGGCCCGGTTCGCAGCCGTGGCCATGGTGCACGTTGTCGAGACGGTTTCCAGTGGACCACTCAGCCAAAGCAGTACCGACGAATTCGATTTGAGCGGCGACCAAATTCTCGCCGCCAGTCCCTTCCCACGACGCCCGACCGGTGTGGTCGCCACGCCCGCCCCTACCGGGCAACAACGGCTTCGGTTCTGGATGGCGGGGTCCTCGACATGGGTCGAGTTGCGCCTCGACGGGCGGGGCCGCCTCGTCGGCGACGTGATCATCGATCCGGGCCACCGAGTGGAACGCACCTACAGCTACCGCTGACATTGGACACCGTTCCGTCGTCGGCTGTAGCCCTGCCATCGGTGACGGGATGAGGTCAAAGGTTTTCAACTTAGCGGGTGCGATATCGGTTGTTGCGGGCGGTGATGGTCTGGCCGTCGGCGACGATCTTGACGACCTCGTCGAGACGCCCGGGCGAGAGAGCCCCGATGAGTGCCGCCATCACGACCCCGCGGCGGTCAACGACGAAGGTTTCGGGGACGCCCCTGACCCCGTAGTCGACCGCGGTGCGTCCGGTGGGGTCTCGCAGTTGCGGGTACGTGAGGTGGAACTCCTTGGCGAAGGCCCGAGCGGCGGGAAGTGTGTCAGCGAACAGCACACCGAGAAGCTCAACGGTGCCGTCGGAATGACGGGCCGCGAAGTCTTGCAGGACCGGTGCTTCCTCGCGGCACGGCACACACCACGACGCCCAGAAGTTGACGACATACAGCGTCCCGCCCAGATCGGCGCTACTGACCCGGCCGCGGTCAAGGCCGACCAGGTCGAAGGTCGGGGCGAGCCGACCGAGCAGCGGTGACCGCACCTGCGTCGGCGTGCCCATCGCTCGGGCCAACACGATCGAGAAGACCAGCAGCGCCCCGAACGCCCCGGTGACAGCGGCGAACCGAAACCGGGCTCGGCGACGCGGATAGGTGTTGCTTTGAAGGGCCGCCGGGGTCGGGTCGGTTTCGTTCATCGTCTTCTGCTCCGATGCCATATAGTACGACGCGTCATAGTAACTAAGCCTTTGGGGGTCGGGTTGGGGTCGAGCATATTCTTCGGCGGGTCAGTCGTCGCGGCACTGCTGGCCGGCATGATCTCGCTGTTCGCGCCGTGCTGCGTCTCGGTCATGCTGCCCGCCTACTTCGCCGCGTCGTTCCACAACAAACGCCTCCGGATCGCCATGACATTCCTGTTCGCCGCCGGCATCGCCACCGTGATCCTGCCCCTCGTGCTCGGGGCCTCAGCCATCCGGCGGGTCCTCATCAACGACCACACCACCGTCTACCTGATCGGCGGTGTCCTCCTCCTCGCCCTCGGGATCTTCACGCTGCTCGGCGGAAAACTTCGACTCCCCAGCCCCGCCGGCCGCCCCGCCGCGACCGGTCCGTTCGGCGTATACAGCCTCGGACTGTTCTCCGGCGTCGCGTCGAGCTGCTGCGCCCCAGTCCTCGCGGGCGTCATCGCCCTATCCGGTGTCACCGCCTCGACCCTGCGCGCCGCCGGTCTCGGTTTCGCTTACGTGTTCGGCATGGTCGCACCCCTCATGCTGATGTCGGCCCTATGGGACCGCTACGACTGGAAAACGGCCCGCCTGTTCCGACCCCGCTCAGTCTCTTGGCAGGTCGGATCGTGGCGGCGCACCCTGTCAGGCACCTCCCTCGTGTCGGGCTTGATGCTCATCACCATGGGCGGATGGGCCCTCATGGCCGCTCGCACCGGCGGCATGCGCGCCGTCACCGGCGGTTGGCAGGCAACACTGCTCCTCGACCTCCAAGACGCCGGGCACCGCATCACCAGAGCGCTCTCCTGGCTCCCCAACTGGGCCGCATGGCTCACCTTCGTCGTGATGGTCGCCCTCCTGGGCCGAGCCGCCGTCCACCAAATCCGACACGCCGCATCGCCGCCCGCCAACGATCCCGACAATGAGCCCCGCGGACAAGCAACCAATACCGACACCGACCAGACCGCGGCGTCGACCGTCGATCTTCTCGAGGAAGCACACCCATGAGCCCGACACCACTTCCCAAGACTGCCCGAAACGCCTCGCGCCCCGCCCCGGTGACAGGCAACGGACACCAGACACCCCGCAACCGTCGCGCCGTCCGGATCGGCGCAGCGCTGGCGGTTGCAGCGCTGGCGCTCACGGGCGCGGTGGTGCTGACCAGCCGCAAGGACGGGTCATCCAACGTGGCCGTCGGCGCCGGTTCCACCAAGTCCGGGTCGGCCAAGACTGGTTCGCCGAAAGCCGGCAAGTTCCGATTCGCGGTGGGCGACCCCGGACCTGGGAAGCCAGCCCCGCCGATGGTGTTGACGTCGTCGACCCTTGGCAAGTTCGACCTCGCCGCCCAGCATGGCAAAGGTGTACTGCTGTATTTCCAAGAAGGCATCGGCTGCCAACCGTGCTGGGACCAGATGCGCGACTACGCCACCTCCGAGGCCCGGTTCAAAGCCTCCGGCGTCAACGAACTCGTGACCATTACCGTCGACTCTCCCGAACTCCTTGCCCGCAAGATGCGCCAGGACGCCATCACCGGCATCGTGCTCGCCGACCCCGACCTCGCCGTGTCCAAGGCCTACCACACCAACGACTACGGAATGATGGGCAACTCCACCGACGGCCACACCTTCATCTACGTCGACCCCACCGGGACCATCCGATGGCGAGCCGACTACGGCGGCAAACCCGACTTCACCATGTATGTCCCTCCCGACAATCTTCTCGCCGACCTCCGCGCCGGCCTCGGCCTCCCCGCCGCCGGATGACCCGTCCACCCGAAGCCTGGTCCCGCAGCGATCCCGACCGCGGAACGCCGATCCACATCCTCCTCCTGACCCAACCCGCTTGTGACTTCTGCGACCACGCCAAGGACGTTCTCACCCGGCTCGCCAGCGAATTCAACCTTTCCGTCGACGAAATCCCGTTCGGGTCGAGCGAAGGACAGAGACTCGCTGTAGCTCACGGGGCCATCTTCGCCCCCGCCATCCTCATCGACGGCGAACTCGTATCCTACGGGCGCCCATCCGAGCGCCGGCTTCGTCGCCTACTCGGGAGACGAGGCCGACTTCACTCGACCACATCGACGAACTCAACGAATCCCCTGTCGCCTGCCCCCTTTCCATGGTTGCCATGATGGGCGGTATGACCCGCGCCGGCGCCAAGAAGAACGCAATGGCAATCCCTACAATCGCCGTTTCGGGTCCAGGCCCCGCCGGTCTTGACTCGGACCGCGCCAACAGAGTCGAGCAACTACGAGCCCAAATCGCGGAACTCGAAATGACCAACCCATGACCTCAGACTCATGACCGGCTCGCAAGAAGACGTCACGGTCCACGCGCCACACCCTCAGACCGGGGGCCAGCCGAGTCGGGCGAAGTATCGTTGCAACGGCAGGAACAACGCCCGCCATCGGCCGGTCACGAATAGCATGCCGACGACCACCATGGCGAAGCCGCCAGCCCGTTCGATCGTGCGACCATGTCGCCGCAACCAGCTGAGCGACGCTTTGGCCCGGTGCATTCCAAGGGCAAGCCCAATGAACGGGAGGCCGAGCCCCACGGAGTAGAGGGCGAGAAGGATCGCTCCCCAAGCAACGGTTTGGGTGGCGGCGGCGGCGGTGAGGATGGTGGCTAGTACCGGGCCGATGCACGGCGCCCACCCGAACGAGAAGGCCATGCCGACGAAAATCGCGGAACGCGGCCCAGCCGACACTCGGGCGAGGTCGAAGCGGCGTTCCCGGGCCAGGAACGGCAATCGTAGGAGACCCATGTTGGTGAGGCCCATCGCGATGATCCCAACCCCCGAGAAACGGGTGAGGGTGTCGACGTTGCGCAGGACCAGGCTACCGACGACCGCGAACGAAGCACCGAGGACGATGAACACAATCGTGAACCCGGCGACGAAAAGCATCGAGGCCCGCAACACCTTGGCGCGGGCATCGCGTTCGGCCAGCCCGGCGATAGGAATGGCCGACACATACGACAGGTATCCGGGTACCAGCGGGATGCAGCACGGCGAGCTGAACGACACGATCCCGGCCATCACGGCAAGGAACGGAAGTATCAGCACTCGCCACATCAACGATGCAGCGTAGTAGAAACGTGGTCGGCGGCTATCGGCGGTCGCAGAACGCGGGCATCAACAGCACCCGCCACAACTCGGCGGCGCCGGCCGCAGCGCTGGACACGGCGAGGAGCATCGCCACCGACATCGCGATCACCAGGATCCGACGAGGCCTGGCGCTGACCCGAAGCGGCCGACGAAGCGCATCGATTCGCACCGCGATGGTCGCTACGGCCCCAAACGCGACAACTCCGACGGGTGTGTCCGCGAAGACCGCCCTCATCAGGGCGTCACGGACCAGACGACGACCGTCGAGCGTGCTACCGGCGGCGTCTTCATCGGCCCACCGCTCGATCCCGCAGCGCACCGCAGCCGCGCTACGCTTGACGATCGGGAGTAAAACGAAGGCTCGCTCCAGCCCTGCCAGCAACGCCAGCAGGCGGTCGTGGCGATGATTCGCGTGCGACGCTTCGTGCCTGACCACGGCACCGAGTTGGTCGGCCGACATCACCTCTCGCATCCCGCAGGAAACGACGATCACGGGGAGCGGACCGGCCACCGTGAAGGCCAGCACATCGCCAATCGGAATCACGACGACCGACTGGTCACCGATCTGTTCGGTGGCGACACCGGCGACGCAGACGGAAAGGGTGTGTTGCGATCGACGAGCCTGTAGGAGTTCGAGGGCAACTGCCAACGGGCCGAGGGTCGCGACCGACAGTGCGGACCAACCCACGACGGGACCCCCGGGCATAAGAGAGCCGGTCATCCGTGCACACGCGGCCACCAACGCGTGAGCCCCCAAGGCCCGAAGCACCGTCGGGAGGGCGAACAGCACCAACCCCGCTTCCGCCGCGGAGGCACCCACGATGAGCGCCGCGAATGACCATCGCGTCCAATCCCGGGGGTGGATTCCTCGCGTGAGACGAACAGTAACCGCCGGCGCGCTCAGCAGCACCAAGGCGAACGACGCCAACGCGACTATCATCACTTCTCCAGCATCCGACGAAGCTGCTTGCGCTGCCGGGCGTCGAGCTGCGCCACAAAACTCGTCAACACCTTCGGCTTGTCGCGCGCTCCGGTCAGCGTCGCCGTCATCACCGCCGCGGAGTGCTCCTCTCGTGTCGTCAGCGCATGGTATCCGAACGCCCGACCGGCCCGCTTGCGCTCGGCGAAGCCCTTCTCCCTCAAGTGGACGAGCACCGTCATGACCGTTGTGTAAGCAAGGTCGCGACCCGTCGTCAATCGGTCGTGGACGTCACCGGGCGTCAACCAGCCACCGTCATCCCACAACACGTTCAGCACCTCGGCCTCCAACGGACCGAGACTCTGGATCTTCAACAGGCACTCCTCCTCGAACCGGCAACGATCGAGCGTAGTAGAGATGCATTGTCCGGCCCGATGTGCAATCGCGGGAGGCGAGCAGCCTGCGACAAGACGGGCGGCTACGCAGGAGGGTAAGGCGTCGGAGTTGAGAACTCAATCTTGTCAGCGTTGATCCGATCAATCGCCTTGCGAATCGCCCGAGGCGACATTCCATCGTCCACCATCCGCATCACGTCACGCGTGACCCCGAGGCAGATCCCTCAGGTGGGCGCCATGGAATCGAAGTCGACGCTCCCGTCCGAGTTGACCGCCTTGATGTAGCAGTCCCGATTGTTCCGGTGTCCAGCATCTCGCCCACACCCACAGAAACACGGCATGAACCGCATCAGCTCGCCGTTCGACACCTGGAACTCGTACAGCTTTACGACGTCCGGACCACCCGCCGTCACGTAGTCCGGCCAAACCACTTTCGAGGGGTTCCCGTTGGGCTCGTCTGATGCCTCGAAGTGAGCGAAACGCGCCGAAAAATCAATCGCCGAATCGCTCGACCCTGGACCGCCTGCGGACCCGCTCGATCCCGCGCTCGGACCGCGGGATGAGCACCCTCCGACGAGAACGACGAATGCGGACGTCCCTCCCAGCACCAGGAATGACCGACGTGTAAGCATCCGAAAACCATAGGCCACGACCACGCCTTCGCTTGTTGTCGGGCGATTGCTTAGGCAAAGATCCCCAAAGCGGAGTTGTCGGGCTCTTCGAGCCAAGTCCGGCGTCTGTCAGATCGACGCTTCTTCGCTCCAACGCCTCCAAAGGTTCTTACCTGTACATATTTGCAGATATAGTGCTCACATGATCGCAAGACAGGCCGCGGCCCCGGTTGTCGGTCTCGACGCGTGTGTGTCTCATTGCGAGAGACCCGCACCGGTCTCGCTCGATGCCCTGAGACAACGGCTCCCAGATCGCAACTCACATGTCGAAACGGCTGAGCTCTTCCGACTCCTCGGCGATCCGACCCGAGTCGCCATCCTCCACGCCCTGCTCGTCGGCGGCGAGCTGTGCGTCTGCGACCTCGCCGAGGTGGTCGGTGTCGGCGAGAACATCGTGTCGCAGGCGATGCGCCTGTTGCGGGCCGCCGACGTCGTCCGCACACGACGCGACGGGCGACGTATCCATTACCGCCTGGCGGACGCACACGTTCGGATGCTGCTCGATCTCTCGGCCGATCACATCAGCCACGGCACAACGACGCACGCCAGCGACGAGACCCGACCGGAGAAACGGTTGCAGCCGACTGCAGCACGAGGACGAGGAATCCGCCATGACCGTTGAACCCCACGACCATTCGCACGAGCAACGTGGGGTCCAGACCCGCGATCACTCCCAGCTGTCCGTCGCCGTAGACGATTGCTGCGCGGCTCCCCAGCTCATCTCCCCCGCCGATGGAGTCGTCTTGCCGGGCGCGAAGCGGAAGCGCTCGGGCGCGTCTACCACCGTGTACCGGGTCGAAGAGCTCGACTGCCCGACCGAGGAGAACGATCTGCGTGGCGTGCTGACACCGCTCGACGGTGTCCGGTCGCTGGAGTTCAACCTCGTCGCACGACAGGTCCGCGTCGGCCACGACATGACCGACCCTATGCCCATCGAAGCCGCCATTCGCGGCCTCGGCATGCGTCCGCGCCTGGTGGAGGCCACAGCGGGATCAGTCGATGACCGGGCGCTCTCGAAACGAGCGCTCGCCACCACCGCAATCGCCGGACTGCTCGCGGTCGGCTCCGAGCTCGTTGTCATCGCCGGCGCCCAGGAACGGTCCGTGCTCGTCGCGGCGTTGGCCACCGCAGCGATTGCGCTGGGCGGCCGCGAGACCCTGCGCAAAGGGTTCCAGGCTCTGCGCAGTCGTCGCCTCACCATGAACCTGCTGATGTCGGTGGCCGTCGTCGGCGCAGTCGCGATCGGGCAATGCCGGAAGCGGCCGTCGTGATCTGGCTCTTCGGTGTCGCCGAGCTCATCGAAGCCCTTAGCCTCGAACGCGCCCGCAACGCCATCCGCTCCCTTGTCGCACTGGCCCCCGAGACCGCCCACCTCCGCGCCGCGGACGGAACGTGGGTCGAGACACCAGCCGGGGATGTACCCACCGGGGCCACGCTGCTCGTACGACCCGGCGAGCGGATCGCCCTTGACGGCACCGTGTCGTCCGGGACCTCCAGCGTGAATCAGTCCCCCATCACGGGCGAGTCCATACCGGTAACGAAGGAGCCCGGATCTACGGTGTTCGCCGGAACCATCAACGAGCGCGGCACACTCGAAGTGACCGTGACCGCCGCGAAGGGCGAGGGGACGCTCGACCGGATCGCCCGCTCCATTCAAGAAGCCCAGTCGGAGAAGGCGCCCGCACAGCGCTTCGTCGACCGGTTCTCCTCCATCTACACACCACTCGCCTTCCTCTTCGCAATCGGCGTGGCGGTCGGTCCTCCGCTGCTGGCCAACGGCCGCTGGCACGAATGGCTCTACAAGTCCCTCGTCCTGCTCGTGCTCGCCTGCCCGTGCGCGCTCGTCATCTCCACACCGGTCACGGTCGTGTCCGGGCTCGGCGGCGCGGCACGACGGGGCATCCTCATCAAGGGCGGAGTCCACCTCGAACAGGCCCGTCGCATACGCACCATCGCGCTCGACAAGACCGGCACCCTCACTCACGGCAAACCGGCGCTGACCGACCTCGACTCCACCGGCACCCTCGACCGCGACACCGTCCTGCGCGTCGCTGCCTCGCTCGAAAGCCGGTCCGAGCATCCCGTCGCTCACGCGATCGTCACCGCACACACAGGCCCGCTCGACACCGTGGAGGACTTCGAAGCCCTCCCCGGGCGCGGCGTCCAGGGCACCATCAACGGCGTTCGGTACCTCCTCGGTAACCACCGGCTCACCGAGGAGACCGGTGTCTGCAACCCGGAGACCGAGTGGATCCTCCAGCGTCTCGAAAACGACGCAAAGACCGCAGTCGTCCTCATGACCGCAGACGAAACACTCGGGATCCTCGCGGTGGCCGACACCATCCGCCCAGAGACCCGTGAGGCCATCACGGATCTCAAGGCGCTCCGCGTCAAGACGGTGATGCTCACCGGCGACAACCAGCGCACCGCTACCGCCGTCGCCCGACAGGTCGGCATCGACGACGCCCGGGGCGACCTGCTCCCGGAGGACAAGCTCACCATCGTCGGTGAGCTTGCCGGGGACGGTCCGGTGGCCATGATCGGCGATGGTGTCAACGATGCCCCGGCGCTGGCCAAGGCCACGCTCGGCATCGCCATGGGCGCAGCCGGCACCGACACGGCCATCGAGACCGCCGACATCGCTTTGATGGACGACGACCCCCGAAAGATCGCCGAAACCATACGCATTTCCCAGCACACGTCGCACGTGCTCTGGCAGAACATCACCTTCGCGGTTGGCGTGAAAGTCGTGTTCTTCGCGCTCACGCTCGCCGGCACGGCGTCGCTGTGGGTGGCGGTGTTGGCCGACATGGGGGCCAGCCTTGTCGTCATCACCAACGGTCTGCGCCTCCTCCGGCGCCCCTCGCACGCCCGCTGAGCGAAGCAGGAAGCCATGTCGACGGCGGTCGCGGAAGCGGCGAAACTTGTCGTCTTCCCCAGCACCGCGACGGTGATCGGCGCCGTAGCCGCCGGGTCTCGACGCCTCAGCGACGCGGCCTCGGGTTTCGTCCAGCACTTCGCTGCCGGCGTGGTCTTCGCCGCCGTAGCCGGCGAGGTCCTCCCCAGCCTGCGAGACCAGCACTCGTTGCGCGCGGTGCTCATCGGGTTCACGATCGGGGTAGCCACCGTTGTTGCGCTCAGCACGTACGAGCGGCGAGTCGAAGCGAAGGAAGCGTCAAAGACCGGGCTCCCCAAGGCGCTCCTCGCCGCCATCATCATCGATCTGCTCATCGACGGACTGCTCGTCGGCATGGGCGCCGCGCTCAGCGAAGGCCAGGGCCGCACGCTGACCATCGCATTGACGCTTGAGGTGCTCTTCCTCGGCCTCTCACTCACGGCCGAGCTCCTCGACCGGTCCCTCCCGAAACGCATCGCCATCGGGGTACCTGCCATCGCATCACTCGCCATCGCTGTCGGTGCCATCGGCGGTGCAGCCGTGCTCGGCGGAGCATCACACGCAACCGTCGCCGCAGTCCTCGCCTTTGGTGCCGCCGCCCT
>JANYDT010000155.1 GCA_025359845.1 Acidimicrobiia bacterium
TTAGGCGCTTACGCATCGGGATTGTGGTCCTTTGTGAGTTTTCCGGCGAAGAAGAGCAGCGATCCCTGGGGCGTCAGGCCGAACTTGGGCGGGGCCGGGGGGTTGTTGAAGAACAAATGGTTGAGGATGAGGTACGCGGCGAGGACCGAGATGATGATGAGCACCGCGATGGCTAAAATGATCCGTTTACCGAATCGGCCGAATCGGGAACGCGGCGCACCGGACGCTGGCTCAGTCATCGTGAACTCGTTCCTCCCTCTGCATAACCTTCCATACGTGGCGAACAACCAGGAGGTTCATATGACCGAGGCAAATTTTCAGCCGGGCCGAGGATTCTCATCTGGCCAGCGAGGTCGACTCGAGGCCAACCACAAGAAGCTAACCGTGTGCCCGGGGCGGGACTCGAACCCGCACGCCTTGCGGCAAAGGTGTTTGAGACCTTCGTGTCTGCCATTCCACCACCCGGGCGAGCGGTGCACGAAGCTTAGCCGCCAAAGCCGCCCGACCACGAACCTCCCCTGGGCCGGGTCCGTGCGTCTCGCGTGTAACCAACGCACCGGCGTCGTAGTCTGATGCCACAATGTTGGCGTTTACGTTTCCCGGCCAGGGCTCCCAGAAGCCAGGCATGGGTCGGCCCTGGGTCGATCAACCATCTTGGGAGGTCATCGCCGAGGCCTCCGAGATCGCCGGTCGCGATGTTGCTCACCTTCTCCTCGACGCCGACGCAGACGAGCTGAAATACCCCCGCAATACCCAGCTCTCGACCTTCATGCTCTCGATGATCGTGCTCGACGCAGTCGAGCGGGTGGGCGTAACGCCAGGGGTTTGCGCCGGTCACAGCCTCGGTGAGTACACGGCTCTGACCGCCACGGGCGCACTCAGCTTTGAGGACGGAGTGCGCGTCGTAACGTTGCGCGGAGAGGCAATGCAGGACGCGGCCGATCAAAAACCCGGAGCTATGACGGCGTTGCTCGGCATTGAGGACGATGACGCCGACGCCGCGTGTCGACGCTCCGACGGCGACGCGTGGGTGGCCAATTACAACGCGCCCGGACAGGTGGTTATCGCCGGCGACCCTGCGGCACTGGCCCGAGCAGTCGAGGCGGCCAAAGAACTGGGCGCGAAGCGGGCCGTACCCCTACCGGTGGGCGGAGCGTTTCACACGCCTTACATGGCTTCGGCGCGCGACCGTCTGCGCGAAGCATTGGCGGCGGCGACGCTCCTTGACCCCGACGTGGCGGTCTTCGCCAACATCGACGCCAGGCCACACGTGATGGCCAACGAGTGGGCGTCGTTGCTCAGTGCGCAGCTCGTCTCCCCGGTCAGGTGGCGACAATCGGTTCAGCACATGGCTGACGCCGGGGCCACGACGTTCATCGAGCTAGGACCGGGGAGCGTGCTGACCGGATTGGCCAAACGCATCGTCCCTGACGCCCGAACCGTGTCGGTGGGTTCCCCCGAAGACGTCGACAGGCTGCTTGAGTTGATCAACGGAACGACGGCTCCCCTCCTCGGACGCAATCACGAAGGCGAGCACCTATCGATGAGCGTACGCATGGTCGTGAGCCCGGCAGCGGGAGTGTTCCAGCCCGACCATCGAGCCCGGCCCGGGGCGAAACTGACAGTAGGGGGGTTACTCGGCCATATCGGAAACATCGACGACGGAGTCGAGGTCAGATCCAGTTTTGCGGGTGAAATCAGCGGAATGCTGGCCGTTGGAGGCGAACGTGTAACTGCCGGGCAGCCCATTGCTTGGCTACATTCATAATGCGATCTAAGTCGTTTCCATCATCAAATTGGAATTCGGAATGAACGTGAAAGGAAGGCCAGCATGACGAACCGAGGGGGCATCATCACCGGATGGGGGGTCTCTCTTCCTGACCGGATCGTTACCAACGACGAGCTGGCAAAGACGCTCGATACCTCTGACGCCTGGATCCAGGAACGCTCTGGAATTCGTGAGCGGCGATGGGGAGGAACGGTGGCCTCGCTGGCGATCGCCGCAGGTTCTGCGGCGTTGCAAAAGGCCGGCCTCGTACCGACCGACATCGACCTTTTGGTGCTCGCGACCTCGGCGCCCGACCAAACATTTCCCGGCACGTCAGCAACAGTCCAGGAGGGTCTGGGCTTGCGTTGCGGAGGATTCGACGTCCAGGCTGCGTGTTCCGGCTTCGTGTATGCACTTACGACGGCCCACGGCTTCTTGGAGCTGGGCCTGCAACGAGTGCTCGTGATCGGCTCCGAGGTCCTGTCCAAGATCTTCGATCCGATGGACCGCACGACGGCGGTGCTGTTCGCCGATGCGGCCGGCGCCATGGTCCTGGAGGCGGTGCCCGGTGAAGGTCAGCTGCTCGGCTTCGACCTCGGCGTGGATGGCTCGGCGAAGCACATTCTCTACAAAGACAACGACGGTTTCGTGCGCATGGAGGGCAAGGAGGTATACCGCCGGGCCGTTCGGGCAATGGTCGAATCGTCGAAGGTCACCATGGAGAGGGCGAAGTTGACGATCGACGATATCGACTGGATCGTGCCTCACCAGGCCAATCTACGTATTATCGACGCGGCTTGTCAACGTCTTCATTTTCCGATGGACCGCTGCTCGCAGACGGTGCAGTGGATTGGAAACACCTCCAGCGCGTCGATTCCTTATTCGCTTTCTGGTGAACTCGACGCGGGAAACATTCAGCCCGGCGACCATGTGCTCCTGGTCGGGTTCGGCGCTGGTATGACATGGTCAAGCGCCGCCCTGCGCTGGGGTGGCGTGGTTCGTGAAGGTGGTCACGGCCCCAACAACGCGAGATTCATGCGGTGATGTCCGACTCAGAAAACGCCAGACCCGGACGGGTCGTGTTGGTCACGGGAGGAAATCGCGGAATCGGACTGGCCTGCGCCCAAAGATTCGCCGCCTTGGGCGACCGAGTAGCCATCACCTACCGTTCGAGCGACCCGCCGCCAGGACTTCTCGGGGTGCGTTGCGACGTCACCTCCGGCGAAGATGTGGAGGAGGCGTTCAAACGAATCGAGGGCGAATTCGGGCCCGTCGAGGTTCTCGTGGCCAACGCCGGGATGACCCGTGACGGATTGCTGCTCCGAATGAGCGAAAAAGCGTTCACCGATGTGATCGACACCAACTTGACGGGCGCATTTCGGGTGGCGAAACGGGCTGCCGCCCCCATGCTCCGGGCCCGAAAGGGTCGGATCGTGTTCATTTCGTCGGTAGCCGCGTACTGGGGTAATCCTGGTCAGGCGAACTACGCTGCGTCCAAGGCCGGCATGATCGGCCTGGCCCGATCGATGGCCCGTGAACTGGCCAGTCGGTCGATCACGGTCAATGTCGTTGCCCCCGGCGGCGTGGAGACCGACATGACCGCCGCGCTCTCCGACGCCGTGCGTGGAGCCATGATCGCGGCCACGCCGATCGGTCGCCTCGCCAGTCCCGAAGAAGTCGCGGCCGCGGTAGCGTTCCTCGCCTCTCCTGAAGCGGCCTCCATAACCGGGGCAGTGCTGCCCGTCGACGGTGGCCTCGCCATGGGCCATTGATGTACAAACCCTCCAACTGTCGTTAATCAACTCGATCTCCGTCGTGGTTCGAAAGGAACCTAGTCATGCCCACCCGCGAAGAAGCTTTCGAAACATTCAAAAAATCCGCCGTCGAGGTCCTGGCCGTCGGCGCCGAACAGGTCGTGCCCGACGCCCGGTTCGCCGAGGATCTCGACGCCGACTCCCTTGATCTCGTTGAACTGGTCATGTCTCTAGAAGAGAACTTTGACGTGGCCATCCCTGAAGAAGAACTCGAGGGCATCGAGACCGTACAGCAGGCCTTCGAGCTGGTCTGCGGCAAGCTCGGGATCTGACATGGCCCGGATGTATCCGCGCCGCGTCTGCGTAACCGGCATCGGTGTCATCGCCGCGTGCGGACTTGGCAAAGATGCATTTTGGGAAGGACTGCTGACGAGCGACCCCGGCGACGCCAGCCGTCGGGTCGTCGCGTTCGACCCCCAGCCGTATTTCGACAACCCTAAAGAGGTACGGCGAGCCGACCGATTTCAGCAAATGGCAGTGGCCAGCGCGATGATGGCTTTGCGCGACGCGGGCGGTGATCCATCGGTCTTCGGCGGAGGGCTCGGCGCCGATCCGGCCCGGTCGGGCGTGATGGTCGCGACTGGCGTCGGGGGGCTCGAGACGTTAGAGGAGCAGATCCAGATCCGCCTTGAGAAGGGCGAGCGCCGAGTCTCGCCGTTCCTCGTTCCTATGATGATGCCGAACGCTGCGGCCGCTTCGGTCTCGATGCGGTTCGGCTTTCAGGGCCCTTGCGAGGCCGTCGTGACCGCGTGCGCTTCCGGCACCCACGCCATCGGCAACGCCGCCCGCCTTATCGCCACCGGGTCCACCGATGTGATGCTGGCCGGCGGATCAGAGTCGGCGATGACGCCTACTTCCATGGCCGGATTCCGCAACATGACGGCCTTGTCGACGAGCGGCTGGTCTCGACCGTTCGACAGTCGACGCGATGGCTTCGTCATGGCCGAAGCGGCCGGCGTGCTGGTTCTGGAGGAACTCGAGCACGCGATGGCCCGCGGCGCCCGGATCTACGCCGAGGTGCTGGGTTCCGCCTCGACCGCCGACGCCCATCACATAACGGCTCCGGCCCCTGGTGGCGGGGGCGCCGTACGCTGTATGGAACTGGCCCTGTCCGACGCGGGGGTCACCCCGGCCGACGTACGCCATGTCAACGCTCATGGCACTTCAACACCCCTCAATGATGCGGCCGAGGCCGAGGCGTTGAGCAAAGTATTCGGATCACCCGGTCCGATCATCACTTCGACCAAAGGCGTGACCGGGCATGCGCTGGGCGCCGCCGGGGCCATTGAGGGAGCGACGTTGGCGCTGTCGATCTTTCATCGGTTGATCCCCCCGACCCGAGGCAGCTCAGCCGAAACACTCGATCCCGATATCCACATCGACCTTGTACTGGGCCAACCGCGATCTTGGCAACCGGGTGTCGCCATTTCAAATAGCTTCGGGTTCGGTGGTCACAACGGAACCATCGTCATGGCTCCCGTCCGCTGACCCTGAGCCGTCGAGGCCGACGGCAGCCACGAACGAGTCGCGAAAAGTCTGAACTTTGACGTCGTACCAAGCGTGAGTCAGATGGCCTTGATCGTCAATCAAGAACACCGAGGGCACGACATCATGAAATGGTCGCCCCCGTTTGGGACGGTGTTGCCACACTTCGTAGGCCATTGCGACGACGTGTTCAGGGTCGGAGAGAAACAGGTACGCGAGCCCATGGCGCTCGGCGAATCGCTGTTGGTGTTTGGTGCTGTCGGCATTGACGGCAATGACGACGGCGTCAGCCAGACCCGAACTTTCGGACTCCGAAAGTTCGCCGAGCACCTTGTGGATCGTGCCCGGCCCGTAGAGATGGATCCCTGGGCTCAAGAATAGACAAACTCGTCGACCCCGAAAAGCTCCGAGTTGCACCACCCATCCGTCTCGATCCAGCAACTTGAATTCGGGAGCTTCGACGCCGATCTCAAGCACAAGATGTGAAGTTAGCCATCTTTACGTCGGTCGGGCGCGCAGCGCCCGCCACAACGAGCGGTAGTTGGGGTAGGTAATGTCGGGCGAGACGTAGCCGGCCGCTTCCAGCTCAGTGTTGAGCCCCGGGAGATGCCACATCGTTACACCAGAGTCGACATGATGCGCCAAGTGATAGCCAACGTTGTAAGGCGTGAACAAAAATCGGGCGAGAAGGTGCTGACGAACGTGGTGGGTTGTCGCTCGCTTATCGTCGGAACGCGCCATACCGCCGTGTTCGGCGATGGCCCGAAGGCGATTGAGGACTCGCCAAACCGTCATCCAGGGCCCGAACCACAACACCGGATAGGCCCACCATCCGACTCTCCAAGTGAGTATCGCGGCGATCAAAGCTTGGACGGCCAAGATGTCGATCGTCGAGCGCCGGCTCACGCGACGCTGAAGCCCTCTCAGAAAACCTTTCAGGTTCTTGTAGCCCGACTCTCCGAAGGCGTCGCGGCGCATCTTCCGCCAGAAGCTGGCTCGAGTGATCGGGTAGCCACCGTACAAGCCCAAATCGGGCTCGTCGGGCCCGAACTCATCGCGATGATGGGCCATATGGACCCGACGGTATGCCGCGTTCGAAGAGAATCCGGGTGCGCCGCACAGCCATTTGCCGACCCAGTCATTGAACGCTCGGCGCCGAAACATGACTCGGTGGGCGGCCTCATGGGACAAGATTCCAAACATGGCGTTGGCCCTGCCCATCAGGAAGAATGCCGGCGCCCAGAGCCACCACTGGCCGGTCCGATGAACGACCTCGCCTACCACCAACAACATTCCGAGTGATTGCGCCCAAGTGCTCAGCACCGCAACGACGTTGCGAGCGCTCGGAATCCGTCGTAGCTCGTCGCGTAATTCCCGCTTGGGAAAGCCGGTGGCACGTAGCGTTGGCGATCCTTGGAAGGCCACGATGCCCTTCGGCACCATGGCGCCGGTCGCGGCTTGTCCCTCGTGGCGAATCGGAGTGAGCGTCGTGGCGACCACGGCGCCATTGTACGCCCGAACTGCGTTTCGCCATCACCGAAGCAACATAGTCACTGATCGCCGGTAATCTGATGGGGGTGAGCGCTCCCCCCACGCCCACGCCGGTTGCCGTCTCGCACGTCCCTTCGTACGAGCCGCCGCCCGACGCGGCATCTGACCTCCAGTTCGGCGCGTTCACGGCCCATGGCCCGTGGACCCTTGATCGGGCCAACCTCCCGTGGCTGGTCGGGCTCGACGGCGTACGCCAACGCACCCGCGCTCAGGTGCCGGTACTTCTCAAGGCTCGGCGCTTACCCCCAGGTCGAAGGGTCATTCGCACCGGACGGGTGCTGGGCGGGGCCCTCCTGGCGTGGCGGTTGAAAGAGAAACGAAAGGGCGGCGAACAATCACGGGCCGGCGTCTCGCGCCGGCTCCGGATCGCATTCGCCACGCTCGGCCCCACCTATATCAAGATGGGCCAAATCATCAGTTCGGGTGAGGGCATCTTTCCGCCGGAACTCGTCGGAGAGTTTCGTCAACTGCGTGACCGGGTGCCGGCCGAGCCCTTCTCGGTGGTTCGGCGAATTGTGGAATCAGAACTGGGTCGGCCGCTCTCGGAGGTGTTCGCTCAGTTTGATGAGAAGCCGATCGCCGCCGCGTCCATCGCCCAGGTTCTTGGGGCGCGCTTGGTCAGCGGCGAAGACGTGGTGGTGAAGGTCCAACGCCCCGACGTCGAGATCCGGGTGCGCCAAGATCTCGCCGCCATGAGCTGGTTTGCGCCGCACCTGATGGGTCGGATACCGATCGCCGCTTTGGCCAATCCTCCGGCCCTTGTCGAACTGTTCGCCGAGACCATTGTCGAAGAACTCGACTTCCGTCTCGAAGCCGAGAATATGCTCGACATCGCCCGCGTGCTGGCCTTGACGAATCAACGGGCCATGGTCGTTCCCCGGCCCCACCCGACTCTTATCACCAAACGGGTGTTGGTTATGGAGCGCCTAAGCGGCTTCGCATGGGACGACGCCGTCGGGATGCGCGAGGCCGGGATCGACACCGAGGCCGTCGTCCGGGCCGGCATGGTTGCCTTTCTTGAAGGGGCAATGCTGCACGGAGTGTTTCATGGCGACCTGCACGGCGGCAATCTCGTCGTTCTCCCCGACGGTAGGACGGCACTGCTTGATCACGGCATCACGGGACGACTCGACGACGTCAAGCGCCAAGCTTTTCTTCGCCTCATGCTCGCCGGAACAACCAACGACCTTCGTCTTCAGGTGCAGGCGCTCTGCGAACTCGGGGCGCTTCCTCTCGACACCGATATCGACGCCGTGATTCGAGATCTCAATCTTGATGGGCCGGTCAAGGACCCAACCCAGATGTCGGCCGACGAGATGGTCGCCGAGATCCGCAACATCACCAAAGCGATGTTGGCATACGGGGCCCGAATGCCGAAGGAGTTGATGCTGTTCGTGAAAGACATGCTCTTCCTCGATGGTGCATTGGCGACTCTGGCCCCCAACCTGGATCTCTTCGCCACGCTTACCGAGGTGGCCATGTATTTCGCTTCGGCCCACGGCGAGCAGATCGCCAACGAAATCGGGATCGACCCCCGGCGCCAGGCCGTCGACCTCGGCCTCTATAAAGCAAGCATGGGTATCGCTGATGACCGACCGTCGTTGACATACGCCGAATTGCAAGAACGACGCGCCCTCATCGGAAAACGCATGGAGGAACGCCACAAGCGACGTTCACGATCTGGGTCTTAGGTGGGTGTCTTCGGGGTCATACGGGCTGAAGGACTTATGGGATGAGGGTCTTTTGGGATGAGGGTCTTTTGGGCTGAGGGTCCGGGACCGACGGGGCGCTGAGGGGTCCGGGCCGACGGGGTGCTCAACCGTTGATCGGGCCGGCGCTGGCCCGCAACGACGCGGCCGATCGGCCGCTGCGATGGGAGAGGACTTCGGCGAAGATCGCCAACGCCGTCTCTTCGGGCGATCGGGCCCCGAGATCGAGTCCCACGGGTCCGTGGACCACGGCGATGGCCGACTCGGAAAGGCCGTGAACCGATTCGAGTACTTCGGCCCGTTTAGTCTGCGTACCCCGCGAACCGAGGGCGCCGACGTAGGCCCCGGAGCGGAGCCCGGCGGCCAGAACCGCGCAACTCGCGGCCAAGTCGTGGCTCAGCGCCACTATGGCATCTTGGGGACCGGAGGCTTCGGCCAAGCTGATCGCCGTTTCGGTGACCCCCGCGACGCGCTCGTCGTGAACGGCCACCGTCCATCCGAGAAGCTCGCCTTGGCGACGCAGCGCCCCCGCCAGCTCGGCCGTTCCGAGCACCAGAAGATGCGGAATGGGCACGATGACTTCGATCAGGAGTCCTTCGTGAACCTGCGAGCCAGAACGGCCTTTCACCAACATTTCGGCCCCCCGTCCGACGGCGACCGCTTCGAGACCGGGGTTGGCCAGCGATCCAACGGTTGCTCCGTCGACTATGGCCAGCGAGGCCCCCGATGCGATCACAGTGGCGAGCGCCGCGGGTCGGCGGTCGCCAATGGCGGTCCAGAATGGCGGCGGAACCGAGTGGGCATCCTGAACCAGAACTAATGCCGCGCCCCCGCAGGCAAGACCGGCCTCGACGGCGACGGGATCGCCGATTTCGACTCGGACGACTACGGCGCCGTCGGCGAGGTTGGCTGCGGCGTCACGCAGCACCACGTCGGCCGTTCCGCCCAATAGCTGACCGGCCGATTTAGCCCCGTTCAGGGCGAGGGCTTCTCCGCCACGACGGCTCCCGAACCCTTCGATCTCGATGATCCGAGCGATCGCGACCGACTCGCGGGCGGCCAACCATTGCTGAACCTTGGAAGCGATGTTTCGCATCTCGGCAGTCTCGCGCCACAGGAGCGTGCACGGTGGCGCGGCCTGCTCAGTGATCGACGAGTTGTATGGGCTGGCCCGCGAGGAGATGATCGATCACGGTCTCGAACAGGGCCAACGGTTGCGCCCCGGGAATCCGCACGCCGTTCACGAAAAACGTGGGCGTGCCCTTGATTCCGAAATTCGCCGCCTCCTGGAGGTCGCGGTCGACCCTAGGACTCCCGGTACGGCTGTCAAGACATTGGTCGAAACGGGCGCCGTCCAGCCCTACTGCTCGTGCGTGCGCCCGCAATGAGACCGGGTCGAGCTCATCCTGGTGGTCGAACAGTCGATCGTGGTATTGCCAGTACTTGCCCAGAAGCTGGGCACATTCGGCTGCCTCAGCCGCGCCCCGAGCCAAAGGATGCTCGGCCAGCGGGAGTGACTTTACGATGTAGCGGATCTTGGCGCCGTATTTGCCGTTGGGATCCATCAACTTTGGTACGACCTCCTTCTCGTGGCGAAAACAAAAGGGGCATTGGAAGTCGCTGAACTCCACGATGGTGATGGCGGCGTCGGCCGGTCCTCGACTCGGGCGATCGTCGAGCGTAAGGCGGGGCGCGGCGTTGTTCACGCCAATGGCTGCGGGCGATTCGGCGGTGTTGGCACGAACGGCGACGGGGTCGATCACGCCACTCGCGGTCAACGTGCCCGCGTCTGCGGTCGACTGGGATGGGGGCGACGGTGAGTGGGGCGAGGGTGCGCGCCCCGATCGGCCCAACCCGTAACCGCCGCCCAATCCAACGACGAGGAGGGCCACCCCGATCCGTCGAAAGCGCCGCATGCGCCGCCACAGCCATTCGTGGCCGGAGTCCCAGGTGCTCGTGCCCGCTGCCCCCGGCTCGTTCACCGACCCATCGTAGGCGCCCGGCGCAGGCATCACACTCAACACCCGAAAGGCGCAGGCTCGGCGTGCGTCCGACGACGCGGCGCGGTACCGTGCGGACATGGGCGCCGGATATCGAGAGTCGGATTTTCGGATGGGCCGGTCGGTCGCGCTGGTGGGCGACTCTTCGGGAAAGTACCCTTCCGGTAATTCCCTGATGGTGCTCGGCACCGAGGAGGTCGTGCTCATCGATCCCTCCTTGGCCGTGCACGCCCGCGGCGGTCCGCCGGAATCGGTCGATCGCATCCTGGTGAGCCATGCCCATGAAGACCACGTCGTGGGGCTCGCCTCGTTCCCGGCGGCCCATGTCCATGCCCACGAAGACGACCTTCTCGGCATCCGGAGTCTCGAGGGGTTCATGACCATATACGGCATGCCGAGCGACATTGCCCTCGATTGGCAAGCTGAGGTCGTCGCCGAATTTCACTACAGCCCGCGAGAGGACGCCACCGGCTTTGTGGACGGGCAGCGCTTCGACGTCGGCGGTACGCGCATCGAGGTTGTTCACCTTCCCGGCCACACGCGGGGCCATAGTGGGTTCTTGATAGAACCCGACGGCGTGTTCTTCGTGGCCGATATCGACTTGTCGAGCTTCGGTCCGTATTACGGCGACCATTGGAGCGACCTTGAAGACTTCGAACGGGCGATCGAACGATGCCGGGGTATCGACGCCCGCCACTACGTGACGTTTCACCACAAGGGTGTCGTGTCGGACCGGACGGAGTTCCTCACTGCGCTTGACCAATTTCGGGCCGTGATCGACACTCGCGAGGCACGGCTGCTGGCGTTTCTCGCCCAGCCTCGGACGATGACCGAGATGGTGAGCCACCGAATCATCTACCGACCGGACACGAAGCTCCTCTTCCTTGACCACGTCGAGAAGACCTCGATCGCCATGCACCTGCGCCGTATGGTGCGCACCGGCGCCGTGATCGAGGTTGAACCGGGTTGGTACCGCACCGCAGCGTGACGAAATTTGCTCTAGATCGGCCGTCGAGAAGTCGATACAGGCGGTGATGCATCGTCGAGTCGTCAACCACGCGCTGTGCGCGGGAGTGATTGTGCTCATGTTCGGTGCAAATGGGAAGGCCGACGCAGGGGCGAACGCCCGGCGCAACCGTGCCCCAAGGTCGAGTCGCCCCAGTCCCACATCCTCAGCCAGGACAACCCTTCCGACCGCAACGGCTGTGGCGCCCACACGGGTAACGGGAGACCGGATCATTGCTCCGACTTCAGCTCGAAGCTTTCTGGCCCAACGCCAACTCGTCGGCCAAGTACCGGCCTCTGAGATGGGCTCGCTCTTTGAGGTGACGAGGAACGGCGCCAGTGGACGATTTCTGGTCAGTATGTTGGCCACCGACGCAGCTGCGCTCGTGCCCAATCCCGGGTGGTCTGTCAATTTCGTCGGGA
Organism: Acidimicrobiia bacterium; assembly: GCA_025359845.1. Classification (GTDB taxonomy): domain Bacteria; phylum Actinomycetota; class Acidimicrobiia; order Acidimicrobiales; family JANYDT01; genus JANYDT01. Next base: position 11,756 of record JANYDT010000155.1, read on the forward strand.
AAGATCCCACCTGGACGCCGGCGCGCTGCGGGGCCATGCCCAACGCCGTGATCGGAAACCGCTGGCTCGTGCTCTTCGATTTACAGCCCGGCTCGAACGACCCGAACGGTGCAGGCGTGACGGGCGCCGACCCCGCTACGGGTCCGAGCCTCCTGCTCACGGTGTACGACACGCAAGCGCGGACGTATCGCAACCTTCGACCGGTCAACGAATCGGTGTTCGAACACACGGGATCGCTGCGACCCGAGGGCGACCATCAATTCTCCTACCTGTATTCCCCCGCGGGCGGCGCTTCGCCCATCCTCGTACGAAGACTCATCGATGTTTCCAACGACACCTTCATCGATCAACCGATTGCGCTTCCGGCCGACTGGCGCGTCGCCGGCATCTTCAAGGCGAACGGCGATTTGCGGGCCGATTTGCGCGATCCGTCCGGTCAGAAGGCTCGCACCGGAGCGGTGATCATCGACCCCACGGGGGGTGGAAGGGTCGATTTGTTGCCCGTTGACGCGGCCGTGCCGCCCTACGCCGTCGACGGATTCCGTATCCGAGTTGACTACAAACCCGACACGTCAACGCTGGCCGATGACTTCGATGTCATCGTCGACGAATCGGGCCGCGAACGCTATCGATTCCCTCACGATCAGTTCGATCAGGTCCTGCTCCGGCGCACCATCGATGAAACGGTGTTCTTTTCCTACCGTCGGCCCGACAGCCAGGCGGTAACCAGCCAAGACCTGGGAATGTTGGATTTGACCACCGGAATTGTCGCGACGGCTTTCGCCAATCGCCGCGCCGCGGCGCCGTTAGTCGCTGGTGGCGAATCGGCCGAAGCATTCATTGCCGGCGTGGAGCGGATCGCCTGATCTTACGCCGGCGACGCGGTGACGAAGTCGATCAGCGACTCGACAGCCCCTACCAACGCCGGTTCGAGGTCTACGTAAGACCGTACCGATCCCAGTAATTGTCTCCAGAATCGCCCCGGCGAATCTCCGGGTCGACCCAGCCGGGTGAGGACTCCCTCTTTCCATGGCTCGCCCCGCGGCACTGTCGGCCAGACCGTCGCCCCTATACGAGCCACCGTGGGTCGCACGGCTTGCCATACGTCGACGAACGGCGTGCCGGTCACCAGCACATGCGCGTGACGAACCTCCGCCGCCAGCCTCGCCTCTTTGCTCCCAGCGACGAGATGGTCGACCAAGACACCTAGGCGCCGGCCGGGTCCTGGCGAGAAGGCTTGCACCGCGGCTGCGAGTTCATCGATCCCATCGAGGCGTTCAACGACAACGCCCTCGACCCGAAGATCATCTCCCCATACCTTTTCCACCAACTCCGCGTCGTGCACCCCTTCGACCCAAATCCGCGACCCCATCGCCACCCTGGCGCGCGCCGTCGCCACGGCCACGGAACCAGATGCCGTGCGGGCGCCGACGGTCGAGGCGCCATCGCCGGACCGCACCGGTCGCAAGGAGACGGCCTGGCCCTTCACGGCGAACGCACCGGCAACCAGCCGGACCAGGCGCTCGTCGCCCGATTGGCCCCGCACCCGCACGCCGTCGAGTTCAAAACCCACGATGACGCCTGCGAATCGAGTGGCGCGATGCACGACGGAGAGTCCAATGGGCGCATCGACAAGCGGGTACTGGGCGGCCAACCGTTTCGGCCCGTCGATCGGTCCCCCCAGTATTCCGCCCAGCGTTGAGCCCATCGGGGGCGTGGCATCGGTCATCGCCAAGCGACGGTATCAGGCGCATGGGCCGCGACGACTTCACCACAATCATCGACTTGCTCGTCCCCAGTATGGTAATATCGGCGTGAGCGATGACGGCGTGAGCGTTAGCGCCCTGGCCCGCCAACCGGCCCGCTCCCCGTCCCCTACACTAGGCCGAACGGCTTTGACGAGGCCATCACCTCCGAGCCGCCCGAAGAACCGGCCCTTTCGCGAGTGCCTCATTAGACCGGGCCGGGCCCTGCCCGTCATCGCAGGACGTCGAGAGGGTCGTAGCCGTGCGAGCGGAATGCGACCAAGCGGGGTGGTACCGCGGTCCGCGAGGATCGTCCCCGTGGCCTCACCAACAAGACCGCCACGAGGACACCCAGAGGACCCGATCGCCATGCCCTACCCCACGCTCCCGTCGCAACCCCGTTTTGCTGAACTCGAGGACGCCACCCTCGTCCGCTGGGCCGAGGACGCCACCTTCGAGATGAGCGTCTACGCCCGGCCGGCGGGAGTCGACGGCGCCAACGAGTACGTGTTCTACGACGGTCCCCCCTTCGCCAACGGTCTCCCCCACTACGGGCATCTGCTCACCGGCTACGTGAAAGATGCGATCCCCCGGTACCAGACGATGAAGGGCCGCCGGGTCGAGCGCCGCTTCGGGTGGGACTGTCACGGTCTGCCGGCCGAGGTCGAGGCCGAGAAGCAGCTGGGCCTCTCGGGTAAGCCCGAGATCCTCGAAATGGGGGTGAAGCGCTTCAACGGGGCGTGTCGCGAGTCGGTGCTGCGTTACACCCGAGATTGGGAACGCTACGTCAAGCGCCAGGCCCGCTGGGTGGATTTCGAGAACGACTACAAGACACTCGATCTCGATTACATGGAAAGCGTCATGTGGGCCTTTAAGACCCTCCACGAAAAGGGCCTCATTTACGAAGGCCTTCGGGTCTTGCCCTACTGCTGGCGCTGCGAAACGCCGCTCTCGATGACCGAAACCCGCATGGATGACGTCTACAAACCGCGTCAGGATCCGGCCGTTACGGTCATGTTCCAGTTCGAGGACGGCGCCCGCGAGAAGATTCTGGCGTGGACCACGACGCCGTGGACGCTGCCGTCCAACCTGGCAGTGGCCGTCGGCCCCGACATCGCCTACGCCGTCATGGAGGAGCCGGACGGGCAGCGCTACATCCTCGCCGAGGCCCGGCTCGGGTCGTACGCGAAAGAATTGGCGACGGCCGTTCAGGTCGGCACCGTTGTCGGGCGCGACCTCGTCGGGCGCCGGTATACGCCGTTGTTCCCGTTCTTTGCCGGGACGCAGAACGCCCACCAAGTCCTGGCCGCCGACTACGTGACCACGGAGGACGGCACCGGCGTGGTGCACATCGCACCGGCGTTCGGCGAAGAAGACAAGGCCATCACCGACGCCGTCGGCATCCCGGTGAAGAATCCGGTCGACTCGGCCGGGCGCTTCACCACCGAAGTGCCACCCTATGCAGGTATGCAGGTTTTCGACGCCAACAAGGTAATCGTGGCCGATTTGCGCAAATCGAAGCAGCTCGTGCGGCTCGACTCCTATGAGCATTCCTACCCGCATTGCTGGCGCTGCGACAACCCCCTCATCTACCGTGCCGTGTCGTCGTGGTTCGTCGAAGTCACCAAGTTCCGCGACCGGATGGTCGAACTCGGCGAGCTGATCACCTGGGTGCCGGCGCACGTGAAGGAGGGCAGTTTCGGCAAATGGATCGAGAACGCCCGCGATTGGTCGATCAGCCGTAACCGTTTCTGGGGTTCGCCCATCCCCGTGTGGAAGAGCGACGATCCTCGGTATCCGCGCCTCGATGTCTACGGGAGCCTCGACGCCATCGAACGGGACTTCGGCGTGCGCCCGGCCGATCTGCACCGCCCGTTCGTCGACGACCTCGTGCGTCCCAACCCCGACGATCCCTCCGGCCAGTCGATGATGCGACGCGTGCCCGAGGTGCTCGACTGTTGGTTCGAGTCGGGCTCGATGCCGTTCGCACAGGTGCACTATCCATTTGAGAATAAGGACTGGTTCGAACACCATTATCCGGGCGACTTCATTGTCGAATACATCGGCCAAACTCGAGGCTGGTTCTATACCCTGCACGTGCTCGCTACCGCCCTTTTCGACCGCCCGTCGTTCCGTACCTGCATGGCCCATGGGATCGTGCTCGGTGAAGACGGCGAGAAGATGTCGAAGTCGAAGCGCAACTACCCCGATGTGTACGAGGTGTTCGACAGCCACGGCTCCGACGCCATGCGCTGGTACCTCCTATCGTCTCCGGTGCTGCGCGGTGGCGACTTCGCAGTGACCGAAACCGGCATCCGCGACTCCGTTCGCCAAGTGATCCTGCCCCTCTGGAACGCATGGTACTTCTTGTCCTTGTACGCCAACGCCGCCAATCTGACCGGGCAGACGATGACCCACGAACGGGCCACCGATCAACTCGACCGCTACGTGTTGGCCAAGTTGCACGACGTGGTCGACGAGGTGACGGCCGAGATGGACGCCTACGACCTCTTCGGGGCGTGCGCCTCGGTCCGGTCCTTCCTCGACGTGCTGACCAACTGGTACATCCGCCGCTCGCGCGACCGCTTCTGGGCCGGCAACCAGGACGCTGTCGACACGCTCCACACGTGTCTCGAAATCCTCTGTCGGGTGATGGCGCCCCTCGCCCCTCTCACCACCGAGGTGGTTTACACCGGCCTTAGCGGAGCCCGATCGGTGCATCTCACGGATTGGCCGTCGACGACCGATCTGGTGTCTGATGCGGCGTTGGTGGCGGGGATGGACCGGGTGCGCGACGTCTGTTCGGCTGCGCTCTCGGTGCGCAAGGCCGCTGGTCTCAGGGTGCGACTCCCCTTACTCGCGGCCACGGTCGCCGTCCCCGATTCAGCCGCTCTGCGACCCTTCACGACCATCATCGCCGATGAACTCAATGTTCGCCGAGTGGAGCTGACGGACGACATCGCGGCCCACGGAAATCATGTAATGCAGGTAGTGCCGGGGGTACTCGGACCTCGTATTGGCAAGCAAGTGCAAGCTGTTATCGGAGCGGTGAAAAAAGGGGAATGGACTCGCACGGCAAATGGTGAGATCGAGGCCGCCGGAGTTACTCTGCAAGAGGGTGAATACTCCCTGCGCCTCGTCCCGGCCAGCCCCGCCGCGGCCGCCCTTGCCGGGGGGACCGGCCTCGTCGTGCTCGATACGACAGTGACGCCCGAACTCGAGGCCGAGGGAGTAGCGCGCGATCTCATCCGGGCCGTCCAGCAAGCACGTCGTGACGCTGCGCTCGACGTCAGCGATCGCATCGAGTTACAACTCGGCGTGCCCCTCCGTTGGCTCGAGGCCGTGAACACCCACCGATCGTTGATCGAGCGCGAGGTGCTGGCGATCTCCATCAGCGTGGCCGAACTCACCGGCGAGCCGACAGCCACGCTGTCGGACGGTGTCGGCGTCGAAATCCGGGTGGCGCGATCAGCCTGAGCGCCCGACGAGTGCTTCGCACTCAGCGCCCGATCAGCGCTTCGCACTCATCGGTTATCGCCAACGCCGCCGCCGCCTGATCGAAGCCGGCATGCCGGGCCGCCAATACTCGGGCGGCCACGAGCAGCGACGCATCGCCCATCACGGCGTCGATGGTGGACCGTCCGGCGTCGCTGTCGGGCGCGGTGACCGCGCCGCCGACCCCGAGCCGGCTGAGCAGCACGCCGACCACGTGCTGCTCGAGGTGCGCAGGCACGACCAGCTGAGCGCAACCGTGCAACATCCCGGCGGAGACCGTCCCCATCCCTGCGTGGCTGATCAGCACCTCCGCGTCGGCGAGTACCGCGTCGAGGTCGAGTGGTTCGGGTACGAGAGTCAAGGTCGGGGAGCTGAGCGCCGCGCAAGTGGCGGAGTCGGCGCCCGCCAGGTACAGCAGCCCATCGATGTCGGATCGTTGGCGAATGGCTTCGACCAGAGCGAGGGCTCCGGGCACCGAGGTTTTCAAGTACCCGGCCAGGCGGCGACCCGTTCCCGACCATGTGGGGCCGCGGCCGCGGTTGAGCAACATCTGGGGGCCCCAATACGTGGGTTCGGGCCGGCGGCGCCCGTAGTGGTCCAATTCCGGGAACGTGAGCAGGAACGGCGTGGCCTCGGCGAACAAGTCGGCCACTACTTCGAGGGGCGGCACCCCAATACTTTTGGTCACGGAATTGACACATCGAACGATGCCGCGCTCCAGAACGGCCGTGGCGGCTACTTCCTTCTCGGAGGCCACTCCGTTCATCATGAGCCGCGGGAGAGGCGACGAGAGCGGAGGAATGGACCACCCGCTGCCAAGCACCGCGGTCGGCACTCCGCCGCCGCGCAGGACCAGCAGCACGGTCGGCCCGTGATCGACCAGCGCGAAATCGGGTCGGATCTCGTCGACGATTGCTTTCCAGTGCATCGCTGCGGCGACGAGCGCCGCCGGTTGAGTCCACCCCTGGACGGCCAGCATGCCGGCATAGGTGGCCGGCGTGGGGATGACCTTCATAAAGAATTTCGGTGCCGGCCGGACGACGATTCCGAGCGGACCGAACCGACGCTCGGCCAACTCGTGATCTCTCGCCACAGCAATCACCTCATGACCTCGACGGCGCAACTCGGCCAAGATCTTCCACACCTTCTCGATATGCCCCATGCCCGCGCCGAGTTCCCAAGCGTAAAGGACGCGCGCCATCAGTCGCGCTTCGATCGGCCGAGGCTGACCACCAGGGCGGCCATCATCGGCGCGCCAAGAGGGCTTCGCACCGATCGACCATCACCGTGGCGGCGCGCTTGGAGTCGTAGCCCCGGTACTTGGCCGCGAGCGCCTGGGCCGACGCCTCGAGCTGCGGGTTCGATAACACGTCGTCGATGGCTTCGCTAACCTGTTCCGGCGCCAGGGCGCGGGCGTTGCGTCCGATCTGAAGGGCTTCGATGCGAGACATCACCACGGCCTGCTCCAAATGCCGCGGCACCCCGATTTGGCGAACGCCGTGCAACACGCCAGCGGTAACGGTGCCTATTGATGCGTGGGTGACAAGCACATCGGCTTCGGGCAGCATCGACGCGAGGTCGAGCGGCTGGTCGACCAAGGTCATCCGAGGACTGTTTAGTTCGGCCCGCAGATGGGCATCGGCGCCGGCAAGATAGATGACCGATTCGAGGTCGTCACGCAGCGCCAACGCGCGGACCAATGCGAGCCCGCTTTTCGACTCCGCCCGCAAGTAGCCAACCAGCCGCCTCTTCGAACTCGACCAGTTCGAACCCGGCCACGGGGCCCGGAAACCGCTCTCGAGGATCATCTGGGGGCCGTAATACGTAACGGCGGGGCGCACTCCATAATGATCGAATTCGGGCCAGGTCACGAGCATTGGCTCACTGGTCGAGAAAACATCGATCACGGCCTCGAGCGGGGGCACACCGACGAGCGCGGTGGCGCCGTTCATGGCCCGCAGGACCTGTGCTTCGGTGGCTTCGGCCCTGGCCTGACGATCGGGGTCAGGAGCGAGCCAAGAGGCAACGGAGGGCATGGGCGTGGCGGTGAGCGGCACACTCCAACCAGTTCCGAGATTCACGATCGACAACTTGCGCCCCCGGGCCGCCAAGAGGGCCGAAGGGGAGTGCTCGACAATCAGCTGATCGGGGCGAATTTCATCCATGAACTTGCTCCAGTGCCGCGTCATGTTCAGGACCACGGCCAGATTCGTCCAACCGACCTGAGCCAACACGCCTGGATAGGTCGCCACCGCCGCGAATTGCTTGTTCGTCACGCGTGGCGCTTGGTGCACCTCAATGCCTAGCGGCCCCAAGTACTTTGTGCCTGCGGCCAACGAGCGGACCACCGCCACAACCTCGTGCCCGCGTGCCCGGAGTCCGGCCAGAACGTTCAGTGCGTTGCCGATGTGGCCCATGCCGCTGCCCAGTTCCCACGCAAACATGATCTTCGCCACGAGCCGCCCTTTAGGCCTGCGTGAAGAAGGCGACCTGCGCCCGAACCATCAGGTCTTGGTCGTGGGCCCCCATCAGCTCGCGGGCTGAGTGCATCGAGAGCATCGCGCTACCCACGTCGACTGTGGCAATGCCGAGGCGGGTCGCGGTGAGCGGCCCGATAGTCGATCCGCAAGGTTGGTTGTTGCGGCTCACGAACACCTGAAAGGGTACGTCGGCGGCGACGCACGCCCCGCGAAACATGGCTTGAGTCACGGCGTCGGAGGCATAGCGCTGGCTCACGTTCACCTTGATGACCGGTCCGGCGTTGGGGATGGGGCGATGGGCCGGCTCGTGCCGATCGACATAGTTCGGATGCACGGAGTGGGCCATGTCGGCCGAGACACAGACGCTGGCCGAAAACGACCTCGCCAATTCGTCCTCTCCCCCGCCCAACGCCATCGAGCGACGGCGCAGCACCGTTTCGAGCAGGGGTCCGCTGGCGCCGGTAGTCGATCCGGAGCCGACCTCCTCGTGGTCGAACAACGCGACGATCGCCGCATTCGGAAGGGGAGTACCGGCATCGGCGGCCGTTTTCGTGTCGACGATGGCCCGCAAGGCGGCGTGACACGAAGAAAGGTTGTCGAGCCGACCGGCGGCCAGAAACTCCGCGTCTCGACCGAGCAGGGCCGGCGGCGAGACATCGTGCACCATCAGATCCCACGACGCGACGGACTGAGGCACCGTGTCGATGTGCGCCGCCAGCCACTCTTGAAACTCGCCAGACTCGGGATCGCCGAGACCCCAAATCGGCGTCAACTGCGACTGACGGTCCAGAATGAGACCGCGCTCGTTGACCTCGCGATCGAGGTGCACGGCCAGTTGCGAGACGCGCAGCAGGGGGCGATCGACGAACACCAGGCGCACCGAGCCGTCGTTGAGCACCACCCGACCCGATAGACCGAGATCTCGATCGAGCCACGAGTTGTTCAAAATTCCGCCGTAGACCTCGATCGCGAGCTGACGCCAGCCCGCAGATCCCGCGTCAGGACGGGGCTTGATGCGAAGATTCGGCGAATCGGTGTGGGCCCCGATAATGCGCAGTGGTGCCGTTGGGCCCAGCCCATCGGGAGAGATCCAGGCCACAAGCGCACCGCCGCGGACGACGAACCACGCACCCTCGGCCATGGCGGTCCAAGAATCGGCCTCGAGAACTTCGACGAATCCGGCATCACGCACGATCGTGGCGGCGTTGGCCGCGGCGTGATAAGGCGAAGGGGTCTTCGCCAAGAACGCCATGAGGTCGGCGGTAACCGGATCGGGCGCGGGCAAGGCATCGGGCACGGCCCCATTGTTGTCCACGTTTGTTGTACGTGCCGCGCTCGCGTTAACGGCCCGTTGCGAGAATTCTTCAGGGCCGCAAGCGTTCGGATCAGCGGGCCGGGCGGCGCCGCTCCCGCCACTACTGTGCCCCGGCGCATGGCCATATTGAGGTTCTCCTTCGGCACGATGGGTTCGGGCAAGTCGACCCTCGCCTTGCAGATCCACCACAACTTGTCGCGCCGCCATCAACGCGGGTTGTTGCTCACGCAATTCGACCGCGACGGGGCCCGTGTCTCTTCTCGCCTCGGGCTGTCCGTCGAGGCGACCCTCGTGACGGCCGAACTCGACCTCTTCGAGTTGTGCTCGTCGTTCTCGGCGGCGCACGCGGGCATCGACTATGTCGTGGGCGACGAGGCGCAGTTCTATTCGCCGGCCCAGGCCGATCAGTTGGCCCTGGTGGTAGATGTGCTGGGCGCCGACGTGTACGCCTTCGGACTCATCACCGACTTCCGGGGGCGTCTGTTTGACGGCACCGCACGATTCTTGGAGGTGGCCGACGAACGGGTCGAATTGCACGTGGAGGCGCGGTGCTGGTGCGGCTCCCGTGCCCTTTACAACGCCCGGCTGGTGAACGGCGCGATCGTTTACGAAGGCGAAGTGGTCGTCGTTGGCGACACGACCGCGCCGACCGACACTCCGCTGTTCGGCGACACGGTCACCTACGAGCTGTTGTGCCGACGCCACTACCGATCCGGTCAGGTGACTCCCGGGTAGTCGAACACTCGTCGTCGGGGCCTACCGTGTGCCCGTTGGAGGATCCGCTTCCGGACACCACTGGTTCCTGCTCGTGGACGCGTTCACCGGCCAGCCCCACAACGACTAGCCGTGTTCGTTGGTCCAACGTGGGCTGAGGACACGATTGCCTATGCCCAACTGGGATGCTCATGCGCTGCGGCAAGCAGAACTCGTCGGCGGCCAGGACGACCAGATCATCTTCATCGCAAGAGCTGGCCAGAGGGGGCCCGCTTGGCTTAGAAGATATTTCATGTAGATTCATGTTTTATGAGCTACAACTGGCCACGAGGCGGCTACGCTCGCGTCGACCGAAAGACGAGGTGGTGCAATGCGCTTGCTATCCAGAGTGATCTTGCCGACGCCGGCGGAGTTGCGGGCCTCGCCGCTCGTCGAGCCCGAGTTTCTGGCGAGGCTGTACCACTTGGTCGACGGTGAGCCGATGCCCGAATCGACCAAGCACGGGGACGAGATCTTCTATCTCTACGACGTGCTGAAGTTTCGGTTTGCCGATGACCCGAACGTCTTCGTGGCTCAGAACCTCCTGTGGTACTTCGACGACAAGTTGCCGTTGTCGGGTTTGGCGCCCGACGTGTTCGTGGCTGTTGGCGCGCCCAAGGGTGACCGGACGTCGTACCGGGAATGGCGAGAGGGCGCGGTCCGTCCAACTGTCGTGTTCGAAATCGTGTCCCCGACCGACACGACGACCGACGTGAGAACGAAGCAACTGCTGTACAAGTCGCTCGGTATCCGACGGGCCCTCGTGCTGGACGGATTTGCTCGTACGGTGTCGTCCGACGACTACAACGACGACGTCCTCGCCGAGAGCCTCGACTACTCGGGGCGCCTGATCCCTGAGCTTGGCATCCGCGTCGAATACGACGCGGATGCCCGACTGGTGGTGCGAGGCGCCGACGGCGAGCGTTTCCTCACGCCCACGGAAACCCGGACGCAGCTGACGGCTGCGCAGGTGGAGGCGGCCGCGGCTCATCGGGCCCTAACGAAGGCACAGGCCGAGGCCGAACAGGCGCTAGCGGCCGCCGAGGCCATGAGGGACAGGCTCCGGGCCGCAGGGCTCGATCCCGACAGCTGAGCGGGCATCCGTCGAATCTGTACTCTCAGCAACGAGCCCCACGCAGAAACCTTCACGCGGCCGGCCAAGTGCTCCACATGGTCAGTCCTGACGGGATGGTTGCCGCACTGCGATTTGGCCGTTACGAGGTGGCCATCGCCGGCTTCTTCACCACTGTCTGATTCGACCTCAGGTTGTGTTTTATCGTGTCGAGGTCTTCGAGCAGCAGCTCCTTCGACAACACGGCTTGCTTCCATTCCTGATGCGCCGGCTCACGGTCGTGGAACTCGGGCATGACCTCATCGGCGAAGAGTTGCAATGAACTCATGATATCGGTGTGGGTGTTGCGGCCGGCCTGGTTGAGAAGAATCACTTGGTCGACGTTGGATCGCTCAAACTTCTGGAGGCGCTTGCGAATGGTCTCGGGCGATCCGATCAGGCCCGCGTGTTGGGCCGCTTCACCCGCCGGCGTGGCCCTCCATTTGCCGTATTCCTCCCACAAACTCATCGTTCCGGGCACGACCGGTCCGTTCACGTTATAGAACCGCAGCGCGAACTGGAAGAAGCTCGTGCCGTCGGCCATGGCTCGGGCTTCGGCGTCGGTCGGCGCACACATGAACTGGCTGACGACGGCAATGTTGGGATTGGTGACGTACTCGGTCAGCGGCTCGAGGCGGTGCACGTAGGAGTTGTAATACGCATGCACCCAGGCTTCGGCCGCTTCGGCTGAAACGAACTGGAAGCCCAGCGCGCCCAAGCCTCGGCGCCCGGCCATCTCGATGGTGTCGAGCTGGCTGCAAGCCACCCATAGCGGAGGGTGAGGCTTCTGGAAGGGCTTGGGCACGACGTTGCGCAGCGGGAAGTCGAAGTGGGGGCCATGGTACTCCCAGCCTTCTTTCGAGAACATGGGCAGGAGGCAACGCACCGCGTCCTCCCACACTTCGCGCTTATCGCGAAAACGTCGATCGAACGGATGCAACTCCGTGACACTCGAGCCTTCGCCGATGCCGAGTTCGACCCGACCGTGACTCAACAGGTCGAGGGTCGACACCCGTTCCGCCACCCGGGCCGGATGGTTGGTCGTGAGCTGGATGATGCCGTGACCGAGGCGAATTTGTTTGGTTCGTTGCGACGCCGCGGCGAGAAACACCTCCGGAGCCGAGGAGTGCGAATACTCCTCCATAAAATGGTGCTCGACCTCCCATGCGTAGTCGTAGCCCAGCTTGTCGGCCAGTTCGACTTGCGTGAGCGCGTTCTGCAGCAGCTCGTACTCGTCGGTGGCCGACCACGGTCGGGGCAGTTGGTGCTCGTAAAAGATCCCGAATTTCACGGTGACCATATTACCGGTTCGTGGGCCGCTATCCCAGGGCGCAGATCACTGGCAATTTCTTCGAAGCGGACGGGTAGGGTCGGCGCTATGGCTTCCGTCGCCGTCGCGCCTCATCTCGACCCATCCCGATTCACCGTTCATACCTGCGACCGAAGGGGTTTCCGGCAGGCGTATGTGCGGGAAAATCCCGGTGGAGTGCCGCTGTTGCTCGTGCACGGATGGCCCGAAACCAAACGTATCTACTGGAAAGTGATCGACTCGCTGGCCGCCGCCGGGTTCGAAGTGGTGGTACCGGACCTCCGAGGGTTCGGCCAGTCCGAGGCCGGACCCGACGGCTTCCACGACGTGGCCGCACACTCGCGCGATCTGCACACGCTCATGACCGACGAACTGGGCCACTCAACATTCGTGATCGCCGGCGGCGACTTGGGAGGACCGGTGGTGCAAGACCTGTCCCTTCGATTTCCGCAGTCAGTCGACCGGATGGTGGTGTTCAACTCGCCGCTCCCCTACGTGCGTGAGTCGATGGCGTCGATGCGAACCCGCCCCGCACCGGAAGCCAGCGACTACTTCCGCCGTCAGGGCACCGAAGCCGACGCGCTGGCCGCCGAACTGACCACCGCGGCGCAGCGGCAGCGCTACATAGCCACGTTCTACTCGTCACGCTTCTGGGCCCATCCGGGAACATTCTCTCTCGATGATGTCGCTTTCCATGTCGCGCCATTCGGCGACGGCTCCAAGTTGCGCGCCAGTTTCGGGGCTTACGAGTCGTCTTTCGTGGCGACCGCCCGATCGGAACCTACCGTAATGGCGGCGCCGAATCCGACCCGCACACTCGTGCTCTTCGGCCCGTCCGATCACGTGCTGTACCCCGAGTTCGACAAGATGGCGGCGGTCGTGTTCCCCGACCATGTGGGTCCGTTCCTGCTGCGCGACTGCGGGCATTTCGTCCCGTGGGAAGCGCCCCACGCGTTCGCCAGCGCGGTGATCAGCTTCTGCGGTGATCTGCTGGCGGTTCGCCCGTCGGCTTCTTCGGCAATCCCTTTGCCCTCGCCGGCGGCCCCGGCCGCAACCGCCGCTCCGGTCCTCGATCAGTTGAACGTCGTGGTCAGCGACATGGACGCGGCCGTGGCTTTCTACCGATTGCTCGGAGTGGTCATCGCCGACACTCATCCCGATTGGATGGCCCACCATCGCAACGCGACACCCAGTCCCGGGAGCGTCGCTCTCGACCTCGACAGCTCATCATTTGCCACCCGATGGAGTTCCGGATGGCCGGTCGGACGCACCGGGGTGACCGTGGGATTCCGAGTGGGTTCGCGCGCGGACGTGGACAGTTTGCATGCGGCGATCGTCGCCGCCGGGTACCGAAGCCAACAGTCCCCCTACGACGCCTTCTGGGGGGCCAGGTACGCCGTCGTCGAAGACCCAGCGGGAACCGCCGTTGGCCTCATGAGCGCGAGGGATCCCGCTTTCGTTGGCCCCCCGCCCGACCCCTCCTCCTTCTAGTGTCCTCCGCCGTCCTTACCCGCGGGCGGCGTTGGCGGCCATGGCCTCGACGATGGTTGGCAGAAGCACAATCGGCAGGTCATGGCCCATGTCGTCAATGAGGAGGAACTTGGCGTCGGGCACCAGATCGGCAGTGCGCTGGCCGCCGGACGGAGTAATCAACTGATCGTCGGCCCCGTGTATGACGAGGGTAGGCACCGTTACGGAGCGCAGAGCCTCGGCCCGGTTGGGCGATGCCATGATCGCCGCCATCTGACGGGGTATGCCCGCAGGATAGAACGAGCGATCGAAGCTGGCCGCCGCCCTGGCTTTGGCCGCTTCGGGGTCGAAGTAACGCTTCGATGACCAAATGGCGGCCTTGGTCGACGCCTCAATGTAGCCGGCCCGGTCAAGCACAGGAGGGGCCAGTAGCGCGGCTTGGGCTTCGGGGGTCGACTCGCCGTGCTCAATCTCGCCGGTCGTCGACATGATCGAGGTCATCGACCGCACCCGCTCGGGATGCGCGATGGCCATGGCCTGCACGATCATTCCGCCCATTGATGCGCCCGCAATATGGGCGCGCTCAATTTTCAGATCGTCGAGCACGGCGAAGGCGTCATCACTGAAGTCGGAAATCGTGTAGGGCACTTTGCCCTGAAGGGGCGTCGGATCACCCGTTTGCAGCGCCGTCAGTACCGCCATCAAGTCGACCTCGACGCCGTCGATCTTGCTGGACAGGCCGCAGTCCCGGTTGTCGTGCCGGATCACGAAAAAACCCGCGGCCACGAGTTGCTCAACCAGTTCTTCGGGCCAGGCGATGAGCTGGGCAGTGAAACCCATCACCAGGAGCATCGGCGGATCGCTGGGCGACCCCGCCGTGACGTACTCAAGCTCAATTCCGTTAGGACGACGGGCGCGTGACATGGAGCGAAACCTTAACGCCCGTCCCACTCGGTTGCACGATCGTGACGGCCCGCCGGTAGACACCGACCGTTTCCGGCAATGTCTTGCGAGGTTTGAGAACTACTCGTCCAGAAGGGCCGTGAGGAGCCGCGGGATATCGCGCACAGTGAGACACGTCCGGTAGGAACCTCCGCCGCGACGGGCCAGCAACTGGCCGGCCTCGACCGACTCGGGCTCGTCGCTGGTGCCCAGCACATGTACGCGGTCGAGTCCTCGTAACGCCGCGATCGGATCGGCGCCGGTCGTGGCCTTGGCATCGGACAACAGCACCACCACCCGCTCTCTCGCCCCGGCCCGGCCCAACTGACGCCGGGCCGCCCTCAGCGCCAGCGCCAAGTCGGTCGTGCCGCGGCCCCGCAGTGAGAGCACGTCGTCGAGTAAAGCCATGGGTGGGCGCTTGCGGCCTTGTTCTTGCA
>JANYDT010000157.1 GCA_025359845.1 Acidimicrobiia bacterium
GCCGCTTGCCGGCGTTGAGGTGCATGTACAGGGGGCTCAGCGACTGCTTGGCCAGTTCGGTGTCGTCGATGGGCTTGTGTCGAGTCGGGTCACCGCCTTGCGGCTCGACCTTCACCACCGTGGCCCCCAGCATGGCGAGGAGCCGTCCGGCGTAGGGTCCGGCGATCCCGTCGCAGTATTCCAACACGTTGAGTCCGGCGAGGGGGGCGAGCACCCGCGTTGTCTAACAGAACCTTGCGGATGAGAATGAACGGCGGTAGCTTGCTATGTGTGCCTCGCGTCACTACGGTGCGGACATGCGTGACGCGAGTCACGCCATCTCAAACTCCACAAGGGGGAACTACATGAAGAAAACTTCCCGACTGGCGGCACTCGTTGCCGTCGGACTCGCCGCGGCACTCGTTGCTACGCCTGGCGCGCTAGGCGCGGCCAAGAAGGTCATCAAGCCGAAGCCGAAGGTCACCAAGGCGACCAAGCCGAAGGTCACGACTGCGAGCACGGCCGCAACCACCGCAACCACGGCAGGAACAACCGCCACGACAGCTGCGACCCCGACCCCGGCAAAGACCGGTGGCAAGCTCACCGTCGGCATCGAAGCCGAATCGACCAACTACATCCCCTCGACGGCATGGGCGGTCTCCGGCGTCATCGTCGGTTCGGCGGTTTACGACCGCCTCATGGATGCCAACGACAAAGGCGTTGCCGAGTGCTACACGTGTGAGTCGATGGCCACTACCGACAACGGCGTCACCTGGACCATGAAGCTTCGCCCTGGCATCAAGTTCCACAACGGTGAAGACCTCAATGCCGATGCAGTGATCACCGACATCAACTACAAGCGCAACCCGGCCAGCTTCTCCAACGGCATCTTCACCGCGTTCATTCTGCCGCCGACCATCAAGACAATGGAGAAAGGCGAGAATGACCTCACCATCAAGTTCACGATGACGGGTCCGTGGGTGAATTTCCCGATCTATCTGACCGGACAGATCGGTCAGACCGCCGCGCCGGCCTGTTACAAGAACCCGCAGCAGTGCGCCGCCAATCCCATCGGTACCGGACCGTTCAAGTTCAAGGAATGGGTTCCCGACGACCACTTCACGGCAGTTAAGAACGAGAGCTACTGGCGCAAGGGCTTTCCGCTCGTCGACCAGGTCACCTTCAAGCCGATCCCCGACGAAGTCGTTCGTATCAACGCTCTTAAGTCGGGCGACATCGACATGATCGACACCTTCAACGGGGCCAAGATCGCCGAGATGCGTGATCTGAAGACGGCCGGCAAGATCAACTATTCCGACTCGGACCAGTTTGGTGAGGCGACGTGGGTGGCCCTCAACAACGATAAGCCGCCGCTGAACGACAAGCGCGTCCGGTGTGCTCTCGCCATGCTCACCGACCAGGAAGAACTCATCAAGGTCAAGTACCGAGGTGCCTTGGGCGTGGCCAACGGCCCGTTCGGCCCCGGCAATCTTGGCTATGGACCTGGTGACCTGACCAGTCTCGGCTACCCGGCTCCGAATGTCGACAAGGCTAAGGCGCTCATCGCCGACTACCTGAAGGAGAAGGGATTGAGCGAACTGCAGACTATCGAACTCGGGACTACTTCGGTGCCCGACAACATCGACGTGACCGCATTCGTCGCCCAGCAGTGGAAGACCAAGGCCGGCATCAACACCAAACAGGTGAACACCGAGCAAGCGAAGTACATCAGCGACATCCTGCTGCCGGGCAACTTCATGGCCACCGGCCTTCGTGGCTACTCGGGCGCTGACCCCGAGGTCAACAACGTGTTCTGGAACTCCCTGACGTTCGCGCCGTCCGGTGTGGCGACGCTCAACATCCAGCGCATCAAGAATCCGATCATCGACGACGCCCTCGGCAAGCTGCGGACAAACTCCGATCCGACGCTGCGCAAGCGTTACGCCGAGGCCATCGCCCGGGAGTTCAATGACAACTGCTACAACGTTTGGCTATACCGCACGACGTGGGGCGTTGGTGCGCAGAAGAACATCACCGGTTTCGAAGATTATACCCTTCCGTCGGGCGCCAAGCGCGCTCACCTGGTCGCCGGTTACTTCTGGCCGGGCAGCGTGGCCAAGGGCTGAGTTGTCTTCCTTGGTTCTGACTATTCATTTCTCATAGCTGATTTCGGAGAGACTCCTTGAGCTTCTTGGCCCGTCGCGCTTTGGGCATGATTCCGCGATTGCTCGCGGCTTCTGCGCTCACCTTCCTGCTGCTGAATCTGCTGCCCGGTGATCCCACGATCACTATCCTCGGGCCGGCCGCAGCGATCCCAGAAGCCAGGGAATCTCTCCGCAAGACGCTCGCCCTCGACAAGCCCATACCTGTGCGCTACGTCAAGTGGCTTGGCAATGCCGTTCGGGGCGATCTGGGCAAGGGGTATGCCAGGGGGATTCCCGTGGCTACCGAGATTCGGCGAAAGCTGCCTCGGACCCTCGAACTAATGGCCCTCGCCGTGGGGGTATCGCTGCTGTTGGCGATACCCCTCGGCGTCTGGTCGGCCTATCGCAGTGGTACGCGCATCGACAACCTGATCAACGGTATTTCGACCATGTTTATCGGCGTGCCCGGCTATGTATTGGGAATCGTCGCGTTATTTCTCTTCGCCGTAAAATTTCGGACCTTTCCGGCCAGCTATAAACCCGCGAATCAATTCGGTTACTTTTTGCACTTCCGTTCGCTCGTAATGCCGGTGGGTGTGCTTGCGGCCGGGCTTATACCCATTTTCATCCGGGTCCTGAGAACCGAGATGGTCGGCACCCTGGGCGAGGATTTCATCACCATGGCTCGGTCGAAGGGCGTGAGTGATCGCCGCATTCTGCTGCGTCACGCCTTACGGCCTTCGAGTTTCGCCCTCATGACGGTTGCCGGCCTGAACATTGGTCAACTGATCGGCGGCGCACTCATCGTCGAGCAGATCTTCCAGGCCCAGGGCCTCGGCACGTATATCGTGACATCCACCTTCCAGCGGGAGTACCTCAATGTGCAAGGATGCGTACTGGTCGTGACCGTCGGCTACGTACTGGTCAACTTTCTAGTCGAGGTGCTGTACGGCGTCCTCGATCCTCGCATCCGCCACGCGAGGGCCATCGCATGAGTGAGCACCGAAGCGCAGGCCCAGCCGTAGCGCTGGGCACCGGCGCCGGCCGAAGGCCGACGCGGGTGGCGAAGCGAGGACGCCGTGACCACGACTGAGTCTGCGACCACGAGTGTTGAGGCAGTGAAGGTTGCGCCTGCGACATTGCCGCCGACGTCTTCCCCACCACCGCCGCCCATGTCTGAGTGGCGCCGGATTCTGACCGGCATCGGCCCGCTGTTTTGGACCTGCGTGGTCTGGGTCTTGCTCATCATGGTCAGCGCGCTGCTCTTCTACTGGCTACCGTTTCGCAAATACGGCCACTACGATTTCAATCACCTCTACGGCGGGTTCAGTGGTAAGCACCTCTTGGGCACGAACAACGAGGGTGACGACCTGCTGGGCTTGTCGGTCCAGGGCGCCCGAATCTCGCTGGAAGTGGGTCTTATCACGACCATTCTCGGCAGCTTCATTGGGGGTGGCCTCGGCATGATCGCGGGTTACTTCGGCGGCAAGATCGACGGGGCAATTTCGTTCGTCGTCGATGTCATGCTCAGCTTCCCGGCGTTGGTCCTTCTCCTGGCCGTCGTATCGTTCCTCGGGGGTGCGTCCATCCGTAACCTGATCATCGGCCTCGGGCTGCTGGCCGTTCCTGCGATCGCTCGTATTACGAGAGCCAACACGCTGCCCTTTGTGCGGCGGGAGTTTGTCACCGCGGCGCGAGCGCTGGGGGCTAGCCACAAGCGGGTTATTTTTCGCGAGATTCTTCCGAATGTGTTGCCCCCCGTACTCAGCTTTTCGGTGACGCTTCTGGCCATTGTCATCGTGGCTGACGGAGCTCTCGCGTTTCTGGGGCTTGGGCTCTCGAAGAATCATCCGACCTGGGGAGGCCTCATTCTCGGGGGGCGCAACTACCTCGATCAGGCGCCCCAGATTTCGCTCGTGCCGTGCAGTTTTCTCACGCTGACGGTGCTCTCGCTCACGATCATCGGCGACCGATTACAAGCGCGGTTCTCCGGCCGCGGCGCCCGGATCTAAGGAGCATTCAAAACCGTGACACTGTTGGAGGTCACCGACCTCAAGACCCACTTCAAGACCGACCGAGGCATTGTTCGGGCCGTCGATGGCGTCACCTTCACCCTCGAAGAGGGCCATACGCTCGGCGTGGTCGGTGAGTCCGGTTCCGGTAAGTCGGTGCTGTCGCGATCCATCATGGGCCTGCTCCCGAAGTTCAACGTGATCCGTGAGGGCTCGGTGCGCTTCGAAGGCGAAGAACTCACGGCGAAGACGAACAAGCAGTTGCGCAAGCTCTGGGGCACCGGAATGTCGATGATCTTCCAGGATCCTATGACGTCGCTCAACCCGGTCTTGAAGATCGGCCGTCAGATCACCGAGGGCCTGATGCTGCACTTCGATTTCCGCAAACAGCAGGCCATGGAGACGGCGGAGGAACTCCTGCGTTCCGTGGGCATCCCTGAGCCGGCGCGCCGGCTGGGCGAGTACCCGCACCAGTTGTCGGGCGGCATGCGCCAACGCGTCGTGATCGCCATCGCCCTTTCGTGCGGGCCCAAGCTGCTGTTCGCCGATGAACCGACTACGGCCCTCGATGTCACCGTCCAGGCCCAGATTCTCAACCTATTGGCCAAGCAGCAGAGCGAGCGGCGTATGGCTGTCGTGCTCGTCACCCACGATCTCGGAGTGGTGGCCGGGCGCACCGACGACATCATCGTGATGTACGCCGGTCAGGCCGTCGAGAAGGCCTCGACCACGCAGCTGTTCGCCAACATGCGCCATCCCTACACCGAGGCCTTGTTCAAGTCGATCCCCAAATTGTCGAACCCTTCGCACACCCATCTCGATGCCATTCCCGGTCGTCCGCCCAACTTGATCACGCCCCCTCCCGGGTGTCGTTTCGCGCCCCGTTGCCCGTACGCGCAGCAGAAGTGCCACGACGAAATGCCGCCCCTGATCACCGACCCCAACGACGCCAATCACCAATACCGATGCTGGTTTCCGGTGCAGGTCTCGGCCAAGCCCGCCCATCTTGTCGGCGTCGCGGCGGGTCACTGATATGGCTGGTACCGGCAAAGCTCACCTGCGAGACGCCGATAAGGCGGTGCTGCGAATCGAAGATCTCGTGGTCGAGTTTCCGATCGCCCGCGGTAAGTTGAAGGTCCACGCCGTGTCGGGCATCAGCCTCGACATTCTCGAAGGCGAAACCCTCGGGCTCGTCGGCGAGTCGGGGTGCGGCAAGTCGACCACGGGACGGGCCATTATGCAACTGCCCCGTCCGACATCTGGCAGCGTTGTGCTCGAAGGCCAAGACCTGACCAAGTTGCCGAGCGACGAAGTGCGGGCCATACGTCCGAAGATGCAGATGATCTTTCAAGACCCGATCAGCTCTCTGAATCCTCGCCGCAAGGTCGTTGATATCGTCGCCGAACCCCTCCTTATTTGGAAGAAGGGTACGAAGGAACAGATCCAAGCGCGGGTTCGGGAAGTGCTCGACACGGTGGGCATCGACGTCGACCAGGCCGGCACCCGGCGCCCGCATGAGTTCTCGGGCGGCCAATGCCAGCGCATCTGTATTGCCCGGGCCGTGGTTATGGACCCGAAGGTGATTATTTGCGACGAGCCGGTCTCGGCTCTCGACGTTTCGGTCCAGGCGCAGATCCTCAATTTGCTTGAGGATATGAAGCATCGGTACGGGCTTACACTCGTTTTCATTGCCCACGACCTTGCCGTGGTGAAGAATATCAGCGACCGAGTGGTCGTCATGTATCTGGGCAAGATGTGCGAAGTCGGCCCGCCCGATGACCTCTATGCGGAACCGGCCCATCCTTACACCAAGGCATTGATCGAGTCGATTCCCGAGCCCGATCCCAACGTCCGACCCGAGGCGTCGAAGGTGCTCGAGGGCGACCTGCCCTCGCCTATCGCCCCGCCTTCGGGCTGCCGGTTTCGCACCCGATGCGCGTACGCGCAAGATCGGTGCGCGGCCGAAGAGCCGCAGCTGCGCAAGGTGCGCGAGGGCCACTTCGTAGCCTGCCACTTTCCGCTCATCCCCGCCCTCGACTAGCCCCGAGCTTGTACCCTCCGGCGCGGGGTAAGTTCGCGCCCATGGCGCTCGTCATCGGGATCGACTCCTCGACTCAGTCCGTGAAGGTCGAAGTCCGCGACGCCGAGACGGGCAAGGTATGGGGAATCGGCCGTCAGCCCCATTCACCGACCACCCCGCCCCGGAGCGAACAGGACCCGGCCGAGTGGTGGGCCGCGCTGGTGCAGTCGGTGCATGAGGCCGCCCGCTACGACGACATCGCCGCCATAGCGGTCGCCGGCCAGCAACACGGGATGGTGGTGGTCGACGAGGGGGGCGTCGTCCTGCGGCCGGCCAAGCTGTGGAACGATACCGAGTCGGCGGCCGAGGCCGCGGGACTGGTCGACGCCCTTGGCGCCGAAGCGTGGGCCGCGGCGTGCGGCAGTGTGCCCGTCGCCGCCTTCACGATTACGAAGTTGGCCTGGCTGGCGACGCACGAGCCCGAGGCGTTTGCCCGCATGAGCGGTATTCTGCTGCCCCACGACTGGCTCACGTACCGCCTCACGGGCCGGCGGGTGACCGATCGCGGCGACGCATCGGGCACAGGCTACTGGTCGCCAGGCGAGGGGCGGTGGCGGACGGATCTCTTGCGGATGATCGATGCGACAGTCGATTGGGCGCCGATGCTGCCGCTGGTGCTGTCGCCCTTCGAGGCGGCCGGATCCCTCGTGAGCCCGGCCGCCCGAGCGTTGGGTATGGACGGGGATCGGGTGAGTGTGGCTGCCGGCACCGGCGACAACATGGCCGCCGCCCTCGGCGTTGGACTGCGCCCGGGCGACGTGGCCATCAGCATCGGCACGTCGGGCACGGTGTTCTCGGTGAGCGTCACCCCGACGACTGACCCGTCGGGCGCGGTGGCCGGGTTCGCCGACGCGACCGGCAACTTCTTGCCGTTGGTCTGCACTCTCAACGCCACCAAGGTGACCGAGGCCGTGCGCCGCTTGCTCGGCGTCGATCACGGCGCGCTGGACGAGTTGGCGATGCAGGCACCGGTCGGGGCCGCCGGACTGGTGTTGCTTCCGTACCTCGACGGCGAACGCACGCCGAACCGCCCGTCCGCCACCGGGGTGCTGGCCGGATTGCGCGCCGATGTCACCGGTTCGCAGTTGGCCCGCGCCGCCTTCGAGGGCGTGGTGTGTGGGCTCCTTGACGGACTCGAAGCGCTGGCCGCCGCCGGCGTGGCGACCGACGGACGACTCTTCTTGCTCGGCGGCGGGGCTCGCTCCGCGGCGTACCGCCAGGTACTGGCCGACTTCACACAGCGGCCGGTGGTGGTGCCCGAGGCCGATGAGCATGTGGCGACCGGAGCCTGCGTCCAGGCCGCGTGTTTGTTGGTGGCCATGGCCGGCGGCCGACCCGACCCGGCTGCGGTGGCGGCCGCATGGGGACTGGGGGAGGGGTTGGTGGTCGAACCCGAGCCGGGGGTGGCCGCCGCCGCGGTGGAGGCCCGGGCTACGTATCGAGCCCTCCGCGACTCGGTTTAGGGGTCAGCCTGTTGGACTGTGGCGAAGGGGTTGAACACGGGCTTGTGCGTCATTTCGGACCGTCGCTCGAGCGGTACTTCTTGTGGACGGTTTGCCTGGTCACGCCCAGGGACGCGCCGATGGTCTCCCACGACCAATTCAGCTTGCGGGCTCGCATGACTTGAGTAGCTTCGATCTTGTCCAAGAGACGTCGTAGAGCGGCCACTGCGGGCAGCCCGACGGCCGGATCGCGAGTGTCGAGCGTTTCAGCGAGTTTCGTGGCTTGTGACATAGTCGTCAGCATATACTGACGCAACGCATAAACTAGTGTCCTGTGCCGGAAAGACGACGGCGTTCATCGGGCCCGAGATTGGCTCGGTCGGCGGCCAGTCGCCCGGCTACCCAGCCCTCGATATTGGTCGACGCCGATCCAATCCGCCGCACCTCGGGGTACGCCTCTTCGGCCATTTCGCGAACCGCCGCTTCGCGACTTACGAGAACCGGCAGGAGGGCGTCGCCGTACTCCGCAGTCGCCTCCTCGACCGTCGCAGCATTGGCCTCCTGCAAACGCTCACCGACCCGAATGGCATAGGCCATGAGGAACGACTGGCGAAACGAGCGGGTGCGGGACGTGCCGGAGCGGTCGATCCTTCGGCCGGTGGCCGCCATCGCGGCGGTGGCTTGCACGAGGAGCGAGGTGACGAGAAGTTCGACGATGTCGAGGTCGGCTTCGAAGCCCATGATCGTCACGAGCCCGATCTCTTTGTTAACGATGGTGCGGGCCCGATTGGCCTGGGCCACGCAATGTACGAGCGTCGCCTTGGCGTTGGCGTACGGGTCATCGATGGGAAGACGCCGTCCGCCCGGCACGTCTCGCCCGCCGCCACCGCCATGGGCCGCGACGAGGGCGGCGTCGATGGCGTGGCGGGCCATGAGTTGTTGGGCCTTCACGGTAAACGCGTCGGCCTCGTCGGGGAATGTGGTCGATTCGGCTTTGGTCAGCAACGCTCTGACGAGTTCGAGCACCTTTCGGTCGATCGTGTCAGGTACTGCCCCGCTGCGGGCGAACCGGGCCAGAACCTCGCTCGGCGCCCCCGGATAGGACATCCAAATCGGTATCTTGCGCACTTTCGACAACTGGTGCAGAACCTCGATGGCCACATGGAACGCCGCGATCCGAGGAATTCCGGTCTTGACCGCCCATTGCTCGAGTCGCCCGGTCGACCCGTCATGCCACCAACACTGGGCTCCGAGGCGATCGAGCTGTGCCGTCCACCGACGGTCGACGATCAACTTCGGAGTCGTGGCCCGACGATGGGCATGTTCGGCGGCCATGGCGTCGACCACCACCGCTGCGGCGTCGCGGGCGATCTCGCCGCGGAGTTCGCGACGGACGTGGCGTTCGACCTCGACAGGCTGCCAACCGTTCGGCCAGAGCCGCCCTACGTACTCGACCAACAATTGGTCGACGGCGTGACAGCCGAGGTGCGGTTTGTCGGCGCGTGGGCCGGCCAGCGCGTCGAGCGCGGCTATGGCCTGCCCGTAACCTTGCTCGTCGCCATGATGGAGCGCCGATGTCGCATTGCTGACCATCAGGCGGGCCCGGTCGGCGCCCGAGTGGCGGTGGTCATCGGCCCTCGGGCGCGGCGGCGGGTCGTCTCGTTGCGCGCCTTCGCCATCGGGCCCGTCGGTGGCGCGCGCCTGGCGGGCTCGGCTTTGTCGTCGCTTCTTCTCGGCCCGTCGGGCTTTGTTGTTCGTCCCCATGTGCTCAGTTTGTCAGGGGGCTAAGACAGTTTTTCGCCGAAGACACGATGAGATTCTCTTTTGTCGCTCGACGTGTGCGGTGGCGAGACAGCCGACTCGTGCTCGACTTGCGCAAGTGTGCGCAAATCGACCCCGGTGAGATTAAGGTGAAGCTGTGCCCAAACTTTCGGCCCCGCTCTCCGAAGAAAGCTATCGACGTTTCCGGGTCACGACGCGACGACACGGGTTGAGCCACGGCGCCGCCTTGGCAAGGCTGGTCGAGCGGGCCAATCGAGATCCGTCGTTGCTCGATCCGCTTCCGCCCGATGCTCTCGCGGAGCATGTCGTCGCGTATATTGCTAGGACTGGAACGGCCGGGGGTTCGCTCGCCGGTTTTCTTCCCAAACTGACCGAAGCCGACTTCGAGGACGCGTCTCGAGAAGCGATTCGCGACGCCGGTACCTGAGGTCGTTGTAGTCGACACCCACGCCTTGTTGTGGTGGCTCGCCGACGATCCGATTCTGCGCCCTGAGGCGCGGTCCCTCTTGAATTCGGCCGCGACCATTCTCGTGTCGGTGGCGACCATGATCGATATCTGGTATCTCGCCCACAAACTCCAGTCGCCCATCACCGTGGAGCAGGCGGAGGCCGTCTGCGATCTGCTCGCGCGTGGGCTGCTCGACCGCGCCCTGGTCGTGCCGATCACCACGTCCACTTTGACCGGCGCCTGGTCAAGAATCGATCGGGAGCTGTTGCGCGACCCGTGGGATCGCCTGATCCTGGCGACCGCCGCCGATCGATCGGTCCCGCTCGTAACGCGGGATCGGGCAATGATCGCGATCGGGCTCGCCGAAGTCATCGAGGCGTAAACATCTGCTCCCCAATCGCCAACCTGCAAAAGAGCTTTGGTAGGGTCGTTGGTATGCCCATTTCCGGCGACGCCGATTCGCGATTTGACCCGTCCGGCCTCCGGGGCAAGCCACGAAACGCATGCATCATCTGAGCATCGACGATGTGACCGCCGCGATCGGACTCGGCGGCCACGAGTTGATCGCGCTGGTTGGCGGAGGCGGCAAGACGACCACGTTGTTCGCGCTGGGGCGGGCGCTCGGCGGCAGGGCGGGGACGGGACGGGTTGTGCTGACGACCACGACGAAGATGAGTTCGCAGCGCAGGGAAGGTCTCCCGGTGTTGTGCAACCCATCGGGGGCCGACATTGCTGCGATCGCGGGGCCGACGCTGGTTTGGCAAGCCGAGGATGGACCCAAGGCGCTTGGGGTGCCCCCGGAGACCGTGGATAGGTGGTTCGACACCGTCGACCATGTCGTGGTCGAGGCCGACGGTGCTCGCCGCCACCCGTTCAAGGCGCCGGCGCCTTACGAACCGGTCATCCCGGCCCGGACCACGACCGTAATCTCTATGATCGGCGCCGACGCTCTCGATCAAGTGATAAGCGAGCGCTGCCACCGTCCTGTCCTGGTCGCGGCGGTGGCGGGCTGCAGCAGCGATGAGCGGCTCACGCCCGAGCGGGCGGCGCGCGTGTTGCTCAGCGGGGACGGATCGCGCAAGAGAGTTCCGTGTGGGGCCCGGTTCGTCGTCGTCGTGACCAAGGTGGGTGACGACAACGAGTCGTCGGTCGCCCGACTGGTCTCGGCGTTGAACGGACGGGTCGACAATTGCGTCACGGTTGCGTTCGATCCGTCCCTGCGCCCACACGACTGACCATCCCCGCGACCGGAACGACAACCCCACGCGGCGGACCGCTCCCTTGCTGAACCGGTCCCTGCTGCGCCCTCGGACCGACCGCCAACACGTTGCGGGCCGCAAGGGTCTGACCCGTCCGCACGCTTGATCGGTCGGTGCGGCTTGTCCGATTTGATCGATCCGTTGGTGGTGCGAGGGCAGGCCCAGTACGGTTGCCGCCATGCGTTTCGGAATCTTCTACGAGCACCAAATCCCCCGCCCCTGGGAGCGCGAATCCGAGCATCGTCAGTTTCAGAACGCGCTTGACCAAGTCGAGCTGGCCGATCGGTGCGGATTCGATTATGCGTGGATGGTCGAGCACCACTTTCTCGAGGAGTACTCGCACGGTTCCTCGCCGACCGCGTTTCTGGCCGCCGCGAGTCAGAGGACGTCTCGCATCCGGCTCGGCCACGGCGTTTTCCAGATTCCGACCAACCATCCGATCCGCATCGCCGAGCAGGTGTCGACTCTCGATTTGCTGAGCAACGGACGCGTCGAGTTGGGCACAGGCGAGGGCGCGGGGCCGACGGAGCTGCATCCGTTCGGCGCCCGCGTTCGAGAGAAGCGAGAGATGTGGGAGGAAGGGATTCGAGCGCTGATTCCCTGCTTCACGCAGGAGAGCTGGGAGTGGCACGGGACCCATTGGGACTTTCCGGCCCGCAACGTGTTGCCCAAGCCGTATCAGCAGCCCCATCCACCGTTGTGGGTGGCGTGCTCCAACCTGTCAACGATCGAAATGTGCGCCCGGCGAGGGATGGGAGCGCTCGGCTTTCAGTTCGCCACTCCCGACGGGGCGCGCGCTTGGGTCAACCGCTATTACTCGTTGTTCGCACAGGGGCCGGAACTGCTCACCGAACATGCGACCAATCCCAACATCGCCGTCGTCTCGGGTTTCATGTGTGCACCGACCGACGAGGAGGCGCGCGCCATGGCCGACGGTTGGACGTTCTTTGTGTTCTGCCTCGAGTTCAACAGCTCGAACAAATACGAACCGGGAACGATCAACCTCTGGGAGCGCTACCAGGAGTGGAAGCAGCTGCCGGCGGCGTCGAAGGTGTTCGAAAGCGGCTTGATCGGATCGCCGTCGACGCTGCGGGCCAAACTGCGCGAGTTCGCCGCCACCGGCATCGACCAGATCATCTTGCTCAATCAGGCCGGCAAAAATACCCACGCCGACATCTGTTCGTCGCTCGAACTCTTCGCCACCGAAGTAATGCCTGAGTTCCACGCGCTCGAACCCGAGCACCAGGCGTGGAAGCAGGCCGTGCTGGCCGGCGAAATCGAACTTGAGAAGCTCGACACGGCGGGTCATACCACCGCCGTTATGGCCGCCAACCCGAACATCAAGCGCTACACCGCGGATCAGATCCGTCAGATGGCCGAGGCGAAGGCGTAGTTTTGGTTCACGGCCCGCGGCGGGCCACGGGCCCCGGGCTTTCACTCGACATGTGCCGCACCAAATGCGCTAAGACTGGAGGAATGCGGCGGAGCGTTGTAGGCCTCTCGATCTCCCTGGCGCTGGCGCTGAGTTCGTGCCGCGGTTCCTCGAAGCGGGCCGAACCCGAGGCACCGTCAGTGACGACCCCCACGTCGATCGAGCCGCTCGGATTGGCGATCGCCGGCGGCGGTCCGGCGCCGATTTTGGCACGTGAGCCGAGGGTTACGGTCGAGTCAACGGCGTCGGCGAGGGTTGCCTCGCCGATTACCGCTCCGTCGCCGACATCGGCTGCGCCGGCCGTTGTAACCCACTCGGTGCCCTCGACCGTCGTCACGGCGGGCTCTTCGGCCGCGCCCGTGGTCGCTCCGTCTGTGGTTTCGCGGCCCGTGGTCGCGCCGACCGTGCTTCTGCGGCCGGAGGTCGCGTCGACCGTGCTTCTGCGGCCCGAGGTTCAGCCCTCCGCGCTGGCGCGAGCCACTCGCTCCAAGACCCCGGCCACCGCAACGGTTTTCTCTGCGCCGGCCGTTGCATCCACGGTGGCGCCCGCCGGTCCGCGGCAAGGTGATCGGTGCGCCCGAGTCGACCTCGGCAGTCGCGTGTCGAGTAAGGATGGACGGATCGTGCAATGCGTGACCATTGGGGTGGCGCAACGTTGGGCGCTCGTGGCTTCCACGCCGCCGAGGGTGCTTGGTCCCGGCGCTTCGCCGGAAACAGTCCCCGGTAACATATCCGTCCCCATCCCCGTCACGGCCGCCGATCCCGCCGTCTCGGGCTTGAATCCATCGGTGGTCAGGACGTCGGTCCCCGCCACGGTCCCTGTCCCTGCGACGGTGACGGTCCCCGCCACGGTCCCCCTCCCCGTCCCCGCCAGTGTCCCTGCCAACACGAAATCCGCCGCCGGGGCTCGTCGGAGAGCGACCACTTCCCCCAGGACGATCCCGGCGGCCGCCGGGGCGCCCCCGCCAACTTCCTTTGACGGCGTCGCTACTGCCACCGCGGCATCGACACCCAAGCCTGGCTCGCCCGTGGCGGTGCCCGGCTTCGATGGCAGGACCATAACTCTCGGAATCGTCAGTACTCGCACACATCCGGTGTGGGGTCCGATCGGAAGGGTGATCGATGCGGCCATCGAGAGTCACGTGGCCGCCATCAACCGGCGCGGTGGAATCGGCGGGCGTTTTCCCGTGCGCCTCCTTGAGGAAGACGCCGAATACGACCCGGCGTTGACATTGGCAAAGACGCAAAGTCTCAATGACCGTGTGGTTGGTTTCGCTTCGATCTTGGGCACCGGCAACGTCGCCGCCGTCCTGCCCTTTCTTGATCAGAATGGAACGTTGGCCAGCCCGGCGAGCCAGGATGCCGAGTGGGCTCTGCGACCGAGTTTGTTGCCGGTGTTCAACAGCTATCAGATTCAGGCCATAAATGGCATCAGTTATTACTTGTCGCAGCCCGGTAATGAGGGCAATGTGGTGTGTGCCGTGTCGGTGCAGACCGCCTTCGGCGATACGGGAACGGAAGGATTCAAATTTGCGGCTGCGAAACTCGCGTTCAAGGCCGGTCCGGTGGTGACAGTGTCGGCCACCGACGATGCCCCAGCCGCCGCCATTGGGGTGCTCCGGGCTTCGGGGTGTCAAGGTGTCTATTTGACGGCAGGGCCCAGGCAGGCGGGGTTTTTGGTGGTGGCCTCCGCACGAGTCGGATACTCCCCCCGCTGGATGTTTATGGGCGCGTCATTCTCGGATCGTCTCATCACCCAGGCCACCGATCCTGTCTTTGAACAGAGCGTTTGGGTGATTGGGGACGGTACAATCTGGGGCGACCCGAGCGCCCCCGGTATGGCTCGATTGACCGACGAACTATTAGCCAATGACTACCGCGTGTACGTTGAGAATCCTGATGTGGGATTGACCTTCGGATATGGCCAGGCCCTCGTGTTCGAAGCCGTGCTCGAGCGCGCTGTTGTGCTCGGCGATCTGTCTCGAGCTGGGTTGCGTCGGGCGGTTGCCTCGGTGGGCTCGGTGGATATGGCGGGTCTCGGTGCCGTCACCGACTATTCGCAGGTTCAACGACTCGCCAACGCACGCACGAGCGTCTTTGCGGTGGACGGGTCGTACCGCCTCGCCTTGCGAGTGCTTGCCCGCGACTACGGTTCGCCGGCGGCCGCGGAGTACCGGAAGTAGGGCCTCGGGCTGGCGGTGCTCGTGCTCGTGCAGGTGGTGCTCGTGCTTGCGCGGGTGCCACAACTGCAACGAAATGCCACGACCACGGGCTTTACCCCGAGGACCAGTTCCTGGCCGACATGGCTCGTGTCACCGAGTACCGGACCGATCCCGATCTGGTCGAAGTGCTGGTGCGGAGCAGCAGCGCGACGCTGCGCTGGATGGCGTCCAAGGGGGTGCGCTTCCAGCCCAGCTACAACCGGCAGGCATACAAAGTCGACGGCAAGTTCACCTTCTGGGGCGGGCTCGCGTTGGAGGTCCACGGCGGCGGCAGGGCCTCATCGACGCGCTGACTTCAGCGGTCGAACGCGCGGGGATCGAGGTTCGTTACCACACCCGCGCGGTCGCGCTCATTGCCGATGACGGCGGCGAAGGGAGTACGCATCCGCACGGAAGGTCAGACGAGCGAGATGCCCGCCGATGCTGTTGTCATCGCGTCGGGCGGGTTCGAGGCCAACACCGAATGGCGCACCCGCTATCTATGTCCCGGCTGTTATCTCGCCAAGGTGCGGGGCACGCGCTTCAACACCGGTGACGGCATCGCGATGGCGCTCGACGCCGACGCGGTCGCCTACGGCAACTGGTCGGGGTGCCATTCGGTCCGATGGGATCGCAACGCGCCAGACTTCGGCGACCTCTCCGACGGTGACGGCTTCCAGAAGCACAGCTATCCCCTTGGCATCATGGTTAACGCACGGGGCGAACGCTTCGTCGATGAGGGCGCAGACTTCCGCAACTTCACGTACGCCAAGTACGGACGCGTCATCCTCGAGCAGCCCCAGCAGTTCGCGTGGCAGGTGTTCGACCAGCAGGTCACGCATCTGCTGCGCGACGAGTACCGGATCCGTCAGGTCACCAAGATCACCGCGGACACTGTTCCCGAATTGGCCGCAAGGCTCGAAGGCGTCGACCCTGCGGGCTTCTTGCGGACGGTCGCGCAGTTCAACGCCGCTGTACAGACCGACGTGGCGTTCAATCCGAACGTGAAGGACGGGCGGGGCACTCCTGGCATCGCGCTGCCGAAGACCAACTGGGCGAACCCTCTTGTCGCGCCGCCGTTCGAGGCGTATCAGGTCACGTGCGGCGTCACCTTCACCTTCGGCGGGTTGCGTGTGGCGCCGGACAATGCACAGGTCATCGACACCGAAGGCGAACCGATCCACGGCCTGTACGCCGCAGGCGAACTCGTCGGCGGGCTCTTCTACTTCAACTATCCGGGCGGGACTGGGCTCACGTCAGGCGCGGTGTTCGGGCGCATGGCGGGTACCGCCGCCGGAACCGCCGCCGTCGGCACCTCCTCCTTGTCATCGCGTTAGGTTGCGGCGATGGATGCGGCATCGACCTACCGGGAACTCGGAGTCTGGCGGGACCGGACATACCTTGATGACTTCCTCGATGTCGCTGCGGCCCAGCCGGACCGCGTCGCGATCGTCTCGACGACTGCCGCCACCGGAGCCGTCCACACGCTGAGCTACGGCCAGTTGCGGCGCCTCGTCGATCGTTTCGCCGGAGCCCTGCTGGAGCTGGGCGTCCGGCCGGGGGACGTCGTCTCGATGCAACTCCCGAACGCGTGGCAGTTCGCGGCCCTGATATTCGCGACCGCGCGGGTCGGCGCCGTCGTGAACCCCCTCGTGCCGATCCTGCGCCATCGCGAGCTCTCCTTCATTCTGGGGCGGACGGAGGCGAAGGTGCTCTTCGTGCCGACAGTGCTGCGTGGTTTCGATCACGCCTCGCTCGCCCGGCAGCTGGGGAGGGAGTTGGGCAACGAGACGGGGACCGGGCCCAAGGTGTTCGTAGTGGGCGACGATTTCGAGCGGCACTTCGTCGACCGCCGCTGGGAGGACGACCCTCTGCTCGGGGCGCGCCTCGAGCGCCTGCGGCCGGCTGCTGACGACCTCGCGCAGATCCAGTTCACGTCCGGCACAACAGGTGAGCCGAAGGGCGTCGAGCACACGTACAACACGCTCAACGCGTCGATGCAGGGGGCGCTGCGGCTGGGCATCACAGCCGAGGATCCGGTCTTCATGGCATCGACGCTCGCCCATCAG
Source organism: Acidimicrobiia bacterium (assembly GCA_025359845.1). Taxonomy (GTDB): domain Bacteria; phylum Actinomycetota; class Acidimicrobiia; order Acidimicrobiales; family JANYDT01; genus JANYDT01. Next base: position 16,849 of record JANYDT010000157.1, read on the forward strand.
ACCGGTTTCCTGTACGGCGTCCTCGCACCCCTCAGCCTCGGGGCGAAGGCCGTATATCAGGACGTCTGGACGGCGGCCGCCGCGTTGGACGTGATCGGCGATGAACAGGTTGCGTGGACGTTCGGGGCGGCGCCGTTCGTCATGGACCTGATCGAGGCCCAGCGCCGGGCGCCTCGGACACTGCCCAAGTTCCGCCTCTTCGGATGCGGCGGTGCCCCGATCCCTCCGCATCTGGTCGCCGCATCGCCGGAGACGCTCGGGGCCGAACTGATCGCCGTGTGGGGAATGACCGAGAACGGCGTCGTGACCTGCACGCGTCCGGGCGACCCGGTCGATGTCGTGTCAGCGTCCGACGGAGTCTGCGTCCCTTGGATGGAGTTGCGAATAGTCGACGACTTCGGAGCGGAGCTGCCGGTAGGGCAGCCGGGGCGCCTTCAGGTGCGCGGCGCAAACCAGACGCGCGGATACTTCAAGCGGCCGGACCTGTACCAGGAGTCGCTCGCGGCGGACGGATGGTTCGACACCGGCGACATGGCGATACGGCGGGAGGATGATGGCATCCGCATCGCCGGCCGCTACAAGGACCTGATCATCCGTGGTGGCGAGAACGTTCCTGTCGCAGATGTCGAGGCGACTCTGTATGTCCACCCGAAGATCAAAGAACTGGCGGTCGTCGGGTACCCCGACGAGCGACTCGGCGAGCGCGCCTGCGCGGTGATCGTGCCCGAGAGTGCCGACGATCCGCCGACGCTCGCCGAGGTGGTCGCACACTGCGAAGCGCAGGGCCTCGCCAAGCCCTTCTGGCCTGAGCGCATCGAGATCTGGGCTGAGCTGCCGAAGACCCCGTCCGGCAAGGTGCAGAAGTACAAGCTCCGCGAGGCGGTGGTCGGCGGGTGACCGATCCGGACTCGGGTCGCGCCAACCCGGACAACTAGGGTCTTCGACGTCGGAGAAACCGATGGAGTGGGTTCCTGGTCATAATGAACGGCGGATCCGGGTTGCTGCTCCTCCATCCGGTGCGGTCACGCTTCATGCCACACCCCCGCCTATGGTGTGGACCGTGAGCGCTGTGACGAACCTTGAGCGACCGACGTACGGCGTCGGCCAAGCGTCGGCGCTGCTCGGCATGCGACAAGACAAGGTGCGCGGTTGGCTGAACGGCTACGAGCGCAGCGGCACAACGTACCCGCCAGTCATCCGCGAGTTGCCGAGTGATAGCGATGCGGTCACGTGGGGTGAGTTCGTGGAACTTGGCTATTTGCGCGAGTACCGGCGTGCCCGGGTCCCGTTGCAGCACATTCGTCCGGTGATCGAGCGGTTACGACAGGAGTTCGGTGTTCGATACCCGTTGGCACATGCCCGGCCGTTTATCTACGACCGTCAGCTGGTGCTCCGCATCCAGGAAGAGACTGACCTCGATCGGTCGCTCGCCATCGTCATCCGATCGGGCCAGGGGATCATCCTCGCCCCTGAGGTCGAGTCGTATCTCCAGAAGGTCGAGTTCACCGACGACGTTGTCACTCGCCTTCGCCCCGCCGGCAAGACGTCACCGGTCGTGATCGATCCCGAGTTCTCCTTTGGTCGCCCGTCGATCCGCGGTGTCGCTACGGAACGCATCGCTGAGCTGTACCGCAGCGGCGACAGCCCGGACTTCCTCGCCAAGGCGTACGAGCTACCGGTCGAAGAAATCCGCGCCGCGATCGCTTACGAGACGCAACTGGCGGCAACGGCTGCCTGATGGCCGAGGAGGAACCGGCCCGGTTCTTCATCGACGAGAACGACCTCGCGCTCGGCCGAAGCCTGGCGCTGGCCCGTCGAGATGTCGTCCATCCTTCCCACCCGCGGTTGCCTGAAGGACCCCGAGTGGCTGTCTGTTGTTGGAAGGATTGGGTCTGGTGGTAATCACTCGTGACAAGAAGATCCGATCGCGGCCGGTTGAAGCAGAACAGGTTGTCGCTGCCGGCATACGCGGATTCGTTCTCACCAGTGCCGGCGACTTGAGCACCTGGGACACACTCACCCTGTTGGTGCGTGAGTGAGATGCGATGGAGCAGTACCTGGCCGAGAATGCCGCCGGTCCATGGTTGGCCGCCGTGACAAATCGCGGGGTCAGACCGTTGACCATCCGTGGCGCAGGTTTGTCTTGAGCGGATTGCCATTCACGTATTGGTCGGCAACACCAGATCACCTGTGGACGATCGCTGCCTTTCGGACCGACGGCGACGTGTGACACCAATCATCATCGACGCATCGGCAGGTGTCGAGCGGACGGTCACGCTTTGCCCGTTTCAGGCCAGCGGTCGGCCAAGTAGGCAGGCAATTCCGCCTCAGGCATCTCGCGGCTCGAGTTGTTCATTCGCACGTAGAACATACGTGGCGCCTTGCTGGCCTTGGCGTAGGTCGGCTGCGATGAGGCGGCCACGTCGAGGCGGCAGATCTCGGTGGAGGCTTGGGTCACGACCCTGGCGCGAGTGCGCATCACCGCCGCCGCTCCGAGGGCGTTCGCTAAATGGGTCGTCAGCCAGTTGACGAAGCCGTCGCCGTTGGCCGGCTTCACGTGTGGGTAGTCCTGCGTTAACCCGACAATGGACCGGTCGGGCCCGACGCCGATGAGGAGCGTCCCGCCATCGGTGTTGAGGAAGGCGGCGACCGTCTTCACGATGGCGTCCTCCATCGTGGGGTTGCGCTTCTGTTCGTTGAGGTCCCACCGCGCTGTCGACTTGAACTCGACAGCGTCATCCTCGTCGTTGGCGATCAATTGATCGATCGTCCAAGCGAAGGTCGCGCCAACGCCACGGAGTTGGCGGGCCACAAGAGCGGCGAACTCGGCGTCGACCTTGATCCGCTCCACCACCGCGGCCGTGATCTCGTCAACGGAAACGGACGCGGCAAGAGGGCCAGGAGCAGTCTCGGAACCCGGCAAGGGGTCGTACACGCTGCGCCCGTCATCGGCGTACGACGCGCACAGGTGGTCGAACACGGCCTGCACCTTCTCGTCGAAGATCACAGGTGGGTACGGATCGGCGGGCAAGCCGCTGTCGAGCACGTCTTTGATTGCGACCCGCATGTCGGCCATCGTCTCGGCCTTGCGCCGCCAGTCGAGCACGAGCTTCCCGTGGATGTGATCGAGCAGCTGACGGGCGACGCCGCGGACCACCTCGCGGTCGGCGTCGGTCAGCACCGGCGACGGACTGGTCAGCAGATCGAAAATGGCGAGCTCCTCCTCGCTCATGTCCTCGACGACTGCTCGGCGCTCCTCGGCGCTGAGGTCCTGCGACAGCACGATCAGGCGTCGCAGGTACTCGTCGATGTTGAGGCTGCCCGCGTTGTACTCGGCGATGAGTTCTTCGATCCGCTCGACCAGCTCGTGACGGGTCGGATTGCGTCTGGCTGCCGTCACCGCCCGTTGCTTCAGCATCGACGCCAACCGCTCGGTCTCGGTCCGCTTCCGGCTGGCGAACCTCGCCGCCAACACGTCGAAGTTGATCTGGCTCAGATTGATCAGCGGATCACCGTCGACCCCGTCCGCCGCGGCCCGGATGATGTACTCCTCGGCGCCCACAGACCGGTCGAGCAGCTTGTCAACCGCGTCCGACAGATCGTCGATGTCGAGCGGCTCACCTTGGGTGAGCGACGAGATCCGCTCGGCCAGCACCCGGATCACGGCGACCCTGGCCTGATGGGCGGCGGCGACCGGATCGGGCAGCACGGCCTTGAACAGCTTGCGGGCCTGGCGGGCGAGGCCGAGAAACTCCTCCCAAACCTCGTCGTCGATCAGCAACGCCTCGACGGCGTAGTCGCGCAGGGCAACGAACTCAAAGCCGGTAGCGATGCGCAGCTCGTCGAGGTCGACGTCGTAGCGCTCGCACAGCTCCGCACACGCCTCGATGGCTTCGGCCAGCAGATCGACGAGCGCGGCCTTGTCCTGGATAGGCGTGTCGACGCGGTCGCCGGCCGACGCCGCTCCGTAAATGGCCAGTGCCCGTTCGAGGTCACGGAACACGCCGATGTAGTCGACGATGAGCCCGTTCTCCTTCTCGGGAAAGACCCGGTTGGCGCGGGCGATGGTCTGCATCAGCGTGTGGTTGCGCATCGGCCGATCGAGGTAGATGGTCGAGCAGCTCGGCGCATCGAAACCGGTCATCCACATGGCACACACGAACACCAGACGGAACGGATCGGTCGGGTCCTTGAACTTCTCGTCGAGCTTCTCGCTCAGCATTCGACGCCGATGCGCGGTGATGTCGAGGCCCCGCTCGGCGAGATCCCTCACCTCGTTCTGCCCCTGGCTCACCACCACGGCCATGTCGGTGGTCTCCATCAGCTCTATACGGCTCGCCGGCCACGCCCGCTTCAGCTCGGGAAGGGCGTCGTGCTCGGCGCGCAGCTCCGCGAGGTGGACGGCCCACTCCTCGCGCACGAGGTCGTGCATGCGCACGGCCGCGGCTTTGTCGATGCCCACGTACATCGCCTTGCCGCTGAAGCCCCGTCCGACGAAGTGACGCACCAGATCGCGGGCCACGGTACGCAGGCGCTCGATGCGAGTGATGAGCGTGTACTCGCGGGCGAAGCGGCGGCTCAGCTGTCCCTCGGCGTCTTCGTCAACCTCTGCTGACTCGAGCAGCTCGTTGAGCTCCTCACCGAACTCGCTCGTCAGCTGCAGCTCGGGGATCCGGTTCTCGTAATACAGCGGAACGGTCGCTCCGTCGGCGATCGCGTCGTGGAAGTTGTAGATGCTCACGTAGTCGCCGAACTCGCGTCTGGTCATCTCCTCGCCTGCGATCAGTGGCGTGCCCGTGAAGCCCATGAAGGCAGCTTCGGGGAGGGCTGTCTGCATGTTCAGCGCCAGCTCGTCGTACTGGCTGCGATGGGCTTCGTCGGTGATCACGATCACGTCGGCGCGGTCTGACAGCATCGGCATAGCGCTGTGGGCCTCGCGTTCGGCCTTCGTGCGCTGGAACTTCTGGATGAGCGTGACACGTACCGGTGGTCGGCCTGCAGCAGCTCCCGTAGGTTGGCGATGTCGTTTGCATGCACCGCCGCGCCCTTGGGCACCGCGCCAGAGTCGACGAACTCGCCGTGCAGCTGCTCGTCGAGCTCACGGCGATCGGTCACCATCACGAACGTCCACGCGCCGGGCATGCGCCGCAAGACCTTCTGCGAGAACCACAGCATCGACAGGGTCTTGCCCGACCCCTGCGTGTGCCAGAACACACCGAGGCGCTTCTCGCCAGTCGAGCGGGTGCGGGCCAGCGCTTCCATGGCCGCGTTGACTCCCAGGAACTGATGGTTGCGGGCGACCGACTTCATCAGCTCCTTCGACCGCTCGGTGAACGCGACGAAGTTCTAGACCAGATCGAGCAGGCGGTGCTTCGCGCACGTGGCCCGGATCAGCGTCTCGAGCCCGACCCGTCCTCTGGTGCCGGACTCGTCGATCCGCTTCCACTCCCCGAAATGCTCCCACCCCGCGAACGTGGCGCCCATCCTGGCTTCCGAGCCGTTCGACAGGACGACGAACGCGTTTGGACCGAACAGCTGTGGGACGGCCGTCCGGTAGTCGACGAGGTTGTCGTCGTACGCTGCCCGGACTTTGCGGTTGGCGCCCTTGAACTCCATCAGCACGAGCGGGATGCCGTTGACGAACAGCACGAGATCGGCCCGTCGCACGTACAGGTCACCGGCGATCCACACCTGGTTGGCGGCGAGCCAGTCGTTCTTCTGCGAGTCGTTCCAGTCGATGTAGCGGAGCCGCTCGCTGCGCTCGTCGCCTTGCTCGTCGTGCCACGTCGCGCGGTGGCCGTCACGGATCAGGTCGTAGATCTCGCGGTTGGCGCGCACGGGGTCCATCGCGCTGCGGTCCCTGGCGACCGCGGCGATCGCCTCCTCGATCGCACCTGCCGGCGCGTCGGGGTTGAGGGTCTGCAGTCCCACGCGCAGGCGGTGAATGAGGACGACGTCGCGGCGGCTGTCGCGGCCCAGCGTGCCGGCCGGGCCCGAGGGTCTCCGCGTGCGCGTTCAGCGTCTCCCAGCCGAGGTCTTCCAGCAGCGCGATGGCCGGACGCTCGACCAGCTCGTCCTCCGAGTACTTGGCCGGGCTCACACGGTCGCTTCCTCGATCAGCCTGTCGAGGTCGAGGTTGCTCACGTCGATCTTCCCGGTCACAAGTTTTGGAGGAGCATGTCCCGCAGGGAGGTGAGCGTGGTGACATCCTGCTGCAGTGAGGTTTCAAGTTCGGAAATGGATTCGGCCTTTTGCTCGAACAGGCTGAGCAACTCACGGGTCGGTAGCAGGAAGGGCAAGCCGTACGCCTGATCGCGGTTCAATCCCGGCACCGCCGCATGCGAGTTCACGAACTCCAGCGTTCTCAATTGTCGATAGACAAACCGCAGCGGAAAGTCCGTGACGACGAAGTACGTCGTGTCGATCGGATAGCAATCCCCCGATAGCCAGATGATCTTGCCGACGTTCCCTTTCCGTCCCACGACTATCGCCGGTCCGGTCACGAGCGCCGAATCGTGCCAACCGACTACTCCGGACGATCCAACCACGGCGACCGGACCTCCGGCTCTGTCCGCATCCTTCAAGGCCTTCCCGTACCTCAGCTCGACGACCGATCCGAGCGTTTTGACTTCCCGCCCCGATGGGTTCAGCCCGATCGGGGAGTCGACGAGTTCGTCGCTCTCGTGCCCCGGGTAGTGGAAGTGCACGAACCACTCCCGGTAGATCGCCTGCGCCATCTGCTCGAGCAACTCGATCCGCCGCCGGTTGTTCTCGGTCAAGTCATCGATCGCGCGGAGAATCTTGCAATTGAGACTTGGGTCTCCGAGTCGGGCAATCGAACGGGGAGTAGGTGAAGGTGATTTCTGTTCACCCCAGGTACTGCGGCCGCCGTTTCGCTGCCACCTAGCTCGAGTGATTCGAGAAGTGCAGCCACAAACTTCGGTTCGTTTCCCTTGAAGTCGCGCACATAGAGAGCAGTATTCAGGGGCCAGAAGTCTTCTTCTATGAAGTAAACCGCCCCCAGGGTGCCGTACCGACCAGTCACGACGCCGGGGCCCTTGACCTTGGCCGCGGAGTGGAAGCCAGATCGCCCTGACGAAGACACAATCGGAACCGGCCCGTCCCTCCGCGCAGACGAAGGAAGGTCATAACCACGTTTGAGTTCGACGACATCCCCCAGGGTGACCTCTCGCCACTCTCTCATCCGTCGAGGATCCCTCTTACGGCGGCATCGACCTTGCGGCGCAGTGTGTCGGCTTCGGTTGACAGCGTGCTGAACTCGGCGTGCAGCGCGGCGAGTCGTTCCATGAAATCGCCGTCGTCCTCGTCGCCCGCGTCGGTCCCGACGTAACGGCCGGGGTTGAGGCTCCAGCCCTGCGCCTCGATCTCGGCGATCGTCGCCACCTTGCAGCGGCCGGCCACATCCACGTAGGCGCCGTCGGGGAACAGCTCCTTCATACGCTCGTCGCTGCCGTCGACCGTCTCTGGCGCCTCTCCCCGGTACAGGCGCACGATGTTGGCGAGCAGCTCGAGCTGCTCGGGCCGGAAGTCGCGGTGGGCCCGGTCGACCTGACGGAAGGTGGAGCGGGCGTCGATGAACAGCACCTTGTCGGCGCGGTCGGTTGTCCGCTTGGCTTTGTCGAGGAACCAGAGCGTTACCGGCAGCGTGACCGAGTAGAAGAAGTTGGGGCTGATGGCCATCATCACGTCGACGATGCGGTCCTCGATGAGCCGACGGCGGATCTCGGCCTCGCTGGAGCGTGCATCCGACGCCGAGTTGGCCATCACGAAGCCGGCCCTTCCAGTGTCGTTGAGCGACGAGGCGAAGAGGTTGATCCAGATGTAGTTCCCGTTGTCGGGCTTAGGCAGCCCGTAGGGGAAGCGGGCGCTCTGGCCTTCGAGCTTGGCCTTGTCGATGCCGTTCACGTTGAAGGGCGGGTTGGCCATCACGAAGTCGAACGTGCCGGCGGCCTTGTGCGGGTCCTCGTAGTAGCTGTTGGCCTGGCGGATATCGCCCGAGAGCCCGTGCCGCGCAAGGTTCATCTTGCCGATCGGGACGGTCACCTCCTTCTGCTCCTGCCCGTACACCGAGAGGTCACGCGTCGGCGATCCGCGATGGCGGTTGACGAACTTGGCGCAGTGGACGAACATCCCGCCAGAGCCGCACGCGGGGTCGAACACCTTGCCGTGGAAGGGCTCGATCACCTCCACAATGAGCCGCACGATCGACTGCGGCGTGAAGAACTCACCGCCGAGGCGTCCCTCGGCCATGGCGAAGCTCGAGAGGAAGTACTCGTAGATGAGCCCGAAGGCGTCGCCGCTCAGCGTGCGGGGCAGCGGGGCGAACAGCCGCAGCATGCTCTGCAGCAGCGGCGCTTCGACCTTGGAGTACCCACGGGGCAGCACGTCGTTGAGTCCGGCGTTGGCGTTCTCGATCGCGACCATCGCGTTGTCGATCGCCTTGCCGACATCGGCGCCCTCTGGCAGCTTCACGAGGTAGTCGAGCAAGGCGACCTCGGGAATGTAGAGGACGCCCTTGGCGCCTTAGTCGTCGGCCGTAATCGGCCGCCGGGCCGTTGCTTTGGCCTGAAGCTCCGGGGTCACCTCGAGGAATCGGTATTCGGCGAACGCCAGGAAGATCAGCCCGAGGATCGGATCGCGGTACTGGCCGGGCGTGAGCGTCGAGTTGGCCCGCAGCTGATCGGCCGCCTCCCAGAGGCGCCGGTCGAGATCAGCCAAATCGGTCGGCATCGTCAGTTCACGCGACTGGGGCTCGGCACGGGCGCCAGGGTACAGGTTCGCGGAGTACCGGGGCCGGAATCGTATGTTTTCGCTGGATCAATGCCAATTCCACGTCAGTACCACCTGCACGCGGGCCAGCAAAACCGCCGCGCCCGTCAGGATGGTGCGGCGCAGGCTTCTTGGCGGCCTCGACGAGTCGGCGAACGGTCGTTCTCTGACCCTCGATTGACTAAGTGTGAAGTTCTATCCTCTCTGTCTGGTGTTCGATCACGCCATGGGTCGGGCACCGACGGGTTGTACCCAGTTCCTGCCTTTGTGTTTCACAGTATAGCAGATAAAACGAACATTTGTTCTTGAAATCTCTTGACTATCGAACAACTGTTCTGTATTGTCATCTCATGTTGGATCGCCTGACACAGATTGCTGAAGAGGTTCGCGGGTTCGACCCGTCCTTGCTCGGCGCTGAGTCGTTCGCCGAAGCCATTCGAAGGTATGGGCGACTGAGGTCTGCGGTCGATGCTGGTTGGTTGGCGCTGCTGATCGAGGCCGACAAGGCGAAAGTTGCGACCAAGGAGGGCATGCGCAACACCGCCGATCTCGTGTCGAAGTTGACCGGAGAACGACGAGGCTCGGCCCGTGGTGACGTCGAACTGGCAGGCCAACTCGACGGTAACGAGCAAGTGCGTGACGCCTTAGCGACAGGGCTGTTGACCAAAGACAAGGCCTCCGTGTTGAGCCGCGTCGAGGGGACCACGAGCGATGAACGAGCCGAATTAGTGACCGCCGCAACCAAGGCGTCGGCTGACGGTGTTCGCCGACTCGTCGCTGCGTTCAAGGCGAGTCGCGGCGACGAGGAGCCGCCGATGGTGAACAGGCTGACCATCTCGAAGAGTCCGACTCAGAGCCGGGTCGTGGCCGAACTCGACCCGGCCCGCACGGCGATGTTGGAGGCCGCACTCGAGATCGCGGAGGCGCAAATGAAGCTGCCCAAAGACATCCCGTCCGAGCAGCGTCGGGCCGAGTACTTGGTCGCGATCTGCAAGTACTTCGTCGAGCATGTCGAGGGTGCCGCCGAGAACCGCGTCGGGCGCCCACACGTGTTAGTGATGGTTGATCTCGACGTCTTCGAGGGGCGCAGCGAGATGCCGTCAACCCTTGGTAACGGTCAGATCGTGTCGGGTTCGTTTGCTCGACGTCTCGCCTGTGACTCCAACATTTCCCGCATCGTCATGAAAGGAAAATCCGAGGTACTCGACGTCGGGCGCGCCACCCGGTCGTGGTCACCGGCCATGGCCAAGGCGATCATCGTCCGAGACCGCCACTGCGTGCATCCCGGTTGTGAGGTTCCGCCGTGGGGCTGCGAAATCCATCACAAAGAACCGTATGGCGACCAGCACCACGGAGGGGTCACGTCGGTCGACGGTGGTGAACTGCCGTGCTGGCATCATCACGATTGGGAACACGAACGACTTCGGAGACAAGCCCGACAACGATCCGCGACCGACGGTTGGGTCGATCACGATCATTCGTCTCATCGCGAACGCGCGGCCGCCGCATGAGCCGGGCGATGGGGCCCGCAGGCCCATGCCTGGGCGTCAAGCGCGTGAGCTCGGTCTCGGACGGGGTCCGGAGCCCGTTTCTGGTCAGGGACGGGGTGGGGGCGGTTTTTGGCGGGCGTGGGCCGGGTGTCGGACGGGGGCCTTGGCGCAGTTTTCGATGGGCGTGGGGCTGGCCTCGGACGGGTCGATCGGCCGGCTTGGCGAGGGCTCGGACCAAGCGAGGGTTGGCCCCCGCCGCGAGAGCACCGAGAGCCAAACCACGAGGGGTCGGACAGTGAACGGCGACGTGACGGGAGACGATCGACCCCGGCTAGTGAGAGCACCGGCAGCCAACCAGCCAGCAAGGGACGGGGCCGAACAGTGAACCGGCCACATGAGGGCAGACGATCAACTCCGACGCGACAGCACCGAGAGGCGTCCGGGCTGAACCGCCGGCTCGAACCAGGTCGCCTCGCCGGGGCCCGATGCGAGACGTACGTCGGCGCAGGTGTCGTCATTGCGAAAGCCGATCGTGGGCTTGGCGTCAACCTGGCCGGTGGCATCGGCGTAAGCGATGGGCGCAGGTTCGGTCGGGTCTGGCCACCGGTCAAAGTAGTAGAGAACGCCGCTCGATGGGCGATAGACAGCGAGGGTTTCTTTAGGACCGCAGAACCAGTTGGCCACCATCGGGATGTCACCGGCCCGCCCGAACTCGTAACTCACTTCTTCGGCCCCTCTGAAGGCCACCCGCACGCCCTTGCCGGTGCGGGTGATGCCGCCGACGCACTGAACCGTCGTGGCCGGATCGCATACCGGGTGCGCGTATGGGCGAGCGGCTACGCGCGCGTCGGGTCCGTCCGTGCGCAGCGATACCGCCAGCACGGTCACGCCCGCAGCGAGGGCCAACATGAGCGCACCGACCAGCAAGCGGCGCCGGCCTCCCGGTGGTCGCTTCGGCGCCAAGAGCGCGTCCGAGTTGCTTGGTGGTCGGGTCGGGGCGAGCCCGACTGGGCCGAATATGGTCGTCTGGTCAGAGGAGTCGGGTGCTGGCCGCACTCGGGTCTTCTCGGCGCTGGCGTCGAGCACCGTGGCCTCGCGCAACGCGGCCGCGAAGGTGTCCATCGATGCAAAGCGGTTCTCGACGTTACGGTCCATGGCCCGTTCGACAACGTCGGCCACTGTGCCGACGACCGTCGCATCGAGTCGAGCGTGGACGCCCATGTCGGCCGCGACCACGACCGCCAACGGGTTGGCCGCCTGATAAGGCGGACGGCCCACGAGCGCTTGGTAGGCGACAATCCCGAGGGCGTAGATGTCGGAGGCGACTGTCGGCTGATCGGCCCGCACGAGTTCGGGAGCGAGATAAGCGGCGGTACCGAGGGCGGTGCCCGTCCCGGTGAGGCTCGCCTGGCCCGAAGCCAAGGCAATCCCGAAGTCGGCCAGCAACGGTCGAGCGTCGGCCGAAAACAGAATGTTGGAGGGCTTCACATCTCGATGGATTACGCCTCGGGCGTGGGCCACAGCCAGAGCATCAGCGATCGGTGCGAGCACCTCGACGACCTCCTTCGGCGTCAGGACCCCGTCGGTGAGTCGGTGCGAAAGCGACCCCCCCGGCGCATACTCCATGACCAATGCCAAGTCGCTCCCATCATCAATGACCTCGAGAATGCGAACAATGTTGGGATGGGCGAGCTGGGCCATCGTGTCGGCCTCACGGCGCAAACGGGCGTGATCGTCGTCCGACCCCAACGAGGCCACTCGCTTGATGGCCACGATGAGTTCGGGGTTGGTAACGGAGTGCGCTCGGTAGACGGCGCCCATGGTGCCCCGGCCGAGCAGTTCGGCCGTCTGATAGTCACCGATGATTCGCCCCGTTGCGGCGCCCGCGCGTTCCATGACCTATTGAGTCACGCGTGGGAGGCGCTCGTCAAGACCGGTGTTTCCGATGCGCGTCGAAATCATGCTGACGGTCGGCGCGGAATTAGCTCACGCGCTTCTGTCGGCCCTGAACGATTGCCGTTGTCCGCCGCCTCGGTGGGAGCAGGGCAACTGGGCCGTTGGGAGTCCGTCGCCACGACGTCCAGGACTCACTATGAGCGCGCTGGCTGTCGACTGGCGGACCGTTACCCACCGGGTTCGAACGGTAGGCCCCGGCACGACTAACGACCGATGCCCTATGGTGCCCGCCAACATGCGAGTTGTGGTTCGCACAGGGTCGGGGGGGCCTGACCATGACGTCGACGTGCTTGGCGGCACAACGTACCGTGCGCTGTTCGAGGCACTCTCACTCAACGTCGGCGAGGGTGCTGTGACCTGGGCCATGGGCCGGCGCGTGTCGCTCGACGACGTGGTGCCTCATGAGGGCGCCCTGATCGATCTGTCCATGGTCCCCAGTGCGGCGCCTGACCATCGCTTGACCGCAACACACGCGCTCGTCGAGTTGCGAGTAGTTGGCGGGCTTGATGCCGGCGCCCGGCATCTGTTGGGCGAGGGTGCGTGGTTGGTAGGGCGTTCCGGGGAGGCTGATATCCGCCTCGCCAGCGCTACGGTTTCCGGTCTCCATGCTCGGATCGACGTCTCGGCCCGAACGTCGGGCCGTTCAAGTCGGCCGGCCCCACCAACGGGTTCGGGAGTCGCAGGCCCGGGTGTCGTGGGCCCGGGTGTCGTGGGCCCGGGTGGCGTGGGCGCGAGTGGCCGGGGCGGGAGTGTCGCGGCGTCCAGCATCTTGGGTTCGAGCGCCCGAGGGTCAAGTGTCGTGGGTTCGAGTGTCGTGGGTTCGAGCGCCAGAAGGAGAAGCGTTCTCGGTTCGAGCGCAGGAACGAACAGCGACGCGACGGCAGAGAAAATGCATGCAACGGTCGCCGATATTGAGTCTCGCAATGGCACACTCGACCTGGGCGGGGTCTGGCGGCTAGGGGCGGTCGAAATCGCGATAGTTCCCGTTTGTGACCTCGAACCGACGCGACCGATCGAGCCTGGCCCCCTTCATCGGCCGCCGCGAGTAACAACCGCGGCCCCACAAACCGTCGTCGACGAACCGATCCCTGCGCCTCCGCCGGGCCCTGGGCTGCGCCTTGGGGTAGCCCCGATCGTGGCCCCCGTGCTCGCCGGTCTCGTCATGGCGTTCCTGTTCACGCCGGCGTTAGCTCTGTTGTCGATTTTGAGTCCGGTCCTCTTTGTGGGCAACTGGTGGGAGGACAAGCGGCGCCGAGCGAAGATTGCGGCCCGCCAACGGAACGCGACCCATACCGCCATGGCTGACTTCTCGTGGGGCCTCGACTGCTCCCGAGCCGACGAGCGGGGGTATCGCCGGCGTACCGAGCCCGACGTGGCTGAGCTGGCCCGCCGAGCCCTCGGTGCTGATCCACGGCGCTGGGAGCGACGGCCTGCGCATAGCGACTTTCTCCGGCTGCGCATTGGGACGGGTGACGTGGCCTGGACGCCATCGGTGGCGACCACGCCGGGGGCTCGGTTGCCCGAGGCGCGCGCCGCCCTCCACGCCGCCGCCACCATCCCCCACGCGCCGGTATCAATCGAACTCCGGAGCGCGGTGAACCGTTGGGGCATGGTGGGCATAGCGGGGCCGGGCGCCGAATCGGTGGCGCGCAGCCTGGTCGTTCAAGCGGCGGTATTGCACGGCCCGGCCGACGTTCGAGTCGCAGTGCGATGTGCGGTCGATCGCGAGGCGGCCTGGACTTGGACTCGGTGGTTGCCCCACACCCGCCATCCCGACGGTGATGGATGGCTTCTGCAGACCGAAGCCCCACCGGGGTCGTTGCTGGTTGTCGACGGAGTGGTGATGCCGCGCGCGCATGAAGGGCCGGCGATCGTTATCGCCGCCCGGGCGGAGCTGCTGCCGGCGGGGTGTACGTCGATCATTGCGCTCGACGGAGATGACGGCCGGGCCACGTTGACCGACGTTGGGTCGGGGGCCCACACCGCGGTGCTTGTGATGGGCGTGGGGCCGAGCGTGGCCAAAGATGTGGCCGTCGCCCTGGCACCATTGAGTGACCCGGAGTCGGCGAGTGGGGCTCGGCCATTGCGGGATAGCGGTTCGTTGCTCGAACTGGTGCAGGGTGCGAGCGCCGAAATCATCCACGGTCGGTGGCGGTCGTCGGCCGCGGCCGGACTCTCGTATTTGGCAGCGCCGATCGGTTGGACCGAACAAGGGGAGATGTCGGTTGATCTTGTGTTCGACGGACCGCATGCGCTGTTGGCCGGCACCACCGGTTCGGGCAAGAGCGAACTCTTGCGCACGTTGGTGGCGGCGCTAGCGGCCACCCACGACCCCGAACACCTCAACCTCGTCCTGATCGATTACAAAGGCGGCAGCGCATTCGATATGTGCGCCCGTCTGCCTCAAACGGTGGGCTTGGTAACTGATCTCGACGAGCACCTCGGAGCCCGCGCCCTGGTGTGCCTCGAAGCCGAGCTGCGCCGAAGGGAACGCATTTTGCGCAATGCCGGAGCCACCGGGCTCGTCGAATACGGGGCCCGGACGGGGCTGGCGGCGCTGCCCCGCCTCGTGGTGGTGATCGATGAATTCGCGGCGATGGCCTCTGAGCTCCCGAGCTTCTTGCATTCGTTGGTCGACATCGCCCAGCGGGGCCGAAGCCTTGGTGTGCACCTCATGCTGGCGACCCAACGACCTTCAGGCGCCGTCAATGATCAAATCCGCGCGAATACGAATTTGCGTATCTGTTTGCGGGTGCAAGACGGGGCCGACTCGTCGGATGTGATTGGCACGCCGGTGGCCGCGTCGATCAGTCGCCGCCACCCTGGGCGTGGCTTTGCTCGCGTCGGACCTTCCGAAGTGGTGGCGTTCCAAGCGGCCGAGGCAACCGCGTGCAGTGAACCGGAACCCGCCCCGGAGCGGAAGGGACGAAACGGTGAGGAGGGGGACGGCTTGGGTCAGCCCCACTCCGCCGACGGGCCGCTGGTCGTCCCGCTCGGGTTCGGGCCCCATGCAGCCGGTGGACTTCGGCCTCGACCGCCCGCGCCGAAAGCGGTCGCAACCGATCTCGAGCGACTGGTCGAGGCGATCGTTCTCGCCGAATCGTTGCGTCAAGCTGAAGCCTTGCGTCAAGGCGGGCCGGCGTCACCGCTCGCCATTCCTTGGAGACCTTGGCCCGAGCCGTTGCCCCTCACTCTCGAGTTGGCCGCGCTCGACGCGGCCGAGGGCGCAGTGTTCGCGCTGGTCGATGAACCCGAGAACCAAAGGCAACGGGCGTTGGCCTGGTCGCCCTCGATGGGCAATCTGGCGGTGATCGGGGTGGTCGGCTCGGGCACGACGACGACGCTGCGAACGTTGGTCGTCTCGTTGGCCCGGACGCATTCGCCCGACGACGCCCATGTGCATGTGCTCGACTTTGGGAGCGGAGAACTGCGAGTGCTTGAGGGGCTCCCGCATGTCGGGTCGGTGGTCGGGGCCCTGGAGCGAGAGCGTCAGACCCGTCTTCTGCGTTGGCTGCGCGATGAGCTCGATCGGCGCAAGGGGGGTGCCACCGGTCCGATGATCGTGTTGGCCCTCGATGGCTATGGCGCGTTCGCTGCGGCGCTTGATGACGCAATGTCGACGATCTGGCGCGACATCGTGATCCGCCTTGTGGGGGAGGGGCCGGCGGTGGCCATGTTCACGTGGATTGCGGCGGATCGGGTCGGGGCGCTGCCGGCGGCGTTGGCTGCGGTCGTGCCCAACAAGATCGTGCTCCGACTCGCCGATCCACTCGACTACTCGCAACTGGGCATCGAACGTACAAAGGTGCCGCCTGGGCTCCCTGGGCGGGCCGTGCTCGCCACTTCGAAATCCGAAGTCCAGGTGGCCCGGGTGTCCGAAGCTGATTTGGCGGAGGCCCAGCGGCGCTGGGTTTCGCCCGTCCGTCGTCCTCAGCCGATCTCCTCAATGCCGGCAACCGTTTCGGTCGAGACGCTGCGCGGCCACGGCTGCATTCATGGGCACGGCGGCCTCGATCTCCCACTCGGTGTCGGTGACGACCAACTCGAAGTGGTGGGCTGGACCCTGCGTGAGGGGGAGCACGCCTTGATCACGAGTCCCAACCGGGGCGGAAAGAGTGCGGCGCTGGTGACGATCGCGACCCACGTGTGGGCCGAATTGCCGGGTGTCGCGGTCACCGTCGTCACGCCTCGACCGACCTCGCCGCTCCACGTATTGGCGGCCGGAGGCGGCGGTCTGGCGTTGGCATCATCGTCAGCCGATGTTGACGCGGTTGGCCGGTGCGGGGGTCCCCAACTCGTGCTGGTCGATGATTGCGACGAGATCGATGACGGGGTGGATTTTGACGGAGCGTTAGGTCGGCTGCTCGGCCTGCGGCGCCCGGATCTCCACGTCATCGGGGCGGGACGCCCACATACGTTGCGGTCACGGTACGGCCATTGGACGGGTGAGTTGCGGAGGTCGCGCCACGGACTGGCGTTGCGTCCGGTGGTCGAGCAAGACGGCGATCTATGGCAGGTGCGGTTGCCGTTGCGGGGTCCCAGTCGTTGGCCTGACGGGCGGGGCTACCTCATTGCCGGGGGAGGAGTGGAACTGGTGCAGATTGCCAAAGATATTCCTTGACATTTCGATACATTGCAATACAATGGAAAGGTACCAGATAACGTAATCTACTCTCACTAACGAAAGGTTCACAAATGAGCACTCGCGTTCTCTCGACCGACCAAGGCAAAGCCTCGATCGGCACTATGCAACGCATCCTGGCCGGCGGATTGTCCGACCAGATCCGGGCTCTCGACGCCGAAGGCCAAGTTTTGTCCGACGCCAATGTGTGGGATGGAGCGCTGGCCGAGAACTTCCGCTCCAGTTTGTGGCCGGCCACGAGCACCGCCCTCAAGGCCGCCGCCTCCGAACTCGAACAACTTCGAGGCCAGGTCCACGGCATCAACTCCGACATAATGGCCGCCGGGGGAAATACCTACTGACCGACGGAGCGGGACTGCCGACCGCGGGACAGCTGGCCGCGGGACTGCCGACCGCGGGACAGCTGACCGACGGACTGCTGACCGACGGAACTCGTTATTGGGGCGGGCTGCTCGGCCGAAGGTACCGGGCGCAGGCTGAAGGCCTACCGCCGCCCACGTGACCAGGTGGGGGGCAATCGGCCAATCGCGGGCTGCCTGGCCGAAGGTACCGGGCAGGCTGAAGGCCAACGGCCGCCCACGTGACCGGGGCGGCCGACGAATTTCGCGGCCGGGACGCTTCCTCAGCATTGATGTCAAGTCCGGGGGGGAACGAGCCGATGGTTCGTTCGACCCATGAACTATTTGCGCAGAATCCAGCATTCAGGTCGCCCTCGCGGTCTTCGAAATTCGGTAATTGCCGCTGCCACTGCGGTTCTCCTCGCCGCGATTGCTGTTCCGTTCGCCGTACGGGCTAATGCTGACTCAGTCGACCTCGATATCCAGGTGTCGGTTCGATCGGGAGTCCCAGAGGTCGGATCGGCCGACGCAACGGTGGCCTCGGGCGAGCAGTTCCACCTCGTGTACAAGTACACCTGCCTCTCCTCGTCCTCGCCGTGTCGAAACGTTCAGATCGTCGCCCCTATGCCGCCCGAGCTGATCATTGGCCAAGTAAGCGTGCCGAGTGACACGGTCCTCTACAGCTTCGACACCAGCCGTCCCTATCCGCCGACCGAGCCCGCAGTCCGTCAGCACGACGCGTCCGGGACGGCCCGATTCACGATGACGGACCCGCTCGCCGCCGGTTCGACGGGCGAGATCGTGGTTTCCGCGCAATTTCCAGACTTCTACAGCCCATCGGGCACAGCCGCCGCCGTGCAAGCCACGATCCGCGGCTCGAATGCGACGCAGACGGTCACCTCTGGCGTCGCCACCGTGCACGCCACCGCAAACTGGGCCGGACTGGTCTCGCCCCGGGTCGCGTCCGGCGGGGCGATTGACTCCGACACCACACTGAACATCGGTCTGTGCGGTTCGTACCCCCCCAGCGCCACCACCAACCGGCTGGCCATTACCGAGAACACGGCCAGAGTGAACCTGCCGTTCGGAGCCCAATTCGTGTCGGCCTCGCCGACCGGCTCAGAAGTCTCTCCCGGAATCGTCCAGGTCGACTTCACGAACGACGTGTTGAACTTTTGCGAGAATGGATCTCTCGTGATCAGGTTCCCCTCGCCAACTTTTACGGTCGGCCAAACCGTCCACCTCCCAATCGACTGGACCGGAAAACCCTACGGGGCCATTGGCGCCATTGCGATCGCGAGTCGTACGTTGGATGTGCCCATCACCGCACCGGTCGCGGCCGGCGGATTCTTCCTCGCCGTCTCCACTCCCCGGACCGACGGTACCGGAGGGGGCAAGGCGGCCGTGGGAGACGCCGTCTCCTGGACGTTTTCCTCGAGCAATGCCAGCGGCACCGCGGATTGGGCCCCGTTTACCATCGACACGCCCATTCCGGCGCCGATTCGAGTCAACGACATCCTGGTGAACGCGCCGGTTGGAAGCCCGTTCTCGGTCACCATCAAGATCGCGTCGCGTGATGATCCGACCCTTAGGCTCGCCTATTTGGGGCCGGGGGCAACTGTCAATCCATACGACTCTGCGCTGCCAAGCGGGCTTCCGGGCCTCGCCCCGGGCGACCTGATCAGCCGGTTGGTCATGCAGGTCGACAACGTCCCCATCGGGGCCACCGCTCCGACGCTGACAATCAACGGGATCGTCATCAACCCGGATCGCAACGGGCAGCCCGTGGCGGTCAACGACATCATCACGCTGACGCCCCACTTTCAGGCCAACACCTCCGCCGGCCCGCTCGATGTCTTCGGCACCCCTGAAACGACTGCCTCGTTCACGATCGACGCGGCCACGATGGTCCCTTCGTCACTGTCCATCACGTCGGTCGGCGGGTTCGACCCCGTGACCAACCAGATCAGTTACACCCTCGAGGCCAACGCCAGTGGCCAGACGGTCGGCGAGCCCCAAATGACACTGCTCCTACCGCCCGGGGTTTCACTGGCCGGTTGGCAAGCCTCGCTACCCGATCGACTTCCTTACCCCGCACTCGACCGACGGCCAAACTTTGTCGCCGGCCGGGAGCGCCTTCTTTGGACCTTTCCCGTCGGTTCGGTACTCCGCTCGGGCGAGTCAATTCAGCTGACCATAGCGGCCGCAGTGAGCCCGACTACCGGCGGCAACACGACCGCCGAGGCCACGGCGACCGGATCGGCCCCCATCAATTGTGCCCCGTTCAACCAGACGACGGCAGATCCGCTCGACCTCGACCTCGACCTCGACCTGACCGAAGCACGCTGTCAATCGTTGGCCGTTGTGTCGGTCGCCAATGGGGCATCGGCGGGGGCGGAAGCCCTCGTCCAGGGCTCCCTTGATCCCGCCTTCAGTGCCGGGCCAGCGGTCGGGCAGACCGTCGTGCAAGCCAGCGATGTGCTCCGGATCAAGGTTTCCAACACCTCGACGGTGGGGCTGGCCAGCGTCGTGGCCGTCGATATGCTGCCTCGATCGAACGACATTGACGTCCTAGGACCGAATCAGCGCAACGGCACGATCTCGCCCGTATTGTTGCGGGGGGCGGTGAGCCCGGTTGGCACCGCGACGGTCTCGTATTCGACGGTGGCTCGGCCGTGTCGGCCAGAGGTGGGCTACTCCCCGCCGGGCTGCGCCTCGGCCGCGTGGTCGACCGTCCTGGCGTCGCCCTCCTCACTCGTTACGGCGGTCAAGGTCGAGTTCGACGGGATTCTCCAAGCGGGTCAGTCGTTCACCGCCGATCTTCCGGTCACGCTGCCCGCCAACGCGCTCCCCGGTGTGGCCGCGTATAACTCGTTTGCCTTCGCCGCGAACCGGGCCGACAACGCCAGCGCGCTCCTTCCCAGTGAGGCCCAGAAGGTAGGGCTATCGGTGCACGCGGGCGACCTGGTAATCGGCGACCGCGTCTTTGATGATCGCAACGCCAACGGCGTCGATGACGCAGACCCCGGCCTTCCGGGTGTGGCGCTCGCCCTTTACGGGCCCGGTCCGAACGGCGCCTTGGGCGATACCGACGACGTCCGCCTGTCCACGGCGGTAACCGACGCCGATGGCCGCTACAGCTTTCCGTATCGCGGTCCGGGAAAGTATCGAGTGGTGGTTGACCGTAAGACCCTCCCGGGTCGATTCGCCACATATGATTACGATGGCGGGTTAGATGATGCCGCTAATGTGACGTTGACCGTTGATAGCAATCTGGGCGTCGACTTCGGGTACGCCGGACGCGCCATTGGCGACTATGTTTGGCTCGATGCGAACAAAAATGGTCAACAAGACGTAGGAGAGTCGGGCGTGGACGGGGTCACCTTACTTCTCGTTCAGGACGGATTGATTGTCTCTTCTACGGTAAGTGGCGACAATCCGCTGACGCCCGAAATCGAACATGGATTTTATCGATTCCCCGAGCTGGCGCCGAACCACAACTATGCCGTTCTGCTCGGCGATGCTCGTTATATACCGACGTTTCGCAATATGGGCGACTCGAGGACCGACTCCGACGCCGACCGAACATTCACGTCATCGACGCCGACCGTGGCCGTCACTGACTCGCTGACCTTCGACGC
Source organism: Acidimicrobiia bacterium (assembly GCA_025359845.1). Classification (GTDB taxonomy): domain Bacteria; phylum Actinomycetota; class Acidimicrobiia; order Acidimicrobiales; family JANYDT01; genus JANYDT01. Next base: position 37,706 of record JANYDT010000157.1, read on the forward strand.
CGACTACGACATCGGTGTCGTGCCGGCCGGCGACGGGGCGACCCTCCAGGGCCAAGGCTGGATCGACCTGAATGGTGACGGAGCGCGAGATCCGGGTGAACTGGGCGTGACGTCGGTGACGGCGCAGGTTCAACTCCGCCTCGATGGGGCCGGGCCTGACGCCGTGTTCGGGACGGCCGACGACACCTCTCGGACCATCAATACGATCAGCGATAATTACGAATTCACCAAACTCCTTCCCGGCTTGTATCGGCTGCATGTCGATACCACCCTCGCGCACAAAGAGATAACGAAGAAAGATGCGGCGGCCGATGATGTCGACTCGGATATAGATCCGCTGACGCGACTGAGTGACCCATTTGTTTTAAGCGCAGGAGCGACGCTCTCTCATATCGACTTCGGTTTCCGGAATGGTCTTTTCATCGGTGACCGAGTCTGGCTCGACAGCAATGGCAATGGAGAGCAGGATCTCGGGGAGCCCGGAATAACCGGAGCAGTCTTGACCTTGATCGACTTCGGTCCAGATGGCGTGAGAGGTACATCTGACGACGTAACGACAACGGCCACGACCGATATCTTCGGTCGCTATCGGTTCGATCTGCTCTCGGCCCATAAGTTCGTGGTAACCACCGGGGTGCCCACAGTGATCGGCAATACCGCTTATCTCCCGACGGTGAAGGGGAGTGGTTCCGTTACTGACAGCGATTTCGATCAAGTAACGGGCGAGACTGCCGTGATCACACTTGATTCGCCGCTGTCCACCGTCGACTTGGGGCTGCAGCGTGCCGGGACGGGCACTCTCGTCGGACGAGCCTGGAAGGACACCATTCCGGACGGTATTCGAGATCCTTTGGAGTCTGGAATTCCCAACATTGATGTCGATCTTGTCGACGCCGCCCACCAACTGCGTTTCACCTCGAGAACCGACCCCATAGGGCGGTTCCGCTTCGAAGGTCTCCCACCGGGGTCGTATGTGCTCGAGGCGCCCCACATCGACACGATCGGGTTCGTGACGGCCAAGAACCAAGGCTCCGACCCGAACCTGGACTCAGATGTCGATCCCACCTCGTATTCGACTGACCCGATCGTGCTCTCCGCTGGTGAGTTTCGAACTGATGTCAACGTCGGTTATTTCCCGGCCTCGAGCTTGGGTGCACGGGTTTGGATCGATGAGAACAGCAACGGAATATACGACGCCGGCGAACTACCCGTTGTTCTGGCCACAATCGATGTGAAAGGCGCCGGTCCTGATGATCTGTTCGGTACCCCTGATGACTTCGCCTCGACAGTTGTGATCGTGAACGGCCGGTACCGATTCGATGGGCTGAGGCCCGGGCGTTACCGCCTCGTCGCCCCTCTGACCGTGCAAAGCGGCACGAGCCTGTTGTCGTTGACGGCCAAGTCGGTCGGGGGCGACCCCCAGATCGACTCCGACGCCGACCCCACGACCGGTCGCAGCGATGTGATTGTGCTGGCTACCGGACAGAGTCGCTCCGATCTCGACTTCGGTTATCGCCCGGGCAACGCGTCCGTCGGTAACTTCGTCTGGCAGGACCAGAACGGAAATGGACTCCAGGACGTGGGCGAACCCGGGGTGCCCGACGTTTCGGTAGACCTGCGATGGGCGGGGCGCGACGGTGTACTCGGCAGCGCCGACGATCTGGTATTGACAACGCTAACCAACGCGCTTGGCTACTACCAGTTCAACCAGCTCCCTCCAGGTACGTACCAGCTTCAGTTCACTCCCCCGACAGGCCTTCAGTATGTGGCCACGAACCCCGATGCCGGCCCGCCCGCGGGCGACGACTCGATCGACAGCGACATCGATCCGAGTACCGGAAAGACCGCGGCGTTCGTGTTGGGCCCGGATGAGGCCAACGGCGACATGGATGCCGGTTACCGAGCCGGAACCTCGATCGGTGACCGGGCGTGGATCGACGTCAATCGCGACGGGATCGAAGAACAGGGCGAGCCGCCGGCGCCCGGCGTGCTCGTGACGCTCGACGGCAACGGCCCCGACGGCTTGGCCGGGACGCCAGACGATGTGCATCGCTCGACCAGCACCGGAGCCGATGGCCGCTACCAGTTCGTGTCGCTTTCCCCGGGTACCTACCGGCTTGCCGTCGGCACGGTCGTCGCCTCCGGTGGCGCATTCTACGGCCTTACCCTTCCAAAGCAGGGCTCCGACCCGACTCACGACTCCAATTTCGACCCTCAGACCGGGCAATCCGATGCGATCGTCGTAACCACGGCGACGGTGCGCAGCGATGTCGACCTGGGCCTCGTGAGCGGCACCGCCAGCGTAGGGGACTTCGCATGGGACGACATCAACCACGACGGTTTGCAGACGCCGGGTGAGCCCGGCCTCGCCGGCTTGGCCTTCGAGTTGGTCAGCGTAGGGCTCGACGGCGTTCTGGGAACCGCCGATGATCGCTCGATCATCAACGTCACCGACGGCAACGGTGACCCCCGCTTTCGCCTGTTACCAGCGGGGCGCTACCTGATCCGCAGCCTTGATCTGGGCGCCCGGGTCCCGACGCTATTCCACGTGCCCGGGCAGCCTTCTCTCGACTCCGATCTTCAGCCGAATTCGGCGGAGACCGGATTGATCGACCTGGCGGCCGGCGAGGTGCGCTCCGACGTCGACTTCGGGTTCGTTACGGGGGGATCGATCCGGTCGACGGTCTGGGTCGACACCAACCACGATGGTGTCCGCCAGGCCGGCGAACCCGGGCTGGCCGGTGTGACTATCGCCGCCGTCGATCCGGGCCCCGACGCACAGGTAGGAACAGTCGATGATCGGGTGACCACGCAAATCTCCGATGCCGACGGCAAGGTGACCTTCCTCGGCCTGACCCCCGGTCGATACGTGTTGCGCGCCCCTACGCGTCCGGCGCTTGGCAACGTCATATACGGATTGACGTCGAGCGGCCAGGGCTCCGACGTCGACCCGGCGTCGGGCCTCAGCGCCCTCTTGACTGTGAACGCGGGTGAAGTCTTGAACGTCGATGTCGGAGCGGCGCCGGGCTCGGCGACGATTGGCGACACCGTCTGGCTGGATCGCAATGCCGATGGCGTGCAGGATTCGGGCGAGCCGGGGCTCGACGGTGCAAAGATCCGCCTGGTGCTGACCGGCGCTGACGGCGAAGCGGGCGGAGGCGACGATACGGTGGTCTCGGAGGTGACGTCAAGCGGCGGCGGCCATTATCAGTTCCAGTCGGTCCCCGCCGGCCGCTACGCCTTGGTCGTCGAACCGCCGTCCGCGCTATTCGGGCTCACAACCTTCCACACGACGGCGTGTGGCGGATGCCCCGATCGCGACTCCGACATCGACCCGGCGACCAAGGCGAGTCCCGGATTCGACGTGACGAATCAGCCGATCAGCAATCTCGATATCGGTTTCTTCGCGGCGGCCGCGATCGGCGACCGCGTGTGGTCAGACCAAAACAACAACGGGGTGCAAGACTTGGGCGAACCCGGGGTTGCCAACATTTCGATCGATCTTCTGGCTAGTGACGGGGCCGTGCTGCAATCCACCTCCAGTCTGGCGTCGGGCGCGTACCTCTTTGAAGGATTGCGGCCCGGTACCTATCGACTGCGTATTCCCACGGTCGTGAACGATGGCACCCGGACCTACAAGTTGGGGACGAAACAGGCACAAGGTTCCGACCCCACGCTCGACTCGGACTTCGATCCCGTTTCGGGCCTGTCCGACAGTTTCGTGCTCCAGTCGGGTGACGAAGCGCTATCCCATGACGCCGCTCTCGTCGCCCTTCCCGGTGCTATCACCGGCCAAGTGTGGGACGACCACAATGGCAATGGCAGTAACGATCCCGGCGAGCCCGGAGTCGCGGGTCAGACGCTGCACCTCCGCAGCGCAGGGCCTGACGGTATCTTCGACTCGCCCGTCGGCGCCGTCGATGATGTCATTCTCACGGCCACGACCGGACTCGGCGGCTCGTACGCATTCCCCGCCCTCGCCGACGGCAACTATCGTCTTGAAGCGACCCCCTTGGCGAATTTTGTGGTCAGCCCCTTCCACGCCGCCAACCCGACGATCGACAATGACCTGGAACCGATAACACTGCACAGCGACCCGATCGTCATCGGAGGGGCGACAACGGTCTACGACCATGTCGATGTTGGGCTTACCCGCCTCAGCTCGGTCCAAGGGATCGCATTCACCGATAGTGACGGCAACGGATCACGTGATCCAGGTGAACTTGGTATCGCCGGGGTCGCGGTCCGACTGAGTCGCACCGGAGTTCCAGACCTCCAACTCACGACGGGCCCGGGCGGCGGCTTTCAATTCACCGGCCTGGTGCCAGGGCAGTACGTCCTCACCGAAGCCCAACCCGCAGGACTCGCCGACGGCGCCGATCAACTCGGGGTCGGCGCTACCGACCCGGGCTCAGTCGACGGATTCGATCCGAGCACCGGTCTCGACACGATCAGCCGAATTGTTCTCGGGGTCAATCAGGATGCAGTCGGATACAGCTTCGGTGAATTGCCGCTCGCGTCGTTGCGCGGGGTCGTGTTCTCAGACAAGAACGCGAACGGCCGCCAAGATGTCGGCGAAGACGGTATTAGTGGTGTCGCGATACTGCTGACTCCAAGCCGGGGCGCGCCCATCGAATCTTTCACCTCCTCGAGCGGTATCTACACTTTTGACGCCCTGGCCCCGGGGTCTTACACATTGAGCGAACCGACCCAGCCGTCCGGATTCGCCGACGGCCCCGAAACGGTTGGAGACGCGGTCACGCCCGGCACCCTCAGCGCACCGGACTCGGTCACCGGCATTGTGCTCGGCCCGGGCCAGTCGGCCTCCGGCTACCTGTTCTCGGAGCGCGCCTTCTCGTCGCTGTCGGGCTTCGTGTTCAACGACGCCAACGGCGACGGCTTTTTCGACAGTGCCGGCGGTGAACAAGGGATTCCGGGAGTGGCGGTGCACCTCACGGCGTCGAATTCCAGCGTTATCGACGCCACGACGCAGAATGACGGAAGCTTTAGCTTCACCTCCTTGGCCCCCGACACTTACGTCTTGACCGAAGATCAGCCGCCATCGTGGGTCGATGGCATAGACACGGTTGGCGTCGGTGCCTCGTCGAACGGAACCGGAACCAACGATCGGGTTGACGGGATCGTGCTGGTGCCTGGCAACACCGCGGTGTCGTACCTCTTCGGGGAGATTGTCCAGTCCACCACGACCACGACGACCAGCCCCCCCACGACGACAACGGGTCCGACCACGACGACGTCAACTACTCCGACGACGTCGACGGTGGCTCCGACGTCGACCTCAACGACGCCGCAAACTTCGACTACGACGACTAATCCCACGACGACCACCGGTCCGACCACGACCACGGGTCCGACCACGACCACGGGTCCGACCACGTCGACCACGACTCCCGTGACGACGACTACGGCTCCGCCGCCGACTTCGACCACGTCGCTGCCGACGACTTCGACTTCCGTGACGACGACTACGGCTCCGCCGCCGACTTCGACCACGACGCTGCCGTCGACTTCGACTTCGACCACGACGCTGCCGTCGACTTCGACTTCGACCACGACGCTGCCGCCGACTTCGACTTCGACCACGACGCTGCCGCCGACTTCGACTTCGACCACGACCCTGCCGCCGACGACGACGACGACTCCCGTGACGACCACCCTGCCGCCGCCGACTTCGACTTCGACCACGACCCTGCCGCCGACTTCGACTTCGACCACGACTCCCGTGACGACCACGACGCTGCCGCCGACTTCGACTTCGACCACGACGCTGCCGCCGACTTCGACTTCGACCACCACTTTGCCGCCGACGACGACGACGACCACTCTGCCGCCGACGACGACCACGACCACGACCACGACCACGACCACGACCCTGCCACCGACTACCACGACGACCACCACTCTGCCGCCGCCACCGACGAGCACCTCGACAACGTCGCCGACAACGACGAGCACCTCGACAACGTCGCCGACAACGACGAGCACCTCGACAACGTCGCCGACAACCACGCCGGTGACGACCACCACGTCGACTTCGACGACCACGATTCCCGTGACAACCACCACGACAACCCCGCCGCCGGGTTCGACGACGACCACGACTCCGACAACGACTTCGACCAGGCCGCCTACAACGACAACGACGACCACTACGACGCCACCGACGACACGAGTAATTGTGATCGGAGCGGGTCCGGGGGGCGGCGATCCGGGACCGACGCCGACGGCCCCGACGCCGACGGTCACAACGACCAAAGCGGCGAAGCCACCGGGCTCGACCAACGCTTCGACGACTTCATCTCCCTCCACGACCCCGCCGACGTTGGCCGGCTCGTTGCCACCGTCGTCCACCACTCTCCTTCTCGGGCCCACGACCACAGTCGGGTCCGACTCGGCGCCAACAACCTCGGTCGCAAGCGATGAGCCTCGCGTCGACGACTCGGTTCGGGCCACGGTCGCTTCCACCGAACCCGGAACCACAGTCGCCCTCCGCACTCCGACGACGGGACCCGGATCGGGCACGACAACGACGATCGCCCTCACTACGTCGGCCACTGGGCCAGTGAACCCGACCTCGAAGCCCGAAATAGTAAATCCGACTACCGCGATCCGGTCCCTTGGGCGAGTCGGGGCCGGTGGCGTCGATGTCCGCGGCATCGTGTTCCTTGATCTCGATGGCGACGGGCAAAAATCTGCGGGCGATGCGCCGGCGGCCGGCGCGATCGTTACGTTCACGCCGGCCGACGGCTCTGGGCCGCCCGTGAGACTTTCAGCAGGATCCGACGGCTCGTATGTGATGGCCAACCTGACGCCGATGCGATACATCGTGACCCTCACTCCAGGTTCGGCGGGCGTAGGAGCATGGGAGACACAAACCTTCGAAATCGCCCTCACCGGCTCGGAAACTCTCGACCTCAAGGTCAAGGTCCTCGGTGCGCAGCTGAGTCGCCCACCCATTGCTCCGCGAGCGCTCGCTCTGACTGGCGCCCAGCTTCTCGGGCTCTGGCTCATCTGCGGGCTCGGGCTCGTGATCACAGGCACTTGGACTCGGCGCTCGGTCCGACATCGCCCCCGTCACCGACTCGTTCGATAGTTCACCGGATCCGACGACTTGGCCGGTCGTTCACGCCTACCGAATCGTGGTGATCTCGTTCAAGTCGAAAGTCCGCTCAGCCGATGAAGTTCATGTGAGAAGGGATCAGGTGCGGATGTGGCGAGGGGAGCGGGGTGCCGCAGCCGTCGAGTTCGCGCTCATTGTGCCTTTTTTCCTAACTCTGATCTTCGGTGTCATCGAGTTCGGCGCCGAGTTGACGAACAAGATCTCTATGACCAATGCCTCGCGGGTCGGGGCCCGGTATGCCTCGCTCAACGTCGGAAACGGACCAGAGGCGGAACACCGAGCACAGGACGCGGCCTCCGGAATCATTGGCTGCAGCACTCCTGTGGCGACGGCGTCGTATGCCGGGGGGTCCGGAACGGATGTCACCCTGACCGTATCATGCAATTACAGTCCGATTACCCCGTTGGGAAGCCTTCTGAAAGACATTGTCCTGCCGACCAGCAGCTCGGCTACAACGAAAATGGTGGTGGAATAATCAAGACTCATCGTGCTACGAACGAACGAGGAACATTTATAGTCATAACGGCTTTGATGATCACCACTCTCCTCCTTATTGCCGGTTTCGTACTCGATATCGGTCTCACCAAAGCCGATAGTCGTCGAGCCCAAAATGCGGCCGACGCGGCAGTGCTGGCTGGAGTGTTGAAGGCATCGCAAGGCTCATCATCAATGATAGCCGAGGCCAGACGCGTAAGCACGCTCAATGGATTCACGACTGGAGGCTCCACGACCGTCACGGTGAACCAGCCCCCCCTTAGCGGGCCCAAGGTCGGCGACGCCAGTTCTCTTGAAGTGGTCATAGATGGTGTTCGCGACACCGGACTTTCTCGAATTGCCAACCAGCAGTCGATCCCCTACTCCGTCCGGGCCGTAGCAACCGCCAAGCCGGGCAGCACCATCGTTGGTCCGTGTGGTCTGTGCATCATGGATCGATCGGGCGTTACCGCATTCCACGGCGTCCATGCTGTAACTGTGAGCAACGCCAACATCATGGTTCGATCAACTTCTGCAGGGGCCTTGACCATGAACGGCGGCGGATCAATGTCGGCTCAGTCGCTCATCGCCGTTCGCGGCACTCCCAACATCACCGGCCAAGCCACCATTACCCCGGCGATCACCTCCAACTATGCAGATTTTGATGATCCCTTGGCGAACCTTCCAATGCCGACGCTCTCTCAGTATCATTACACCGCCACTCCCGCTAACGGGACCACTCCGGCCGGATGCTCCGGCTCGTATTCGAGTACTATTACTTGTAGTGCTAACAGTAGCACCACGTATACGTTTAATAACGGCGCTTACAATGCAATCAGTGTGAGTGGCAACGCCACTGCCAACTTTGTGACCGGGCCAAGTGGCGATACGGCGTCGAAGATCACCACTCTGACCGGAAGTGGAAGCACGTACACAATCAACATGCCGGGTGGCTACATTGGCAGTGTCAATGTCAGCGGAACGGGGAGCGTAAGCGGCATAGGCAAGACCCAAGAGATCGGTGACGTGAGTGTCGGCGGATCAGTCACGTTTAGCCCCGGTACCGGCACATTCACAACCATTGACGTAACGAGCAATGGCAATGTCAACCTGCAGCCCGGCTACTATCTCGGTTCGACCAGCAATACGACGGCTATCAATGAGCATGGGAGCGGTACTGTCACCCTGGCTTCTGGTCGGTACTATTTTGGTGGTGACTTCACACTATACGGTAACACCACCACAACCGGAACGAATGTCCTCCTCTACTTCGGATGCCGGACGAATGGCACTCTACGCAATTGCAATTCCAACGGAGGCGCCGGTGAGCCGGGATCGGTGTTAGGGTTAAGTGGGAACTCCTCTACTCGTTTTACCGGTCGAACTTCGGCCGACAATACTTATAATGGTTTTCTCCTAATTTACGATCGCGACAATACCTCCGGTCTCACTGTGAATGGTGTCAATCCGATTAATCCCACGACTAGCGGGACGATTTATGCACTCCGTGCGTTGGTGACGATGAATGGTATGCAGAGCGTCGCTCTGCCTATCAAATCTGCGATGGTGGTAGGACGAATCACATTGAATGGTACCGGCGACATCAAATTGAATTTTGACCAGACGGTCAATGCTGATGTGACTATTTCGGTGCCCGGTCAAGCGGGATCGATACTATTGGAATAATCCGACTGTCGCCCTTCGTTGCCCGAAACGGCCCGATTGAAGTCTGCTTATGGAACCTGCGCGGTATTCCCGAGGAATAGCAGTGCGGAACGAGCGATTCGGATAGTCAATATCTATTGACATACTAAATCGACGCGTTCCGCACCTTAAATCGAGAGACATTGTTACCGATATATCACCGCTCGGTTATCGGTGTGCCTGCCCTGTTACTCAAGGACGAGACCTGACTGACCTGATTGTTGGCGGCGTCAAGGTCGGCGGTAGTAGCCGAACCATCCTTCAGTTTGGTCGCGAGCCCCGACAGGTTCGAAGACAGGGAGTCGAGAGGGGCGACGAGCTTGCATAGCGTGGGATCGGATTCCGCGAACTTCTTGGCCTGGCCGACTTCATGTATGACGAGCAACGCGGTTCCTCCGGCTTTCACAAAGGCCTTAGTCCGCCCATTGGCGCTTTTACCGAAAGCGCCGCCGCGCAGCGGCTTGTAAATGTATCGGTGGAACGACCCGAACGCGATGCCGGCATGAAGGAGGAAGCGGGTCTTCGAGAGAACGTGGCTTCCTGCCGCAGAGCAGGCTCCGGAGGCGGAGACCGGGGCAGTGGCTGCCGCCGGTGGGCTCGCCTGGGCCGTTCCGGCAAAGCCGAGAGTGGCCAGGCCGAGCACGATCACGACGGCTACTGGGCGCAATGGATTTAGCACGATTTCTCCTAGGTATGTGTGGGGTGTTTGGCTCAATATTGGTTGGCGAGAGACAGTCAGCGGCGCTTGGGACGCTCAGTCGGTGTGGCCAGTCGATTCCGCGATCGGCGTCGCCGTCGCGCCGGCGGCACCCTCTGGCCCGTCGGCACCGTGTTTCAGGCCCTCTTTGAATTCCTTGGATGCTTGACCAAGCGACCGGGCCAGCTTTGGCAGCTTCGCGGACCCGAATAACAACAGCACGATCGCCAAAATAATGACCAATTCTGCGGGTCCAAGGTCCATGTGATCTAGCTCCAGATCATAGTTTGGGGCGGGCCCATAGCCTCACCGACCCGACGACAGTACCAACCGAACCCGAAGGAAAGCTGAAGAACCCAGTTTCACCGCAGTTGCGCAGGCGGGCTAACGTAGTCAGCAAGCGCGTCGATAGTCGCTGATTTCGGCGCATTCCCCAATGGTCCCCTGGAGGTCAACATGCGTAAATTAGTTCTCGTGCTTGCTTTATCACTGCCGCTCACCGCGGTTTCGGTCCAAGCCGACGCGAAAGGCTGCCTCAAAGGCGCGGCGGTTGGCGGAGTGGCCGGTCACGTCGTCAAGCACCATGGCCTGATTGGGGCCGCGATCGGCTGTGTCGTGGGCCGTCATAGGGCCAACAGGAAGTAAGTTACCGCAAGTCAGGCGACACGAACCGGCGTTGCCTGCCAACCTCGCTCCCTGGCCTTCGCCCAACAGTTCGACGGAGGCCAGGCACGCGAGCGGACTCGGCAGCGGCGCCGAGTATCTCGCCCTCGGTCAGTAGCTCGGGCCCCGATCGGTCAGTCGGCGCGGAACACCGTCTGACGGAAGTAACGCAATTCTTCGATACTCTCGCGAATATCGTCGAGGGCGCGATGGCCGCCGGCTTTGCGCGGGGCCGATTTGTACGCATCGGGATACCACCGTCGTGACAACTCCTTGATGGTTGACACGTCGACGCACCGGTAGTGGAGGTACTCGTCGATGGCCGGCATCCAGCGGACGAGAAAGCGCCGGTCGGTGCCGATGGAGTTGCCGCACAACGGAATCTGACCCTCCGGCAATTGCGCCTTGAGAAAGGCAAGGGTTTGCGCGCAAGCATCGTCGTGGCTGATGGTCGAGGCCCGAATGGCGTCGAGCAGGCCGCTGCGGGTGTGCATGGCCACGACGATGTCGTCCATGTCGACCAACTGGTCGTCAGGCTGGTGGATGACGAGGTCGGGCCCTTCGGCCGTGATGTTCAAGTCATCGTCGGTGATGATCGTGGCGATCTCCACGATCACGTTGCGCTCCGGGTCGAGGCCGGTCATTTCCAGGTCCATCCAGGCAAGCACGGCCGAGAACTCTACGAGACTTAGGACACGTGCTTAACGCTTCCCTCTAGAATCATTGTCTTGTGAGGGGAGTGACACCGTTATGAGCCACGTCGCACCCGCCAATCCGGTAGGGGTGTCGGTGGCCCTTCCGGTGCGCCGAATCGACCCAAGCGTGGCCCTTCCAGCCCATGCTCGCCCCGGTGACGCCGGCCTCGACTTGTGCGCCGCGGCCGACGTCGAACTCGCGCCAGGGCAGCGCGTTGCGGTACCGACCGGCCTGGCCGTTGCCATCCCCGCCGGTTGGGCCGGACTCGTCTTGGCCCGTTCCGGACTGGCCGTGCACCATGGCGTGACGGTAATCAACGCGCCGGGCCTCGTCGACTGCGGGTATCGCGGCGAGCTGATTGTCGCGCTGGTCAACCTCGGGTCGACGCCCTATGCGGTGCGCCGGGGCGACCGCATCGCGCAGCTGGTTATCGTGCCCTACGCCTCAGCCACAATCGAAGTTGTTGACGAGCTGCCGCCGTCGCCCGGCGGTGAAGCGGCCCGGGGGACCGGCGGATTCGGCCACACCGGATCCTAAACGTCGATTCGATCGCCCTGGACGCGCTGCACGACTCTTCGGAGCGCGCTCCACCGACCGGTTCACGCGCTAGGCAGGCACGGTCACGGAAGGCAAGGTCAGACCGGTTGGCCGGGAAGCCAAATGGTCGTGTTGTCGACAGGGCACGACACCGCGACAGCCAATCCGAGGCGATGGTGCGCGGCCACCACCGCAGCCGCCGCCGCGTCGAGCGCGTCATGGGACCACAGCCCGAGATGCCGGCCTGAGACCCCGGCGCCCTCGAGGGCTGCGACCCGGGCGTCGATGCCGGCCGCCGTCGTTTTCTTGGGCAGCCTCCGACCGGCCAACGTCTGAAACACGGCATGGGGATATACCTCCAATGGGGTGTGTCCGGCGCTGCGGGCCAGATCGAACAAGTTCGCAGACACCGCCATCCATCCCGTCAATGGCCCCGATGGGGTGGCGAAACTGACCCATATGCGGCGCTGGAGCCCTAGTTCGACCTCGCACCCTCGAGCCGTGCGCCACTTGGGGGCCAACGAAAAGTCGTCGCGGTAGGGAGCCGCGCTCGATCCGTCGGGCCCGTCTATGGCGATGCTCGTCGGCTTCAGGTCAGCCAACCGGGCGGCGGCCTCTCCGTCGAACGGTGACGCCACCCACCCGTCCACCACCGTGAGCGACTCGTCGAGCATGACGGCGTGAATGCGGTCGGCGCCGACGTCGATTCCCACCGCGAGCATCCCTGCACCGTAGGCTTGGCCGGTGCCCAACCAGAGACTCAGCCAGTTGTCGCGCTCCATTGCCGGGCGGGTCGCCATCGTGACGGGCGCGGGCAGCGGGATGGGCCGCGCCACCGCCCATCTGTTTGCCGACGAGGGGGCCAAGGTGGCCGTGGTCGACCGGAAAGGCGCGGCGGCGGTGGCTGCGGAGATCGCGGCCGTGGGTGGATCGTCGAAGGCGTACGACACCGACTTGGCCAACGCTTCGGAAATCGAAGCGTTGGTTCGTAGCGTCGTGGCCGACCTCGGACCTGTCGACATTCTCGTGAACAACGCCGGAGTGTCGTTTCCGGCCCCGATCGACAGCGACCTGTGGGCCGACGCTTGGTCGGCTACGTTCGCCGTCAACCTCACTGCGCATGCCCTGTTGGTGCGGGCCTGTCTTCCCTACCTCGAACGAAATGGCGACGGAAGGGTGGTGAACATCGCCTCTACCGAAGGCCTGGGAGCGACGCCCATGATGACCGCATACACGGCTTCGAAGCACGGGGTTATCGGCCTCACGAAGTCATTGGCGGTGGAACTCGGGCCCCGCGGCGTCAACGTCAATTGTGTCTGCCCTGGCCCCATACGCACTGGTATGACCGCGGCCATATCGGATGAGCACAAGGCGATCTACGCCAAACGCAACGTGCCCTTGCGACGTTATGGCGACCCTGAGGAAGTGGCCCACGGGACGCTCTCGTTGGTGTTGCCGGCTTCGAGCTTCATGAACGGCGTCGTCCTGGTGGTCGACGGTGGCATGAGCATCAAGTTCGGATGATCAACATCGCCGCCGCTTTCGCCGTGGTAATCGGCGCGAGCGTGCTTTCGGTCTCGGCCGGTGCGACGGCCACACAGGCGAGTCCCCAATCGGTGTCAGTGTCAGCACCGACGCTTGCGGCCTCATCCGATGGCCCGGCGGTTGCAAGTCCAGTTACGGCCGCCGGAGCAAGCGGCGGTGTCGGTGCTCCGAGCCCGACGACAGTTACCGCCGACACTCGGTTCTGTCGGGCCGCGGCGGCGAACGCGAAGGTCGTCATGGGAGGGGCGGCGTCCGAGTTGGCGGCGGCCGCGGCCGGCGGCCCAGACGGGTCGGCTCGACTGAAAGCGTTCATTGTCAAGGCCCAGTTGGCCAACAACGCGTTGTTGGCAGCCGCGCCCCCAGGGTTGCGCAAATCGATGGCGCTAGTGGTACAACAAGCCGACGCGTTCTCGGTGGCACTCGAAAAGGTCGGCTACGACGTGACCAAGTTCGACCCGGGAACGCGGCCGAAGGTGAGTCCGGCCGGCGCCGCCGCGTCGAAGACGGTCACGGCCTTCCTCACCACCGTCTGTCGGATCGACCCGGCCAAGTTGTTGACCAAGTAGGTCTCGTCGTCCCGGCCGGCCAATGCGCTCGTCGTCCCGGCCGGCCGATCCGCAGGGCGTGGATGGGGTTGCGCCCGGTGTGGTTCGGCTGATCCGGCCGCGGTTCGCGTAGAGTCGGGCGGCGATGCCCGAAATGCCCGAGGTCGAATCGCTGGCCCGCTGGCTCGACGCCCGAACGAAGGGCCTGAGCTTCGAACGCGTCGACGTACTGGCTATCTCGGCGTTGAAGACGTTCGATCCGCCAATCGAGGCCCTTCGCGGACAAGCGGTCGTCGGTTGGAGCCGGCGGGGAAAGTTTCTCGTCTGCGACTGCGGACCCGATCTCTGCCTTTGTTTTCATCTGGCTCGGGCCGGATGGCTCCGGTGGTCAGATGAGGTGGCGACCGGTCCGGCCAAGTTGACCAAGGGACCCCAGGCGTTGCGGGTCCGTTTCGATGACGGCAGCGGATTCGTGCTCACCGAGGCCGGCACCGACAAGCGGCTCGCCGTGCACGTCGCTCGCCACCCCGACGACGTCGAGCACATCCGGACGCTCGGGGTCGATCCGCTCACGCCTCCCTTCAGCGCCGACGCGTTGGCGCAGATCCTGGCCACGGCCGGACGGGCCCAGATCAAAGGCGTGCTCACCGATCAATCGGTCATAGCCGGCGTGGGCAACGCCTATTCCGACGAGGCGCTCCACTTGGCCAGGATGTCGCCGTTCAAGCCATCCTCGTCAATCGCGGTTGACGAGGTTGTCGTACTGCGCGACGCTGTCGTTTCGGTTCTCGTTGACGCGATCGAGCGGTCGGCGGGCAAGCCGGCCTCGGAGCTGAAAGACAGCAAGCGCGCCGGCATGCGGGTCCACGCCCGTACCGGTCAACCTTGCCCCGTCTGCAAAGACACGGTTCGCGAGGTGGCGTTCGCCAGCAAGTCGATCCAGTACTGCCCGACGTGTCAGACCGGCGGCAAGCCGTTGGCCGATAGACGTCTGTCGCGTCTCCTCAAATAGGCTGCCGGCCATTCAAATAGGCTCACGGCGATTCAAATAGGCTGCCGCCCTATGCGCCGCCTCACCGGTCTCGATGCCTCGTTCCTCTACCTCGAGACACCCAACAACCACATGCACGTGGCGTCGACCTACGTGTATGACACGACCGATGCGCCCGACTACGGCTTCGAGCGGGTGCGGGCGCTGGTCGAGAACCGATTGCACCTGTTGCCGCCGTTTCGGTGGCGTCTCGTCGAGGTGCCGTTCGGGCTGCATCATCCGATTTGGATCGAGGACCCCGACTTCGACCTTGACTACCACTTGCGCCGCGCCACCCTGCGGGCGCCCGGAGACAAGTACGCGTTGGCCGAGTTCGCCGCCGACTTCATGAGCCGCCCGCTTGATCGACGGCGCCCATTGTGGGAGATGTGCGTTGTCGACGGGTTGGAGGGCGGAAGGGTGGCGACCTTCTCGAAGACGCACCACAGCGCCATCGACGGCGCATCGGGGGCCGAGCTGACCGCCAACCTGCTTGACCTCACACCCGAGACGGTGATCCACGAACCGCCGCCGTGGACAGGTGAACGGGTGCCGTCGGAGGCCGAGATGCTCGGGTATGCCATCAACTCGCTATCGAAACAACCGGCGCAACTGGTCCGCTCGATAAAGGCGATGGTGACGAATACCCGAGCCAGTCGCGCCCGCAAAAAGGAACACCCGGACGCGGCCAGTCCGCCCTCGATGTTTTCCGCCCCGCGAACGTCTATCAACGCGTCGATCACTTCGCACCGTTCCTTTGCGTTCACCGAGGTGACCTTGGCCGACATCAAAACCATCCGGACGGCGTTGGGCGGTACGGTCAATGACGTCGTGCTGGCCCTCTGTGCTGCAGCGTTGCGGCGCTACTTGTTGGCCCGCAACGAGTTGCCGGCGGAACCTCTGGTGGCGATGGTGCCGATCAGCGTGCGCACCGAAGACCAGAAGGGACAGATGGGAAACCGTGTCGCGAATATGCTCGTGTCGCTGGCCACCAATGTCGACGACTCGGTGGAGCGGCTCGAGGCCATCCAGGCGGCTACGGCCACGAGCAAGGAGCGGGCCAACGCGATCGGCGCCGACCAGCTCACGAACTGGTCCGAGTTCGCGGCCCCGGCCCTGGCCGCTCGGGCGGCGCGGTTGTATTCGTCCTGGCGTCTTGCAGAACGCCACAAACCCGCTTTCAACGTGACGATCTCCAACGTAGCGGGCCCAAATATCGCGCTTTATTCGGCGGGCGCGCTCATGACGCATTGGTATCCGATGGGTCCGATCTTCGACGGCACCGGTCTCAACATGACGGTCATGTCGTTTCGCGGCGTCGTGCACTTCGGGCTGGTCGCCTGCCCGGAAACCGTGCCCGACGTGTGGGGGATCGCCCGCCTGCTCGACGATGCCATGGCCGAGCTGCTCACCGCCGCGGAGTCGGCTGCGGGGGCGTCGGCCGGGCTCGTGTCGGCCGCGCCGGTGTCATCGATGACCGAGGCGAGGCCAAAAACCCGGGCGGCGCAGCGCAAGGGGGCGGCGAGGACGGGCGCGGGGGTGCGTCAGGGGGCGCGGGCGGTTGAGCCGAAGAAGGTGGTGGTGCCGGGGAAGGTGGTGGTGCCGAGGAAGGTGGCCTCAAAATCGTCGCGGGTGGGAGGGTCGTAGCCGTCGCGCATACTGCCTGCGCTTGGAACGTTCACGCCATTCGCTGACGACGCCGATCGCACCGCCGGTGTAGGTCCCATGGCTTAGCCCGTATGCTTCACGGCGCCTTCGAGACTTGCTAGAGTCTCGTGCGCTGCAATGCACGCGGTAGTGGCTCAGTGGTAGAGCATCACCTTGCCAAGGTGAGGGTCGCGGGTTCGAATCCCGTCTTCCGCTCCAAGTATAAGTGCTGGTCAGAGGCCCTAAACAAGCCTCTGACCAGCTCCCGAAACCCAGGGCGTTAAACGAAAACGTTAAACCTCTGCGAGATTCGGTAGAGTCTCAGGCATGACGGAACGCGCCCCCGAGGAAGATTCCATACGTCGACAGGGCGGCTTGAAGCCGATTCGCGAGGGATTTTGGCGGGTCGACGTCGAACTCCCCAGAAGTCCCTCCGAGCCGCGCAGGAGAGTTTCGAGGACTGTTCAGGGGACGCGGGCGGAGGCCGAGGTCGTTCTGGCTGAGTTGACTCGGTCGGTAGCAGGCGGAGTTCAAGCCCCGGCTCGACCCCCCAAACGTGAGGGCAAGGTAAAGGCACGGTCCCGTCGCTCGGGTGCGATCACGCAGCTCGGTCATGACCGCTGGCTTGTAGGCGTTGAAGGTCCGGTTGATTCGGTTACGGGTCAACGTCGGAGGTACACGAAGACGGTTCGTGGTCACCGCGATCTTGCGGATGTCGC
>JANYDT010000196.1 GCA_025359845.1 Acidimicrobiia bacterium
GGGATCTGAGGTGGTAGACGCGGGTGAGGTGGTCGCCGACTTTCCAGAGGGCTTCGCCTTTCTGGAGGGTGGTCAGCTCGTTCGCCGCCCCGGTAGAGAGGCCGAGTAGTTGCTGTGCCTCGGCGGCTTGGGCTGGTGGGAGGTGGAAGAGGATTTGGGTTTGGGTGTCGGCGATGATGCCTTCGGCGATTTTGGCGGTGGCGGTGCCGTCGTCGGATTGGGCTCGGAGGTCTTCGAGGCGGTGGGCGACGGCGATGTTGCAGACCCCGTAGGTCCGGGAGAGTTTCTGGCTGGCTTGGTAGTAGCGGGCGACTTGGGGGTTTCCGAGCAGTGCCCAGATCTCTTCGAGCACTTGATAGCGGCGTGGCACGGACTCTGACTCGGGAACGGCGAGGAGCTGTTGGAGCCATGCGGTGGCAGCGATCATGACGAGCGGTTGGGCGGTGGTGTTGTTCACGGCGCTGGTGTCGATCACGATGCCGCGTCCGGACCAGTCGATGCGTTCGGTGGATTGGCCGTCGAACATTCCGGCGAGGTCTCGTTCGAGGAGTTTTTGGATGGCGTAGCGGGCGTCGCGGATTTCGTCAGTGATCTTTTCGGCGCTGACCCCGGACCTGTCGACCATCGTCCCTGATGGTGTCGATAGGAGCGTGCATACGTCGGCGAGGGTGGGTTTGTCGTTCCATGATGCGGTGAGTTCGTCGATTGCTCAGCCGACGGCTGCGTCTTCGACGGGTCGTAGTGGCCGGTCGAGTACTCCGGCGGTGAGGGCGGTGATCATGTGCATGCGTCTGGTGGCGAGTTGTGCGAGGGTGCCGTGGCGGGGTCCGGGGTCGAGCGGGTTGAGTCTTGTTGCCCCGCCGGGTTTGAGGTTGAGGCGGGCGAGGCCGAGTGCGTCGGCGAGGGGTCCGTATTCGCCTTTGGGGTCGGCGATGGCGGCGAAGCGGGGTTGTCCGCCGGGTGAGGCGAGGATGCCGATGGACCGGTAGAGGAGCGTCTTGACGACCGTTGATTTGCCGGAGCCGACGAGGCCGAGGATGAGAATGTTGGGTGAGATGATGATGCGTCGGGCGTACAGTTCGAAGGGGTCGTAGTGGAACGTTGCCCCGCCGGATTCGAGGTCGATGCCCATCATCACGCCGCGTGCGCCGAGGCCGTCGTTGGCTTGGCATGGGTACAGCGACGCGAGGTGGCGTGTGGTGGCTCGGTGGTGTGGGAGGCGAAGGCCCGGCCGCCTGATCGCGGTCCGTTCGCGTTGCGCTGGTTCGGCTCGAGCGTTCTTCATCGGCATGTCCGGTTGGTGGCGGCGATGCGGGTGAGGAGTGCTCGGTGGTGTCCATCGGCGGAGACGAGTTCGATGTCTTCGGCTGACGCGATGGCGCGAAGCGATGCGGTGTGTTCGTCGAGCACTTCGACCGATAGTGCGGTGAGCACCATGAGCCGCTCGACGCGAACATCGATCTTCGTCAGCGCCGAGGTGACGGGCTGTTCACCTGATAGGCGAACGATCAGTACGCGTAGGAATGTGCCGTTGCGGTTGCACCACGTGAACCCGTCACGAACGCGAGTGTTGGTGGTTGGTTTCATCGGTTTGCTCCTACGACGGATCGGGCACAGGGGAGGACAGCGGCGAGCGCGTCGGCGTGGCGTCCATGCAACGGTCGTAGCTCGATGCCTGCGGCGGCGGCGATCTGGACGAGGTCGGCGCAAGACCGGTCGAGTTCGTCGATGTCGGGTGCGGTGACGTTGACGATGGCGGTGAAGGCAAGTTCGGTGTACCCGGCGACGAGTTCCTCTTCTCGTTCCTTGACGGCTTGCGCGGCACGTCGGTGCCAGGCGCCGACTCGGTGGCCCTTTTCGTTGCGGTGGGCGACGTCGGCTTCGATCTTGGTGGCTTGGGCGGTGATGTGACGTTGCGACTTGGAGCGGGGTACGGGGGTGAGGAACACGCCGATGGTGCGCACGGCGGTGGAGTGCAACAAGAGCGGGCGGAGCCAGTCGCCGGGCACGTCGAGCCGTGGCCATTCGGTGACCCAGTAGGCGCGGTGATGCGACGAGTCGACGGTGTACGTCGTCCAGGTCGTGTTCGTCGCCAACGGCAGGGCGTTGTTGTTCGACGTGGCTCCGGCGTCGTTTCCGAGGGAACGTTGGCGTCGTTCGATCGTCGAGCGACTGGTCGGGTCGAGACGCAGACGCATGGCCCGGGTCTGTTCGGTCGGGTCGAGAACTTTGGCGGTGAGTCCTGCGGATGTGAGCCGTTGTTGGAGTTGTCGTGTCTCGGTGAGCAGCGCTTCGATGGTCGCGGCACTTCGGTCTCGCCGGTGTCGTTTTTGGATGGTGACGCGGTTGGTATGTGTACTGATGGTGAGGAGGACTTCGTGGCGGGTGGCGATTGGGCCGGCTTCGGCGAGGAGTCGTTCGTAGGAGTCGAGGGCGTCGGGGATGGGTTGGTCGGCTTTGTGGGCGTCGAGCCAGTCGCGTTGTTCTTCGATGCCTGATGGTGCGGCCCATTCGCACCAGCGCACGGAGGTGATGACGGGCCGTTCGGTCACGAAGCCTTGGAGGACGTTGCCCCAGTTGGCCAACTGGTAGTCCTGTTCGTCGGGTTCGAGCAGCCCGAACTGGCGGCCTGCGATGCGCAGCGTCATGGCGTAGAGACCGGCCTTGCGGTCGATGACGATTGCCACTGGGCCGGGAAGATCGACGCCGTAGTCGACCGGGTTCACGGGGGTGATGGTTTGCTGCCAGAGGGCCGGTGTCTTCTTCGGGTTCTCGACCGGGCCGAGCAGCGGCAGGGTCGGGTGATGGACGCGGGCGTCGCGGCCCCCGAAGGCGTGTTGGATGAGCGTCAGGATCTGGGCGAGGACGGGTTCGCCGGTGAGTCGGGCGAGACCGAGCCCGCCGATGCTGACGGTGATCGCCAGGCCGATCGGTACGGAGCCGACGACCATCACCACGGACCCGACGAGTGCGCCGGTGCCGGCGACGATGAGCTGGATCAGGGAGAGGCCGAGGAACACGCCGGTCTTGTCGACCGGAGCGAGCCGATACAACCGTCGTTCCGTCGAGGCGTTCGTTTGGCGGCTCATTGGGAGTCCTCCGGTTCGTCGTTCTGATCAAGTGATTCGTCCGCGGGTCGTGCGGGCTTCGTTGCACGGCGCACCGGCGTTGTCGGCGACGTTGCGGCCCGGGGTGGCTGCGACGTTGAAGCGGTAGGGGTCGCTGATGGGGAAGGTCGGCGTTGCGTCGGCGTCGCTCGTGACGCCTCAGTTTGGTCTCGTTGCGTGGCGCCGCCCGGGTCCGGTCGACTGCCGTTCGTGACGCTCGGCGCGACCGCGGTCTCATCGGCGGGACTGTCACCCGCCCGGGTTGACCTCGCACTGTTCGGCGCTGCCGTCGCCGCTCGACCGGATGACGGTCTCGGTGCCGGACCGTTCGGTCGACCAGGTGATGACGTGCCTCCGGTCGGTCCGCCGGAGTCGTCGCCCGAGGAAGCATTGGCGCTGCTTCGATTCTCCCACTGGGACCGAATCGAACCCGTCGCCGCCGAGGTCGAACCACTGATTGCGTGGCCGATTCGTGATGCGCCATATCCGGCGATCGCAGCTTTGGTGCCGACGCCACGGGCCACTCCTTCACCCGACACTGCGCCTTCCATGATCGGGATCACCCGCAGAAGCGCGAAGGGCATGAACGCGGCGAGCAGCAGGATGGCCGAGCCTTGGATCATCTCGACGTTCCCGCCCGTCTCGGCCGCACCTTGCATCAACGACGCACCCGTCGCGAGGGTCACAGCGATCGCAAGCTTCGAGAAGATCAGGGCGACGGCAGTTTCAGTTGCTTTGCGCGCATAGGACCGTGTCGGACCCCACACACGGGTGGCGAGTGCGAGCGGGGCGAACATGATCACCAGGTAGATGAGCGACGACCGGACGAATAGCTCGATGCACAAGAAGATCGCGGCGGCGATGTAAAGCACGGCGAAGATGAAGACGAACAGCCCACCTTTCACTAGACCCTGTTGGGAGTAGAGCGTGGTGACGGTCTCGTTGAGGGTGGTGGCGAAGTCGTTGATCATCGGTTCGGAAAACGCGTCGATGATCGACAGCAGCGTGTAGCAAAGAAACCCGAAGAACAGCGTGCCGACGACAACCATCGGGAGTTCGACGATCGTTGCCCGGATGCTTTGTCCGGCTTGGCCGGTGATGAGACCGTGGATGATCCGGAACAGGTAGAACACGGCAAGGAGCGCAGCGGCGAGACCGAGGACCGACGCTTGGATTGGTGCGGCGTGTTCGATCGTGCCGCCCGGAGTGATGGCTGGTTTGATCGTTGCGAGGAGCGTGACGAGTGCTTCGGTGACCTTGGCGACGGTGTCAGCGAGGAGTCCGGCGATGAACTCGATGATCTTGTCGAACACCGCCTCCGCGACCTCAACGACAGCGTTCTTGAGTGCGGTGACGAGATCACCGGGGGTGGGGATGCTGATCGGCCCGATCCCGATGTCGGCAAAGACGCCGGTCATCGGTTCAGCTCGGTGTCGGTGAACCCAGCGAGGGTGGCTTCGAACGCGGGTGCGTTGAACGAGGCGTTCGGGCGGGGGCTGAAACGTCCGGCCGGGTAGGGGCCATCGATCAGCGATGACGAGTCGAGCCGCCACTGTTCGTTCTCGGAGACGACGTGGATTTCGACGGTGGCGTAGTCGTCGAGTGCGCCTTTGCCGGGGAACGACCAGAGTCGAAGGAAGTAGATGTCGACGACGCAAGCGGTCGCCGTGCAGGTGCGGGTCCGCGTGGCGATCGGTGCGATACGCAGCGTGAGCCCTTCAAGGTCACCCTTGGCGAGCGTCTGGCGTTGATGATCCTCGGCTAGATCACCGAGCCGTTGACGGCCGTTGGTCGATGCGATCGATTCGGTAAGCGCGCGTGCCTTCTCTGGTGTGACGGGTGGGAACAGTTCCTCGTCGAGGTCAAGGAACCGTGCCGCGGCGTGGGTTGGTGACTCGGTAGTCAGTGGTCGGTTCGGCGCTGCCGGCTCGGGAACCGTCGCTGACGACGCGGTCGTGGCCGTTTGGTCACGGCCCACGGCAGCCTCCGGGGGAGCGGCGGATGCCGTCGTCGCTTCTGATGGCAGCGCGGTCGGCGGGGTGGTTCGGGTGAGGCGGTACGCACTGGTGGCTCCGATCACGACGACGATGACGGTGGCGGTGGCGGTTGATCGGCGCACGGTCACTTGGCGGCCGACTCGAAGAGCTTGTTGACGATCGTGACGGCGAGCCCGGACAGGAGTGCGCCGGTGATGCCCCCGAGGACCCAGTTCTTGCCGGAGACGGCGTGGCCGGCGTTCCCCCACCGCGACCACGTCCACGACGCAGCACCGAACAGGATCGAGCCGACCGAGAGGGCGAGCGCGAGGTACATGCCCCACGAGAGGAGATTGCCGATGAGGTCGGCCCCGGGGAAGTCCTTGGCAGGAGTGATCGGGGCGACCTGGGCGAGCACGGATGAGTAAACGGCAGTGACAGACATTGGGCCTCCGGACAGTTCGCGGTGATGTGTCCGGTTCCGTATCCGCCCGCCGCTACGCCGTTTCGGACTACCTCGACCGAAAAAGTCCGAAATCGTTCCACTGTTGACGGATACGCAAAGCGTGGAATCAGCCGACGAACTCACCGACGCCGACCTCGCCATCTGGCAACCATGGTCCGCTCGACTCGTCGCCGTCATCGACGCAGTGCGTGCCGCTCTCGCCAGTGACGCCTCCGAGGAGGCGAAGCGTCAGCAGGTCGCCGAGTTCGGAGCCGAAGCGCACCAGCTTTTGGAACTGATGGGCGCACAACCGTCGCTGCCGGGAGCGTTCGGTCGAGCGATCGACCTACTTCGATCACCGGCTGGTGCAGAGCCGATACACATCGCCGAAGCGATCGGGCAACTCACAGCGCTTGCCTGCGTTGTCCGACCATGCGCTCCGACCGCGCCCCCTGCCCGACCTCGGCGGGCGCGCCACGGGGCCTCCCGTGCCGACGACCAGCCCGAACTACCCGGCCTCGAACCACTCACACAAGGAGCAACACCATGAGCAGCACCCGACTCAGCCTCAACCGATGCATCCTCGCAGGCCGCGCCGTCGGCGACCCCGTGACCAAGCATGTGACATCCCGCCACGGCGAGACCACGCTGACGACGTTCAGCATCCGCACACCGAACGACACCTACGTCGGCTCGGTCATCATCGAAGTCCAAGCCTGGTCACGCGTCGCTGCAGTTGCCCAACACATCGTCAAGGGTCGTGTCGTTGCCGTTGATGGCCAACTCACCCAACACGAGTACCTGGGACCCGACGGCAAGAAGGTAACGCGAACCTCACTCCGCGCCGACCGGCTCCAACTCATCGACGAGGCGGGAGGCGACGACGGGTGACGCATGCGCGTCGATACCGGGCACCATGAGCTGGTTGTCGTTGACCATGGCAAACATGACTCCGTCGCAGAACACGCCGGCTTTGCCGAACATCCGCCGAAGCGAGATCACACTGAGTGGTCCGAGTTCGTCACAGAGAAACGAGCCGTATTCGTCGCTGGCAACCATCTCGGTCAGCGTGGCGGACTCGACTGTGCCGAGTAAAGCTTCTCGAACCCCTTGGGCCAGACCGGGAAGACAGGCTCCCAGTCCAGCTCGCGTTTGGCCTTGGCGTTCGATGCGCCGCGCTGTTCGTTCCAGTAGTACACGCGCATGTCACCGAACTTCTTACGTGCGACCGCCTCGTCCATCAGCTCTGGAGGAGCCGCCCCGATCAGTTCGGCCATGACCGGTAGGAACTCGCTCAACCGGACCGGAGTGTCATCAACGATGTTGAAGATCCCGCTCACTTCGCGACCTACAGCCGTCACGGTCGCGGCTGCTGCGTCGCGCAGATCGATAAACGAGTAGTTGCCCGCCCCCGAGCCGACGAGTGGCATCGTTCCGGCCCTCAGGCCGTTGGGGATCGTATCGTTAGGGTCGTAGCTCGTGCCGGGACCGAAGAACCATCCGTAACGCAACACGGTTGCTGTCGTCGGGTACGCGTCGAGTGTCTGCTGTTCGAGCGACGCGACAGCGTTCACCAGATCGCCTGTACTGGTCGGCGCGTCCAGGTAGAGCGGCGTGGTCTCATCGGTAAGGCCAGTCCCGACCGGTGAGCACATGAACGAGATGCTTTGCGTGATGAAGCGACGCGCTCCCGCTTTCCGTGCTGCTGCAAGAAGGCTGCGGGTGCCGTCAATCCTGATTCGGATCGTTTCCGCGTACGGGTCCCCGTCCGTTGTGCCGAACGCCGTGAGTTGATGCATCACCAACTCGGAGCGGGCCGCGGCGATCGCCCGAGCCAGAGCGGTTTCGTCGTATACGTCACCAACGATGGAGGTCGCGCCCATCCGCTCGAGGTCGGCTGCTCGTTCCGTAGAACGCGAGAGAGCCGTGACTTCATGGCCTTCATGAATGAGGAGCGGCACGAGGACGCGACCGATCGCGCCCGAACCACCAGCGACGAAGATCCTCACGGCACCAGTCTAGCGCCACAGCACCCCACGCCGCTCAGCGCCGATACCGGGCGCTTTGAGCGCTGGGTATCGCCGGATCTTGCCCGGATCGAATCCGTTTCGCGGTGAGCAATACCGAGCGGCCGGAGGCATAGACCGGCCTCGTGTATGCCCTGGCGTTAAAGGCCGCGTTGAGCCACGACTGTGGGGAATGGGTCGCTCGCCGTCAAGCAGTGTCGTCATGCGCACTTTCGCGAACGTGAAGGTGCGCCTCATGAACCAACCGGCGAGCGATTACCAAACGGTCCGATCACCCCTCCAGCTCCCGACTGCTGTCCGCTGCCAGTCCAGTTGTCCACGTGCCGCCAAGAAGTCGGCCGTGGAGCTCGCCCCGGTCTTCACCGCCGCAGGAACAACTTCGAGGTCATCGTGGTGGTAGAGCCGATCGTCAGCGAGCTTCCCGAAATCTATCGTCGACAACCGAAGGTGCTGTTCGGTGCAGACGAGCACGATTCGGTGAGGCGTGCAGCGAGTATTCGCCGAGCTCGATGGCATCCGACGCCCTGATTTTCGAAGGTCGGAGCAATGGTCGAACTGTGGTGGATTCGTGGCCAGAATGGAGGCGTGATCGCTGGACGACTTCCCGCCGGCCTCACGGCAAGCTTCGAAGCCCGGCGACGGAAGGTCAACATCGGTCGAGCGGGTCGCCCATTAGTCCTGGCCGCGGCGATGGCCTTGTCGGCCGCGTGCTCGTCTCCGAGGGATTCGACCGTGGGTCCGACATCGATGCATGCCGGGACTCCGCGCGTCGCTGGAAGTTCCACGATTGCCTCCGATACATCGCGGCAGCAGACGTTGCCGTGTTCGGGAGCCCCTCTCGAACCACCCAAGGACTTCACCGTCTTGTTCGACTCGGTCGCGTTGCCGGCGAGTCCGACCTATCCGAACGCACTCCAAACCAGTAGCCAAGGAGGACACGATTCGACTCGGCTGTTCGCCAAGACAGGGTTGTGGTACCGGCCAGACCAAGCGTTTGAAATCGTCGGGCCCGCTGATCAGCATGTCCGGATTGGATGGGGTGGCGGACCCGCGACTCCCCATCTGGCTGTTGTGTTCCGCCCATGTTCGATTGCACAGCATGGTTGGGTCGTGCAGCCCGGCGGCTACTGGTTGAGCGCGACGAGCTGCGCTTCGTTCGTGGTCCGTGCCCAGGGGAAGCAAGCGTCGGTGAGTATCGGGCTTGGCGAGCCATGCCCCGGCCAGGCGCCACCTGATGGACCAAGCCACAAGTAAGCGGAACGCAGTCCGCGGCCGCCCGACGACGACTCAGGCAGAACCAACTTGGTCTCACCGACCGCGGACACTTCCATTGCCACCCACGGCACCGACAGCCGGCATCCGTTGGCGATACCCGACAATCGCACCGCTCGGAACCGGCTCTCACTCGGGTTTGGTGCCGCCCTAGATGGGCACAATTTCGAGCATCGCTCAACGGCGGGCTGCGAAGCTCTTCTAATTAGTTACGGTCTTGTGCGAAGCCGTTTCAAATGCCTTAACATGGAATTTCATGCTTTCACAGACTTTCGAAATAGCCTCCGGGCTCGAGAACTGGCGCGACCTTGGGCTGGTGACACGACTGGAACTCACCCACGAAGAACACAGTCGGTCGATCATCGAGCAAGCGATCCGAGACCGACGATTGACACGGGTCGGTCCCGGACTCTTGAGCTCGGGACTGGGCAGCAGTTCAGAGCTCCGTTGGCTGCAGGCCCTCGGTGGCGCGCTCGTAGTGCGGACAGAACCGGACGGGCTCGTCGCCGGCGCGGCTGCGGCCGCCCTCTACGGACTTGACGGCTTCGATCACCGCACCTCGCCGGCAGTCGAGATCCCTGCCAGCCAACGGCTCGCACGAACGGCCGCGGGTCACGTTCGATGAACCCGTCACCCGCAGACCCCGGAATGGATCGGTTGCTTTCCCGTCGCATCAGTCGCATCGGTCCTTGCCGGGCTGGGCGAGGACCTCGCGCCGCTGCGCCGTTGGCGTGGTGACCGCACTCCGATCGACCCCGAAGACCTCGTCGAACTGGCGCTCGAGTGCGCGCTGCGACGAGGCCTCCTGTCTCTCGACCACGTCGCGTCGGCGGCCTGGACGACCGATGCGCGCCGCGGATGTCAGGTACTGCGAACCGTGTTGGCCCGCCGTCCTGACGGAGCCCCACCGACCGAGAGCTACCTCGAAACCCGATTTGTGCACATGCTGCGCCGAGCCGGTTTGGCCGCTCCGGAGGGTCAGCTGGAGATCCGTGACGCAACTGGAGGGCTCATCGGACGGGTCGATTTCCGGCGCGACAACATCCTGATCGAGCGCGACGGACGGGAGTATCACGATCGAAGCGAGTCTTTCGTCAAGGACCGCGACCGTTGGACCCGCCTCCAGGCCGGGTTACTCACTCATCGTTGTGACCGCCGACCACGTGGAGCGGAGGCCAGAGTGGACGTGCGAACTGCTCTAAAGAACCCATCAGCTACGGCGTACCGCGTGATGGCGACGCGCATCCAAGCCGGCTCATGACTCTTCGAGGTACTCGCGCAGCTTCTGACTCCGGAGCGGATGGCGCAATTTGGCCAATGTCTTCGTCTCGATTTGACGTATGCGCTCGCGAGTAACCATCAACTCCTTGCCGACCTGCTCGAGCGTACGAACCTGGCCGTCATCCAACCCGAAACGACGTCGCATCACTTCGCGCTCCCGCTCGTTCAGATCGGCCAGCGCCATGTCTACCGCGTCTCGCAGGAGCGACGTCATAGCCGCGTCACCGGGCGCAATGGCGGACTGATCCTCGATGAAGTCGCCCAGCACCGACCCGTCATCTTCGCCGACAGGACTCTCGAGGGAGATGGGATCGTACGCGAGGCGAATGATCTCGCGGACCTTCTCGGCGGTGAGATCGGTCCGCACCCCAACCTCCTCGATGGTGGGTTCACGGCCGAGTTCTTGCAGCATTTCACGCTGGGCTCGGTTCACTTTCTGAATGATGTCGATCATGTGGACCGGAATGCGGATCGTGCGGGCTTGGTCAGCGATGGCCCTCGTTATGGCCTGACGAATCCACCATGTGGCGTACGTCGAGAACTTGAATCCCTTCGAGTGGTCGAACCGTTCGACGGCCCGCATCAAACCGAGGTTGCCCTCTTGCACGAGATCGAGCAGTCCCATGCCTCGCCCGGCGTATCGCTTGGCGATCGAAACGACCAGGCGCAGGTTGGAGTTGGTGAGCGCCTCCCGGGCCCGATCGCCGTCTCGCACCCGCTTTTCGAGCACCCGCTGCTCGGCCGACGTCATGCCGCCTTGGTCTTCGAGAAAGATCAACCGCTCGCGAGCCTGGTTACCTACCTCCAGCGCCTGGGCCAGGGTGACCTCCTGATTGCCGGTCAGAAGGGGCACCCTGCCGATCTCACGAAGATACAGCCGTACAGGATCGGCAACGCTGCCGACACTGCCCGCCGAATTGAATCGACTGGCGGCGAGGAACTCGGAAATTGCCTCTCCTGAACCGTCTATGGGATCGGACGGGTTCCCCATGATTCAAGCCAGGGTACCAACACATCCAGCGCGACGGCGCGCGCCTCGGGGTCGTTGAGGCTCTCGCGGTTCTGGACGAGCGTGCCCACGAGGCTGGCGTCGGGATGGTCGGCGGGGAGTTGGGCCAGCAGGGTAAGGGCCCGATTGGTGGCGGCCTTGATCAATTGAGCGAGCACGTCGAGGGCCTCATGAACGGGCTCCTCGACCGCCAATCGGTGCAACAGCGCGACGACTTGCTCATCACCACGCTCGTTGGCCATACGCAACGCACCGCTGTAGTCGGTGGTCGAGGAGAGACATTCGAAGATCTCGGCGTGGCCGCCGTTGGAAAAGGTCGTGGCGTGAGGCCAAGGAGTCAGCGCCGCGGGCTCGTGGACGGCCCAGCGCAAGACTTCGAGTTCCATGCGGTCGCTGAGCGTGGCCGCCGCGGAGCCCCTAGTGCGGGCCGAACTGGCCCTTCCGGTGGGCGCCGCAACGCGTCCTCGGTCACGTGTTCCCGGCCCGCCCTCGGCGCGACCGGCGCCGGACGGCGCGCCGTGGTCATCGGGCTCGTTGGCCACGGCGCGCCCTGGGCCGCCAGAGCGGCGGTGGTTGCCCCCCGAGCCTCGTCCTGGGGATTCCCACTTGCCCCCCCGATGGGCGCCGTTGCTCGGCCCTGCTGGCCCGCTGGGCGAGGTCGGACGGGCACTGAGTCGGCGCGCCAGCGTTTCCTCCGAGACCCGACACCGATCCGCCACTTGGCGCAGATAGTCCTCGCGCACAAGTTCGTTCGGATGCTCCCAAATGGCCGCCGCGGCCGCGTCGAAGGCCTGCGCTCGGCCTTCGGGACTACGGAGATCGGCCCCGCTCACGATACGTTCGATGCGAAAGGCCAAGAACCGATGGGCTTCCGTGACTGCTTGTTTCAGCCGAGCCGGGTCGGTGCGGGCCACGTCGGCGGGATCGGTTCCCTTGGGCAGCTCGACCACGTGCAGATCGACCTCGTAGCGCTTCTCCCAAGCGTAGAACTTGTCGGCGGCGTTCTGCCCGGCGGCGTCGGCGTCATAGGCCAACACAATGCGGCGCGCAAAGTTCTTAAGCGTTTTGAAGTGCTCGTCGGCCAGGGCCGTCCCGCAGGTAGCGACCGCCCGCGGGGCTCCGGCCTGGTGGAAGGCGATGACGTCGGTGTAGCCCTCACACACAATCACTTCGCCCGTGGCCACGATGTCGGCCTTGGCCCAGTTGAGGCCGTACAGGATCTCAGACTTGCGGTAAAGCGGGGTCTCGGGCGAGTTGCGGTACTTCGGGCCGTCGGCATCGGGCAGTTTCCGGCCGCCGAAGGCCACGGGCTGACCGGCCACATCAAAGATCGGAAAAAGGATCCGGCCGCGGAAGAAGTCGTTCACCTTGCCGGCCTTGTTGACAAATCCGAGACCGGTATCGCGACCGATTTCGCCGGTGAGGCGCAACTCTCGGCTCAGCGTGTCCCAGGCGTCGGGCGCCCATCCCAGTTGGAATCGTCGCACCAGCTCACCGTCGTAGCCGCGGCTGCGCAGGTAACTCCGCGCCGTTCCCGCGCCCGGCGCCTTAGACGTGAGCAGCTGATCATGGTAAAAGGCGACCGCCTTCTCCATGACTTTCCAAAGTTCACCTTTGCGGGCCCGATCGCGACCCATTGCCTCGTTGTCGTAGCGGAGGCTGATCCCGGCTTTGGCCGCCAGTCGTTCAACCGCGGCGGCGAAGTCGAGGTGCTCAAGATTGCGGACGAAGTCGATCGCGTCGCCCTTCGCTCCGCATCCGAAACAGTAGTAAACGCCCTTTTCAGGACTGATCGAGAACGATCCCGATTTCTCGGTATGGAACGGACACAGGCCCTGGTATTGGCGACCGACGCGACGCAAGGCGATGTGCTCGGCGGCCAACGCGACGAAGTCTGTCGCCGAGCGCACCCGGTCGATGTCTTCGGTCACGATCCCCATGGCCCCACATTCTCGCGGGTCTTGCCGCTACCGTTCGCCCGGATCAGGCCGTGCTCGACCCCGATGCTCCAAGTACGGCTTGGGCGGCCGAGAGACGGGCGATCGGAACGCGAAACGGGGAGCATGAAACGTAGTCGAGACCGGCGTCATAGAAGAAGAGGATCGACTCGGGATCACCGCCGTGCTCGCCGCAGACGCCGAGCTTGAGGTCTTTTTTGGTGGAACGGCCCTTCGCCACGGAGTCGCGCACCAACTCACCGACGCCGCTTTGATCGATGGTCTCGAACGGGTTGCGCTTCAGCAGGCCCTTCTCCAGGTACTCGCTCATCATGCGCCCCTCGACGTCGTCGCGAGAGAATCCAAACGTCATCTGGGTGAGGTCGTTGGTGCCGTAGCTGAAGAAGTCGGCCTCTTCGGCGATCTCGTCGGAACGCACTGCGGCGCGCGGCGTCTCGACCATGGTGCCGATGGTGACGTCAAGCATGTTGCGGGCTTTGGCCGGCATTACTTTCTTGGTTTCGTCGATGGCGTCCTGGACCCAGCCGCGCGCCAGGGCTAACTCTTCCCGGGTAACCGTGAGCGGAATCATGACTTCGATAACGGGCCGGCCGCCTTTGGCCACCCGCTCGGCTGCCGCCTGCATGAGCGCCCGTACCTGCATGCTGTACAGCCCCGGCTTGACCACTCCCAGACGGACACCGCGAGTACCGAGCATCGGGTTGAACTCGTGCCACACTTCGGCTGCGGCAAGAAGTTTTTCTTCGGTCTTCGACAAACCCGTCGTGGCCTGCTTTATGCGCAGGTCTTCGGTTTTGGGCAGAAACTCGTGCAGCGGTGGATCGAGCAGGCGCACCGTGACGGGCAGCCCGTCCATTGCCTCGAGGATTTCCTCGAAGTCGGCCTTCTGCGCGAGACGCAGGGTTTCGAGGGCGCGGGTCTCGGCCTCGGGCGTGTCGGCCAAAATCATGGCCCGCACGATGGGCAGGCGATCCTCGGCCAGGAACATGTGCTCGGTTCGGCACAGGCCAATGCCTTCGGCCCCGAACTGGCGTGCATTCTTGGCGTCGGGCCCATTATCGGCGTTAGCCCGAACCTTCAGGCCCCGCACCTTGCCCTTGCCCTTGCGAACCTCGTCGGCCCATTCGAGAATCGTACGGAACTCGACTGGCGGCTCGGCCGACGCGAGTTCGAGGGCCCCGATCATCACTTCACCGGTCGCCCCATCGAGCGAAATAGTGTCGCCCTGCTTCACCACCGTGCCACCGACACTGAACGAGCCGTCGCCGATCTTGACGCTCTCTGCCCCCACGACGGCCGGTTTGCCCCACCCTCGAGCCACGACCGCAGCGTGGCTCACGAGTCCCCCTCGGGCGGTGAGAATGCCCTCGGCCACCAGCATGCCGTGAACATCTTCGGGCGACGTCTCCGAACGCACCAAGATGACCTTCTCGCCCCGCTCTTCGGCCTCGACGCAATCGTTGGCGGTGAAGTACACCCGTCCCACGGCCGCTCCGGGGGATGCGCCGAGACCCTTTGTGAGCACCGCGCCCTTATGGGCGAACTGGGGGTGCAACACCTGATCGAGATGATCTGACGTAACCCGCATGAGGGCCTCGGCTTTCGAGATTTTCCATTTGGTCTTGCCCTGCTTCGACACCATCTCGACGGCCATCTTCAGGGCCGCCGCGCCGGTCCGCTTGCCGACGCGGGTCTGCAGCATCCAGAGCTTGCCCTGTTCGATGGTGAACTCGGTGTCGCACATGTCTTGGTAATGGGCTTCGAGTCGATCGAAGATCGCATACAACTCCTTGGCGCACTCCGGAAACTGGGCGGCCAGCGCCTCGAGATCTTCGGTCACGCGGATACCAGCCACGACGTCTTCGCCCTGCGCGTTCACGAGGTAGTCGCCGTAGGGCTGGTTGTCGCCCGTCGACGCGTTGCGGGTGAATCCGACTCCGGTACCCGAGTTCTCGTCACGATTGCCGAACACCATCGTCTGCACGTTCACGGCCGTGCCGAGGTCATGTGAGATCCGTTCCCGGACGCGATAAGCGATGGCCCGGGCCCCGTTCCACGAACGAAACACGGCTTCGACGGCGCCCCTCAGCTGGGTCTTGGGTTCCTGCGGGAACGCTTTGCCGGTAGCCGTCTTCACGATGGCCTTGTATTCCTGAACCAGATCCTTCAGCGCCTTGGCCGGAATGGCGGCGTCGTTGGCCACACCGCTGGCCTCCTTCGCACGTTCGAAGGCATGCTCGAACAGCGCCCCATCGATACCTTGCACAATGCGGCCGTACATCTGGATGAATCGGCGGTACGAATCGTAGGCGAAGCGCTCGTCGTTGGTCTGAGCGGCCAGGCCCTTGACGCTCTTGTCGTTCAAGCCGAGGTTGAGGACGGTGTCCATCATACCGGGCATCGAGAACTTGGCCCCCGAGCGCACCGAAACGAGAAGCGGATCGGACGGATCGCCGAGGCGCTTGCCCATCTGCTTTTCGACCTTGGCCACTTGCGTCGCGATCTCATCATCGAGACCAACCGGCCATCCACCGGCCATGTGGGCGCGACAAGCGTCGGTGGAAATCGTGAAGCCGGGAGGGACTGGCAGGCGCAGAACGCTCGTCATCTCCGCGAGGTTGGCACCCTTCCCACCCAGAAGGTCTTTGAAGAGCATGGGCGCCTTCTTGTGCTTGTGGTCGAAGGCGTACGTGTAACGGGTGGCGGGCATGGTGGGGTCCTCAAGTCGGCAATGGCGGGCCTCGGCGTGTCCGCGTTATCGTGCGCCGGCTGCGCGAATCAGCTGTACGGCTGAAGCGACGGGGCGGACGGACGGGCACATGAACCCGGTCATCTTAGCCTGCGGAAACGCCGAAGCTGGCCGCCATCACGTGGCCCGGCCGACAACTTCGGCGAGGTGACTCCTATGACAACTTGTCGCGCAGGGTGGCGAGCAGCTCCGCGATCGGGACTCGCACTTGCGTCATGGTGTCGCGTTCGCGCACGGTGACCGCGTGATCTTCAAGTGAGTCGAAGTCGACAGTGACGCACAGCGGTGTGCCGATCTCGTCCTGGCGGCGATAGCGCCGGCCGATGGCCTGCGTCTCGTCGTATTCACACATGAAATGGGGTTGGACGAGCTTCAATACCTCACGGGCCTTGACCGACAGTTCAGCCTTTTTCGACAGCGGAAGGATGGCCACTTTGTACGGCGCGAGGCGCGGGTGCAGACGCAGGACCGTGCGCGTTTCGCCATTGACCTCTTCTTCGTCGTAGGCCGACAACAGGAACGCCATCATCGTACGTGTGGCCCCTGCCGCAGGCTCGATGCAATGCGGCACGTAGCGCTCGTTCGTACCTTGGTCGAAGAATTCGAGCTTCTGACCGGAGTGAGTGGCATGCTGCTTGAGGTCGAAGTCGCCACGGTTGGCGATGCCCTCGAGCTCACCCCATCCCCACGGGAACGCAAACTCGACATCGGATGTGCCCGACGAATAGTGCGAGAGTTCGTCGGCATCATGAGGTCGAATGCGCAGTTGTTCTGAGGGGATGCCGAGCTTGTGGTACCACGCCAACCGTTCCGCGATCCAGTATTCGTACCATTGTCCGGCGTCAGCCGGAGGCACGAAGAACTCCAGCTCCATCTGCTCGAACTCACGGGTCCGGAACACGAAGTTGCCGGGCGTGATCTCGTTGCGGAAGCTCTTGCCCACCTGGGCGATACCGAACGGCGGCTTCTTGCGGGTGGTGTGCAGCACGTTGGCAAAGTTCACGAACATGCCCTGAGCCGTCTCGGGACGCAGGTAGCACTCCGCTCCGTCCTCAGCCACCGGACCGGCGTGCGTCTTGAACATGAGGTTGAAAGCCCGCGCCTCGGTGAAGGTGTCCTTCTTGCCGCACGACGGACAGGTGGTGCGGTCGGGCAGCTGATCCTCGCGAAACCGTTGGTTGCAGTTCTTGCAATCCACCAGCGGGTCGGTGAAGTTGGCGATGTGACCCGAGGCTTCGTAGATGGCCGGCGGACCGAGGATGGCCGCGTCGATCAGCACCACGTCGTCGCGCTCCTGCACCATCGCCCGGACCCAGGCGTCTTTCACGTTGCGCAGCATGAGCGCACCGAGCGGGCCGTAGTCGTAGGTGGACCGAAAACCGCCGTAGATCTCCGCCGATGGATACACGAACCCCCGGCGCTTGGCCAGGTTCACGACGCGATCGATCAGGTCCGGGAACTGCTGAGACATAAGTTGACGATCCTAGGGGCCTCGGCGGCCCCGTCCGACACAGGTCCGCAGCACCCGGGCCGGGCGGCCATCGGGGAGGGCTGTGTCAGCCGTTGTCCACGTGGGTGTCGGTGAACCGGATGATGCCGCCGCCGTCGAGTATGAGCGTCTGACCCGTGACCCAACTGGCGCCGGCGGTGAAGTACAGCACTGCCTCAGCCACATCTTCGGGCTCCCCGAGCCGCTTGAGCGGATACGCCTTGGCCACCATCGCGTCTTTGCCGTCTTTCCAGAGATATTCGGCGAAGTCGGTCTTGATCAGGCCCGGCGCCACGCAATTCACCCGTACTTTGGGCGCCAGTTCGGCGGCCAATTGTTTGGTCAGGTACACCAGCGCCGACTTGGCCACCCCGTACGTGCCAAGCGCCGGACTCGTGACGAACGCCCCCACACTCGCGACGTTGATGATGGCACCGCCGTTCTGCTTCATGGTCTGGCGCCATGCTTCCTGCGTCCAGACGAGGGGACCGCGCAGGTTGACCTCCATGGTCTTGTCCCACCGGGGCAAGTCGATATCGATCGTCGGACCGGCCCACGGATTCGTGGCCGCGTTGTTCACTAATACGTCGAGACCACCCATCTGCTCGATCGTGGCCGCCACGGCCGCAGCTGCGTCCTCGGGCTTACCGACGTTGCCGGTCATCCAAAGGGCCTTGTCGGGGCCACCCAGTTCGGTCGCCGCCGCTTTGAGGGCTTCGGCTTTGCGGGCCACGAGCATGACTCGAGCTCCGGCCTCGATATAGGTCTTGGCAATGGCGAAACCGATCCCTTTCGATCCACCAGTGATCAGCGCGGTCTTACCTTCGAGAGAGAGAACCATGGCCGGGCACGCTACCCGCAGCGCGCTCCGACGCGCCTCCTCAGCTCGCCGGTTCAGGTTCCGACGAGGGCCACCTCATCGCCCATCGACACCCGCCCGACACCCGAAACCACACAGCCGACGCCGAGATTGGATTCGTGCACCCGAGCGAGCGACTGGAGGATCATCTTGTCGGCCGGAAACGCGCCTTGGGCCCGAGTCACCATGATGCAGCGTTGCATCACCTTGCCGACCTGCAGCCGGACCCCCGACGGTCCGCCGAGATCAATCTCGGACCCTATCCAGGCGTCTTCGGGCCAGGGGTCGCCGCCGTCATCGTGCTCGACCGACTCGTCGATTGCAACGAGGACGGCGGGCCTGAAGCGTTCCCAAACCCAATCGCCCAGCGGGTAGTGACGCTTGGCGGCGGCCAGAGAGGCAGTGGTCAGGACGTGAACGGTCATCGTCCCGTCGAAGAAGGAGCCCGGTGGGGTCGAGAATTCGAACAGTTGGCCGTCGTCGAGTTCCATCTCGATTTGGCGCCTCCGTTCAGGTTCGGCTCGTACCAATCGAACATTCAACCCTAAGTATTCGCTCAGCCATCCGTTGGCGTCGGCCGCGTCGCTCATGGTCAAGTCGCCGCTCGGTTCGTAGATCAAAACCTCTCCGTCATCTCGGCGCACCGGCCGCAACGCCAGCAGCGCGGGGTAGCGCTTGGCCGACAGCAGCTTGCCGGTCGCCGCATCAATGACACCGAAACTGCGATCGCCAATGATGCCTTCATCGCCCACATCGGCAACCGAAAGCGCCTCGGCCGCCATCGACTTCACGGGGTAGCGCCAGAGTCCGATCACATGTCCGAGGGTCATGGTTCGACCCTATCGGGCGCCGACCGAACTTGTTCACGGGTTACTACCCCGAAGCCAATGTCACCTGTCCGCCAGGGTTCGGCCAGCCGACCCTCCCCCGGACCGGCGTCTCCGGCTACCGCAGCCGACCGACCCGCAGCCGCCGCTCCAGGGTCGTTTCGAGGGCCAAAGTGGCTAGGCGCTCCACCTCGTGGGTGGCCGCGCTGGGCGGCTCCCGCAAAGCCCCAGCCAGACCCCCGCCAAGGATGCGCCGTAACAACGCCAAGGCACCCGGAACCAACGCCGGACCGAGAGTGCACGTCCGACAGGTAACTCCTCCCGCGGCTGAATCGAACCCGATCAAGGTGCCGGGCGGATCGTCGACCGAGCGGCACCGGACGCACTCCGACAGAGACGGGTGATAGCCCTCGTGGGCCAACACCTTCCAACCAAAGGCCGGAACCAGAATGGGCGAGTCGGCCCGTTCCAACTCTCGAAGGGCCCCGAGCAGCAAGTGATAAAGCTGCGGCTCCCTCTGGCGTTCTTGCAGGGTCAGGTCGACGATCTCAAGCAGCGAGTTGGCGTGGGTGAGCCGATCGAAGTCGCCGCGGATCGCACCGAAGAAATCGATCGACTCGGCCTGGCTCACAATGTCGAGTTCTCCACGACCCTGGTAGAGCAAGACGTTGACGTGGGTCGTAGGTTCAAGTCGGGCGCCGATACGGCTCTTCGTTTTGCGCACCCCTTTGGCGACAGCTCGTACTTTGCCGTACTCGTCAGTGGCCAGCACGACGATCCGGTCGGCCTCGCCGAGTTTGTGGGTGCGCAACACGACCCCCCGGCAGCGGTACAGGGCCACGGGCCGCTATTCCTCGACGCCCTCGACGCCCCCGAAGCGGCGCCTGCGTTCCTGAAACTCGCGCACCGCGGCGAACAGGTCATGGCGGCGGAAGTCGGGCCAAAGAGTCTCGGTGAATACCAGTTCGGAATAGGCGAGTTCCCACAGCAAGAAGTTCGAGATTCGGTACTCCCCGCTGGTGCGAATCACGAGATCGGGTTCGGGCATGTCTGGCGCATACAGATACTTGGCGATGAGCTTCTCGTCGACGGCGCCGGCCGCCACCCCGTCGGCCACGATTCGCGACACCGCGTCGACCAGTTCTGCCCGTCCTCCGTAGTTGAACGCGAAAGTCAAGGTCATGCGGCGGTCGTTGCGCGTGAGG
Source organism: Acidimicrobiia bacterium (assembly GCA_025359845.1). Lineage (GTDB taxonomy): Bacteria > Actinomycetota > Acidimicrobiia > Acidimicrobiales > JANYDT01 > JANYDT01. The sequence continues at coordinate 20,205 of JANYDT010000196.1, forward strand.
TCCTCGGCCTCTTCGATCTGACGGAGGACGCGACGGGGCACGCGCCAGTTGCGCCGGCCGATGAAGCGCACGCGCACGCCCTTGTCATGCAGTTCATCGCGCCGGCGCATCAACAGCGACTCGTTGAATTTCATGAGGAATCGGACCTCATCGACTGGGCGGCGCCAGTTCTCCGTCGAGAACGCGTACACGGTCAACCACTCGACGCCGAGTTCGAGCGCACCCTCTACGGCGTCGAACAACGCCGCCTCGCCCGCCGCGTGGCCTTCGGTTCGGGGCAGGCCGCGGCGACTGGCCCAGCGCCCGTTGCCGTCCATGACGCAACCCACATGCGCGGGGACGCGCCGTCCGTCGATGCCGGGAGGCATGACCGAAGCGGGACGGGGTTGATGGCGCATCGCGTATCGACCCTACCCGCGAGCGCGTGGGGTACCGCTACCCTCTCGGGGCTCATGCCATCCAACATCGCCAGTGCGCTCGCTCGGGTCACCGCCGCCCTTCCCGGCGGAGGGGAGGCTCGGCCGGGTCAGCTCGAAATGGCCGAAGCCGTGGCGGCGGCGATCTCCGAAGGTCGCCATCTCGTGGTGCAGGCCGGAACCGGTACCGGCAAGTCGCTCGGCTATCTGGTACCGGCGCTGTTATCGGGACGGCGGGTGATCGTCGCCACCGCCACCAAGGCCCTCCAAGACCAACTGGCGGGCAAGGACCTCCCGTTCCTCGCCGAACACCTGGGCGTGGCGTTCGAGTTCGCGTTGCTGAAGGGTCGTTCCAACTACTTCTGTTGGCAGAAGGCGAAGGAGGCGGCCGCCGACTCCACTCAACTCACGCTTGAAGGCCTCACCAGGCGCCACATAGACGCCGTGCGCGAACTGATCGTCTGGGCCGGATCAAGCGAGTCCGGCGACCGGGCCGAGCTACCGACCGAGCCGGCCGATGGCGTGTGGGGCGCGGTGAGCGTGTCGTCGTCGGAATGTCCGGGAAAGGCGAAGTGCCCGAGCGGTGATCAGTGTTTTGCCGAGGCCGCCCGATCGCGCGCTGCGCTCGCCGACGTCATCGTCGTCAACCTCCACCTGTACGGGCAGCACATCGCATCGGGCGGGTTCGTGCTGCCAGAGCACGACGTCGTGATCCTTGACGAGGCCCACGACGCCGAAGAAATCTTCGCCGACGGACTCTCCATCGAGATCGGCGGCGGTCGATTCAGCCACCTTGCCTCCCGCTTACGTTCGGTGATCGCCGATGCCGACGAAGCTGTCGATCTCGGGGGCGCCGGAGGGGTATTGGAAGGCGCCCTGGTGCCGTTTGCCGGCCAGCTGTTGCGGACCGGTCCGTCGAGTGAGCCGTCCTTGGCTTCGGCTCTGGCGGTGGCCGGAGATCGGGTGAACAAGGCGTTGGGGGTACTACGCAAGGTTCCCGACGATGCCGGTCCCGAAGTCGCCCAACGCAAGATCCGCGCGGTGCAGCAGGCCACCGGCCTCTTGAGCGAAATTCATGACGCGGCGGCCTTAGGCGGCGACGACACCGAGCGCGTGGCGTGGGTGGAATCTGGCAGTCGGGGATCATCGCTGTGGCTGGCCCCGGTTGATGTCGCCCCGACCCTGCGATCCAGGCTCTTCGATGCACCCGAGGGACCGACCGCCATCCTCACCAGCGCGACCATCCCCCCAAACCTGACCGAACGCCTGGGGATGCCCGAACAGCGCACCGACATACGCGATGTCGGTTCACCCTTCGATTTCGCCCAACAGGCCATGTTGTACTGCGCAACGGCGCTTCCCGACCCCCGCAACGCCCGCTACGAGGCCGCCATGCACGAGGAACTGGCGGCGTTGATCGCGGCTGCGGGCGGTCGGACACTCGCGCTGTTCACCAGTTGGCGGGCTATGAAGGCGGCCCATGCGGTGTTGATTGATCGCCGTCTTCCCGGTCGCCTTCTAATGCAGGGCGAGTTGCCCAAGCCGGCCCTCACGCTGGCGTTCAGCGAAGACGAGACATCGAGCCTCTTCGCCACGATGGGCTTTTGGCAAGGCATCGACGTGCCCGGACGGGCGCTCACACTGGTGACCATCGACAAGTTGCCGTTTGCCCGACCCGACGAGCCCCTTCTCGTGGCCCGGCGGGAGCGCGCCGGACCGGCGGCGTTCGAGAAGATCGACCTTCCTCGCGCCGCCACCCTCCTCGCCCAAGGAACGGGTCGGCTAATTCGTTCGTCGACGGATCGCGGCGTGGTGGCCGTACTCGATCCTCGGCTCAACTCCGCCGGCTATCGATGGGCGCTCGTGAAAGCCCTGCCGCCGATGCGCCGAACGAGACATCGCTCAGAGGTCGAGGCGTTCCTGCGAGAGATCACCGGCGTGAGCACGATGGCTTGACGACCCGCGGTCAGGTAGTGGTGGCCCCATGATTTACCGTGCGCTGGCCGGAGGTTCGCTATGAGGGGCACGCTGTCCTGTAAACAACACGAGTGTCAAAGTCCAGTCTCCCTTCCAGCAGTATGGCGATGACCGGCAAAATCGAACCGGGGCGCCCGATCAAGTCTCGTCCGATCTCGATGGGAACCGCGTTGCGGGTCGGGGTAGCTACGATTCTGTTTTTGATCCTCGTCGCAGCGGCGTGGCACCACACCGGCCCACTTGGTCTCGACCGCTGGCTCGTTCATGGATATGTGCCCCGCAAGTCTTCGGCGTTCTTCCGACTGAACAATGCCATCACGGTCGTCGGGTCGCCCGGCATCGTCGTGGTCCTCGCCTTCGTTTGCGCCGTGATCGTGTTGGTGCGGTGGGGCTCATTGGCGTGGGCGGCCGCCTGTTTCGCCGCGCCGGGCGTCGCCGGCGTCGCCGAGACCCTCGGCAAATCCATCATTGGCCGCCCGCGACCGGCGACGGCGGCGCTCACCGGCGAAGACGGGATGGGCTTCCCGTCGGGTCACGCCGCCGGATTCACCGCTCTAGTCGTGATTCTGGTCCTTATGACGTTGGCTCTCACGCCCCGCCGACCACGACTCGCTACTGGTCTCGTGGTCGGCGCCGTCCTGGCCGCCGTGGTCATGGCGATCACTCGTGTGGTGGTCGGCGCTCACTATCCGACCGACGTGATTGCCGGGATGGCGCTTGGCGCCGTGGTAGCCGAAGTCGCGGCGATCGCCGCCCCGATCCTGTCTCAATTCCTCGATCGGCTTCCTCGCGATCGTTTCCCGGGGCGTCTCCTCACCCGCGTCGATACGCGCATCGTCCGGGCCCGACACGCGCCCGGGCGTTCGCAATGATCGGCTAAGGGCCTGTTCGCTCGCCGAGACTGGCCCCCCCGCTCGCCGAGCCGTACGATCCCGATATATGACTCGTGTTGATGTCGCCCTTGTGGCGGGCGGTCGGTTTCATGATTTCGATTTCGCCCGCCTGGAGTTGCTGAAGCTGCTCGCCGAATTGGGCGACGACGTCCGGGTGAAGGTATGGGACAACTACGAAGACGAGCGGGTCACGAAGTCCGATTGCCTCGTCACCTACACATGCGACGTCCGCCCGTCGGTGGAGGCGCAGCAGGCCATTGCCGATTGGATGGCCGCCGGACGGAAGTGGTTCGCGCTGCACGGCACCAACGCCATCCTCGAGTTCGGTCCACCGAAACCGGTGCAGTCGCCGCGTGCACTTCCGATCTGGATGCATACCCTCGGCAGCCAGTTCATCGCCCACCCCAAACTTCATGCGTACCGCGTGCAGAACGTGGCCCAGGACCACTGGTTCACCAAAGGAATCGATGACTTCGACAGCGGCGCCGACGAAGAACTCTATCTCTGCGAATATCACGGCCGCTGTACCCCGTTGCTGGCGACCAGCTTTACCGGCATGGCGACCGGCTTCGCCGAGTCGGAATGGCCCAAGGATGAACCTCGATTGGTGGCCTATACCCACCACCACGGCGCCGGCGAAATTCTATATTTGACCCTCGGGCACTGTCGGTCCAAGTACGATATGCAGCCTTTCGTGTCGGAGTACCCGAACAATGAACGGGGGTCGTGGGAAGTGCCCCAGTACTACGAACTGCTCCGTCGTGGTCTCCGCTGGGCGACAGGCGTTGGGCCAACCACGTAGTCGCTGCACCCACTGTCAATCAGTAACTGCGCGGTAGCCCCAACACGGTTTGGGCGATGTAGTTGCAAGTCATCTCTTGGCTGACCGGGGCAATCTTCTGAAGGCGAGCTTCGCGCCACCAACGTTCGACTTGGTATTCGACGGCATACCCGAGACCACCGAGCGTCTGCATGGCCCGATCGGCCGCGAAGAATGACGCCTCCGCCGCAAGATACTTCGCCGTATTGGCGTGTTCACCGCACTCCTCACCCCGATCATATCGATGAGCCGCGACCAACATCATCTGATAAGCCGCAGCCAACTGCATATGCGCTTGCGCCAGTGGATGGCTGATGGCCTGATTGGCGCCAATCGGGCGACCGAACACGTGGCGCTCCTTAGCGTATTTGACCGCCCGGCTGATGGCCACCTCTCCGAGGCCGCACGCCATGCCCGACAAGAGTATCCGCTCCGGGTTGAGGCCGTGCAGGATGTGATGGAACCCGCGGCCCCGCTCCCCCACCATGCGCCATCCCTCCACCGGCAACTCATCGTAAGCGACCTCACAACTCGCCACGGCGTTGCGTCCGAGCTTGGGAATGGGCCGAATATCGACATACTTGCGGTCAAGGTCAGCCAAGAACAACGTCAGGCCGTTGAACCCGCCCTTGTCGTCGTTGTCGGTGCGCACCAGTAACAAAACGACTTCCGACTCGAGCGCCTTCGAAGTCCAGATCTTGCGGCCCTTCACGATGAACCCGCCCATCCCATCATCCACGGCGCGAGTGCTGATTCTCGATGTGTCGGTGCCGGCGTCGGGCTCGGTCACCCCGAACGCGACGTGCAACTCACCGGTCGCGGCGCGCGGCAGAAACGTCGACTTCAACCGATCGTTGCCGAACTTCACCACCGGATTGAGACCGAACATGGTGAGATGGATCGACGACGAACCGTTCATGCCGGCGCCGCTGGCGGCCACCCGGTTGAGCACAAGGGCGGCCTCGGTAATGCCCCTCCCGCCGCCTCCGAACTCCTCAGGAATGGCGATGCCGATCCACCCGCCCTTGGCCATCGCGTTGTAGAAATCCCACGGAAAGCGGTGTTCGGTGTCGCACGCCGACCAATACTTATCGTCGAACGCGCCGCACACGTGATCGACACCCTCGACGATGGCCTGCTGGTCTTCGGTGAGCTCGGGGTTCATTACAGTTTTTCCGTTCCTCGAAAAGCGGGCAGATCGACTCTAGTGGCGAAGCGGGGCGCTACCAACGTCACGCGACCGTGGATGATCGCCGCACTCACGGCATGCAGCTTCGGAAAACGCGCCACCCGCACCGCTCCCGGCCGCCCCCGCCGGGCCGACTCGGCCTGCACTTCGGGCTCGATCTGGATGAGCCGCTCCCCTGCGGGCAGCGTCACCAGATGCATGCTCGCGGTGAGCTGCACCCCGTCGGCGTCGAAATCCTCCAGCCGATCGATGGCGAACTCGATGCCGGGCGCCTTGATGCTCACGGTGTCGCGGCTACCGGTAAGGGCGACCTCGCCGGGGCGCACATTGAACCCCCATCCCAAGCGCAACCGATCGCCGACGGCCTGATCGGGGCACACGCTGTCGAGCAGCAGAGCGCGGGCTCGCACGCCGCTGCGACACGAAATCCGGGCCTGCACCAATGTCACCTTGAGGCCGATCCAGGCGGTGAGGATGAGTAGCGTAGGATCGGTGGGATGCAAGGCCGGTGGCAGCAGTGCGGTGCGATCTACGCCACCCACTTCGTAGACCGCCTGAAAGATGTCCATCTCGTCGAGATCCCATCTCTCTTTCGCCGTGGACGTCAACGTGGGGATGTCAGCCACAGCTGACGCGGCCGACGCCGCCCCGGCGAGCATGGTCTCAGGCCGTCTTTGTGTTGGGACGGAATTTGGGCAGCACTTCGGTCGCGAAACGGCGCAACGACGCCAACACCTCGACCTGGGGAATCATCTCGCAGGTGTTCACGATGAAGTTGATACCGTCAACTCCGATTGACTCCCATTGCTTGATCACGGCGACGATGTGTTCGGGATCGCCGATACACACGCCTTCGGGGAGCGCCTTACGGACATCGGGCGCCGTCTCGGGAGAAGCCGCAGCCGTCAGCACGGCAATACGGTTGGCGGCGTCCTGCGATGCCCGAGTTCCCTGATTTCCGAGCGAATGGTACGCCGAAGTCGGATAGGCCTCACGGGTCCAGAGTAGGTGGCTGTTCAGCACGGAAAACGCCGCCGCCATGCCTCCCCCCACGGCCACCGCAGTGGCGAGGTCATCGTGGCAAAAGAGGAAGTTCTGGGTGGTGACCTGCGCGTTGACGGCGCCCACGGGATCGCAGTTCCGTATGCGCTGGTGATAGCCCTGGGTGCGGGTTTCCTGCTCGCCGTAGCCAACCGTGGCCACCCCAAGACAGCCAATGCCGCGATCGGCGGCGTCGAGTTCGGTGCCTGGCGTAGTGACCGTCACCCACAGCGGCGGATGCGGCTTCTGGAGAGGTTTGGGCAGCACGTTGCGCTCGGGCATCGAGAAGCACTCGCCCGACCACGAGAACCTCTCCTCGGCCCACATCTTCGGAAGCACCTTGACAAACTCGCTCCAGGTCGCTTTGGTGGTGTCGGGATCGGCGCCGAACCCGCCCAATTCAGTCCAGGTCGAACTCCGCGCGGTGCCCACCTCGAGGCGGCCACCGGAGAGGATGTCGAGCACCGCGGCCCGCTCGGCTACCCGGATCGGATGGTTCATTTCGGGCACGCACACCACTGCGCCGTGGCCCACTCGAATTTGTTGCGTGGTCATCGCCACCGCGGTCAGGAACTCCTCGGGCGCAGAGCAATGCGAGTACTCCTCGAGGAAGTGGTGTTCGACGGCCCACGCCCAGTCGAGGCCGATCTCGTCAGCCACCCGGGCCTGTTCCAGCGCGTTCTGATACACCACCCGCTCGGCGCCCGGCACGAGGCGACCGTCGGGGCCTCGCGGCACCGACAGTTCAAAGAAGATCCCGAAACGCACAGCTCGACAATAGGGCCGCCCCCGGTTGTCACACCACCCCGCTATGCTCTGGACCAGTTTTTCCTGGCCTTTGGGCGTTCGCCGCTCCTCATCTCACCGGAGTTTGAGCGTTCGCTCAAGGAGGCTGTCATGCCCACCCGCTGTTCCCCCCGCCGATCCGAGTCCGCGACCAGGCGTCGCGCCCGGCGACAACCCGTCGGACCCATCCTTTATACCGACGACGCCGTCGAGGCCATCGTTTCGTGCCTCGACGCGAGCAGCGAGAAGGCCACCGTTGTCCTGTTCGTCCAAGACGACTTCTTCGTCCGTACGGGGGTAGTCGTCAACGGCCGACCCGCCGACAACCAATCCGTCCAGGCCCTGATAACGACCGTCGAGGAGGTGCTCGAGAACAATCCCGACGTGCCCTATATCGTGGTGGGGCTGTGGGCCGTAGTCCCCGGTCCGCCCGACTTCGAATTCGAAGAATGGATGGATATGATCGCCCGTTGGAACCTCCGCCAGGAGATCGACCCGAATGCGCCCGAACTGCTCGACCTCGTGCTCATCGACCCGACCGGCTACACCAAGTTCAAACGCGAGTCGCGTTTCTGAGCGCGAATCAATCTCGACGCGACACGGGGGCCCGTAACTACGCAGTTGTACCCCGAAGCTGAGCCAGTTCCCGCTCGAGGGCCGCGACCGGGCCGTCTGCCCGTCGGCGCGAGCCTCGCTCTCGGCCAGGGTGCTGAAAGGCACGCCGTTGGGACCTAGTACGCGCAGAGCGCCATCGTGGGACAAGAACGTGACTCGGCCAAGTCGCGCCGACTCCCAACGTGGCAACACGCCAAGGTGTTCAAACGCTTGGTTCTGGCGCTCCCACACCGAAATTGTTCCGAACAACGGGTCGATCTCGAGATACTCCTGCACACCAAAACGCTCAGCCCGTTCCAATTTGTCAGCCAATCGACGGCGGCCCTCCGTCGAATAATTGCCTGGCGACAGTACCTCGATCGTCACCAACGGCGCCACCCCCTGCTCGAGCCACTGAAGATAACTCGAACGGTCACCGGGCGGGCGACCCACCACAACGTAGATATCAGGAGCCGACGACTGCTCCGGATGGCCCTCAACCGGATACCAATACGAGTCAGCAGACACGTACACGTCGTCACGATCAGCGAACAAAAGGCGCAGATTCTCGCGAAGCAGAATGAGCCACGTGAAATGCAAATCATTCTGAGGCACTTCCTTCGGGCCTTCCTCCGGATACCTGACCGGCCCAACACGAAGATCAGTCATTTGGACAATTATACTGATCTGTCGAACTCGAAGCGCGGCTCGGCCCAGATCGACCGCCGGACCATCCCCACCGGTGACCATCCCCACTGGTGGGGGCTAAATCGGGCTAAATCACGCTCGGCAGACGCAAAACTCGTTGCCTTCGGGATCAGTCATCACGACCCACGCCCCGCCGTGTTCCTCGATCGGACTGGCCATTACGCGGGTCGCGCCAAGAGCGACCAATCGAGTTGCCTCAGCCTCGATATCGGCCACCTTGAGATCGAAATGCACGCGGTTCTTGCCTGGTTTGGCCTCCGCTACCTGCTGGATCACCAAGTTCGGACCACTGCCCTCAGGATCGACCAACACGTGGTATTGGCCGGCCGTCCCGGCTTGCCGATACCGCAACGCTTCAGCCCAGAACGTCGCTGTGGCGACCCCATCGTTGCAATCCAGGCACAGTTCGAGCTTGATCCCCATTGACGCGAGCCTACGGCGATCGTTGCACGAGGGCGGCGCTCCGATCGTCACGTCGACACTGCATTGCGAGTGGCCCACCCGGTGAGGCCGACACAACGGCGTAGGTTGGCTGTCGTGGCTCGCTGCCGCAACGGGTTGCATGCTGAGCCAGTCATTGGTCGCTCCAACAAATCTGACGGCCCACGCCCGACTTGTGAGAAATGCTTGAGACTCCGCTCGGTGAACAAGGGACATCACCGGTCACCAACGGCCACTCCGGGTGGAGCACTATCGCAGTTGCGACACCCCACTGATCCATGTATTATACGTCCGTACGCAATATCTTCAGCTCTAGGGTGAAGGGGTGATGTGTGAAGGTCCAGTTCGAGGAACCCGATCTCGAAAGGCTGTACACGGATCTCGAGTTCCGGCTGCCGGCCCTGAGCGAAGAGCTGACGCGAGGGTACCGCCGGAGGCTCGCTTCGATCGTCGCGGCAACGGACGAACGAGACCTTCGGGCTGTGAAGTCCCTTCACTTCGAGAAGTTGTCGGGCAACCGACAAGGCCAATACTCAGTTCGAATCAATAAACAGTGGCGGCTTATTTTCCGGCTCGAAACCGATGATTCCGGAAAGCTCGTTGTCATCGTCGAGATCGTCGACTATCACTGAAAGGAAGAGTCATGAGGGAGAATATGCTGACCCCCGCGGAGGTCTTTCCTGTGGGCGAGTTTCTTCGAGAGGAACTCGAGGAGCGAGGCTGGAGCAATTCTGAGTTTGCCCAGATTCTGGGACGACCCGCGCAGACCATTTCCGAGATCATGAATGGCAAGAAGGAGATCACGGCGGAGACCGCGGTCACGATCGCTGATGCTCTCGGTACGAGTCCCGAGTATTGGCTCAATCTCCAGACCGCCTTTCGTCTTCGCGAGGTTCGATCGCATCGTCCGGCCAACAACTCGGTCGTGCGCATGGCGCGACTTCGTGACAAGGTCCCGCTGAGGGAGCTTCGGAAGCGCGGATGGATCTCGGATACCGAGGACCTCGACTTGCTCGAGAGGGACGTCTCTGCACTCTTGCTGCCGCTTGAGGCAGCGGACTTCGCTGCCGCCGCGCGAAAGACCGATAGTGATTCTTCCTTCACTCCGGAACAGCGAGGTTGGCTTGCGCGAGTCCTCCAACTAGCCTCAGCGCGGGAGGTGTCGCCGTTTGACGGCGATGCATTGGGTCGCCTGGCGAAAGAGCTTCGCTCGGTTCGACCGGATGGACTCGGGGGCCTTGAACAACGTTTTGCGCGGTGCGGCGTGGCCCTCGTGATCGAGCCGCAGCTTGCAGGAAGCAAACTAGACGGGGCTGCGATGAGACCATCCTCCGAGATGGCGATCATCGGTCTAACCACTCGGGGAAACCAATTCGACATCTTCGTTTGGACCCTTCTTCACGAGGTCGCACACCTGCTTTTGGGGCATGTAGGTGTTGCGGCCGTGCGAATTGACGAAGAGCTCGGATCGTCCGATCTCACTGGACAGGAGCTAGAGGCTGACAACTTTGCTGTCCAGCTGCTCTTTCCGGGCGGGTTTGTCGTGCCGCCGCCGCCTTATTCGATGGAGGCGCTTGTCAGCATTGCATCAAACTATGGCGTGCACTTCAGCATTGTGCTCGGGCGCCTTCAGCACGACCAAATCGTAGGTCCGGCCCACTTGCGTAGATCTATTCCCCGAGTTCGTTCCTTCCTTCAGATGGTGGATTGAGTCGTGCAGTCAAGTGTCAAACGGGACGCGCGTGGTCATGTCGGCGGGAATTGAGCCTGTGCTCCACGCGCCAGGCGCCACCGGCGCATAGCACCCTGCCATTTTGCTCCTGTGGGTCGATCCGGAGTGCCGTCATGGATTTGACGTGCGACTTCCCGTAGGTCGTGTTGGACGCTGGTGGGGCATCCGCCATGGACGGTGCAACGTATTGGCTCGTCGCCGTCGCGTCGGCCGCGATTCGACCCTGTCGTCGAGCTCGCGGGAGCCGGTCGATGTCGCGACGAAGTGTGCGATCCAATACCTCGAGCCTCGCAGCGAGTTCCTCCCCGGGCCACCAGTGGCGGCGTTGCAGGAACGACAGCAGCCGAAGAGCCCGGGCGGTGGTGTCACAGGCGCCGAACGAACTTGGCTATCGCCCATCCGTCGATCGGAGCCTTCTCGTTCACACCGTTCACGACCGTCACTGGCAGCCAATCTCGGACCTCCGCCAGATCACTGCGCGTCCACATCAATTCGCCGTTGAACGCCGATGCGATCCACGGCGCACTCTCGTCCGAAGAAGACCGCACCTCGAGAATAACGGCACGCGATGTCAGAGAAGCTTGAACGGGAATTCGGGCTCCGCCGATCGGCACGCAACCGCCTCGTTCGCCGCGTGACGTTGAGAGTAGGTGCGAATAGCGGCTTGGCCCTATCGTTGTCGGGGTATTTATGATCACGAGTTGGTCGGAAACCCATGCACCGCCGATCCTCTCGGCGATCCGGACGGCGCTCGCGTCGCCCTCGAGCTGCACGCGGATGATGCGGACCGTTGACTGCCGGCGTCTGCGGACGAGAACGCGTGATCCGTCAACGATCATCTGGGACGATGCCGTTTCGCATTGGAAGCGACTCCACGACGCCGGCGCCGCACGGTTGTCGGCGGGCGACGCCGTCGACACGATCGACAAACCTGCCGCACCGCACCCCGCAGCGACGCCAGCCAAAGCGCCTAACGCCGCGACCGGGAAGTGGCCTCCATAGTGTCGGCGCATGCTTTGCTGCATCGGCACCGATGACGGAATGCTTGAGGCCATGTCGCGGACATGGTTGAGGCGGTGCGCCAAGCTGATGGACTGCTGATCGCCGCGCCCGGCTATCACGGCACTATCTCG
>JANYDT010000203.1 GCA_025359845.1 Acidimicrobiia bacterium
CTTCGGACTCAGTTCAGGCGTGGCGGCGACGTAGTACCCGCACACGACTTGTTGGAGCGGTGTGGTGGGTGAAGTGGCGGGCTCGGCGTGCGACGCGCCGCTTGTGGCGGATTTCGTGGGCCTGCGCCGTGACTGTCGGTGGGGTGACCGGTCGAGTTGTTGCTCGTGCCAGGTGGGCGGAATGACATCCTCAGTCCCGATCGCGTCGAGCACTCCGACGAAGGTGCTCGCGACCGGCCCGTACAGCCCCCAGGTCCAGAGCATCAATCGACGGTGGTTCAATACCGACGACGATCGACACCGCTCCCTGGAGGCCGCCCCGAGCGCGGAACTCCCGAGATGCTCCCTCGTCGGCGGTGACGAAGAAGTCGACCTTCTGTCCCGGATCGGACGGTTCGACCGGGACGATCCTGCTCACGCGGGATGACCATCGGAGGGCACGCCCGACTTCGAACTCCAGCGATGTGTCGACACCCACGATGAACCGGTCGTTCGCGTTCCAGGTTCGTTCTTACCCCCTTGGAATGAGACTTACCCGGACGATCGAGGTGGAATCGAGCCCGAGGTCCCCTAGTCGTCGATGCAACGCTGGTCGCCATCCAACTGTGTTGAAGGCCAGGTCGCCGATGTCAGTGAGCAGAGGAACACGCTGGCGGAGTTGATCGGTCTGGATCTCGCCGAGCATTTCACGAAGGTCTCTCTGCGTTCCGCCCAAAGGCAGGATCGTCTGGGCGCCAGGCGACCATCGCCCGAGGGGGCCTCCGTGCCCGTGGGAGTGCGAGCCACGACGACTACGTCGTCGGGCCCGGACCCCTCGAAGGTCACGAGGATCAACCGTCATTCGGCATCCATCCTGTTACAGGCTAGTTCTCTCCCAAGTTCGACCTCCAGGCATCTCTGTCCGCCGCCTACCCCGCGGGAAGCCGAATTCTGCGAAAGGGCTCAGCCTGCGACAGCGGTTTGGACCGTCCGACCATCACAAACATGACACCCGGATTCCAACCTGGACGACCTCCCGACCCAGAAACAGCGGACCTCTGCACCCGACCCCCATTTGTCGGGCCGGTGCACCAGTTCGCCAGCGTGAGAGTGCTCTAAACGGCCCGACGTGTCTGGACGAATATCAACGTCCCGAAGACGGTTTCACGCGTTGGTTGGCTCATGTGACCGTTCGGAGGTGAGCGCACTGAGGCTGAGGGTGACAGGTCGCCGGTCGTCGTATTCGACGGTGAGTGTGAGGCGCCCGCCGGTTGCTTGTACGAACCGGTCGAGGGTGGATAGGAAGATTTCGTGTCGTCGTTCGAGTCGTGAGAGTTCGGATTGTGAGATCCCCATGGCTTCAGCGAGCGTGACCTGCGTGAGCTGCAAAGACATTCGTAGGTCGCGGAGTGTGGCCTGACTTTGGGCCTGGCTAGCGGCGATTTCGCTGCGGGCGGCGTGGAAGCGGGGGAGTTGTTCGGCCCGGGCCACGTGGTCGCGGTGCGCGGTGCCTGCCCGCTCGTAGTCTTCGGAGGTTGGCTCGGTGTCGGCGGTGTCGATCGGGATTCGCTTCGGCATGATGTTCTCCGGCGGCTAGTTCGGTAGGGGTTTGAGGCGGTAGCGGCCGCACATGCTGGCGAGGCGTGTCTCGGCTCTCATGACGTTGGCTGGGTACCAGGCATTCCCGAGGTCGGTCTTGTCGCCTCCGAGGAGAACAACTGCTGTGATCGTCCCGGTGTCTGTTCGACAGAATGCGTAGAGGATGCGCAGCACGGGTCGTTGGTCGGCGAACGGCGCGGCGGTTGAGGGTGGGGTGGGGCGGAGTTCGTGGAGGTGTCGGCTTGCGGCTATGGGTTTGGATTCAGGTTCGAGGAGGTCGCGGCCGTGGGTCGCGAGGGCGTCGAGGAGTGCGATGAGATCGGCGTAGATGTCGAGGAGTTCTTCGTCGTCGATGAACAGTTGGAGCCAGGCTGCGAAGTGAGGGTCGTAGCGAAGCTCCACCAGTAGTCACTCTAACACATATGTGCTGCGACATCTATCGGCGGGCGGAAACCTTTTCGGGGTGGCTGTCGCATTTCGGTGGTTGACGCTGCGTTATCGGGGGTATGAGAGAAGCAATCTGACAACGCGGTTTCCGAAACACCCGGATTGAATCCACCGCATGCGCACGAATCTCCGAATCAAACCTAGACGGCCACCCGTACAAACTCCTCAACTCTCGACTCCAATTCTCGGGGGAGGTTCACCCATCACGTCGACGGTTTGACAGTGTTGACCGATGAATGACGTCAACGGGCGCGGCAGGTTGTGCGGTGTCGCATCAAGCGAACGCAACGCCGGGAACACCGAACCCACCGAGGGATGAGAGAGCTGCCACACCTGCTCGGGACGGTGTAGGTCCCGCAGCCTGGAGACACCCAGATCGACGAGCGACGCCTTGTCGGGTAGCGCGTCGGCCAGCAGGGATGCCGTTGTCTCGGACACCAGGATCTGTCCACCATGGGCGCACGACCGCAGCCGGGCACAGCGGATGATGCTGCGCCCCATGTAGTTGGCCTGGTCGCGGAACTGCGCGTCTCCCGTGTGAATGGCCATACGCACCTTGAGCCACGGCAGTTCCGCCGATAAGGCGACCTGCGCTTCCAGTGCGGCACGAGCTGCGTCGGCCGCCCGCGAGAACGCCGCCACCACGCTGTCGCCCTCACCCTGCTCCACCGGTCGAACCCCGCCCGCCGACGCGATCGCCACGTCCAGGATCGCGTAGTGACGCTCAATGGCAGCGCCCATCTCCTCGCGCCGTTCATGCCAAAGCCGGGTCGAGGACTCCACATCGGTCAACAGGAACGTGACCGTCCCACCCGGAAGCACCAGCTGCGCGTGATCGGCCATGACCGTTCCCCATCCCGAAGCGACGTAGTGACGAGCGGCTAACGACGGCGACAGATCCACCGCTGCATCCTGCAGACCCAGGCCTCCAGGAACATCCTACGAAAGTCGTACATCGACCGCTTCGACGCCGCTGCTAACAAGACCCGAGGATCCGATCCCGCACCAGTAGTTGCAGGCGCGGAATCGTCTGGAAGTCGAGGTAGGCACTTCGTAAGGTGTCGGCCACACCCTTCACCGTTTGCGTTTGGATGCTAATACGAAGGCCTGGCACCCGACTCAGGGGCGTACCACTTCGTCGACCCCAAGCCGCTGGGGGCCAGAAGCACTTCCAGTGTCTGCGGGGTGGACACCAGCCCGTTCGTGCTGCGACTGTTCGATCGTGGCCGAGGTGCGAGGCCCGCGATCGGTCGGAACTCCCGCGCAAACTTTACCGACGATCGACGCGAGCGGCGTGCTCTTTGGCGTTTCGCGGGAATGAGCGAGGTAGTCGTCCTGCCAGCGTTCCGTCTTTGCCGTCGACTGCTTTGGGCGCTTCCTCCCTCCATGAGGTCTCCGCCGTTGGCGACGCCGAACCCGTAGCCTCTGGGCGATGGTCGTGATTGTCGTGCTCGTGGTGGTTCTGCTCGTGGGCGCGATTTCGTGGTCGAGGGAGCGCGCCGCCGTGCGTCGTGAAGAGGAGGTTCGCGTGGTGGTGGAACGCCTACGAAAGTGGCCGTGACGGCCGCGCACTGTCGGGTTGTCGGAGGCGGATACGCGTGCGACGGTCTTGGCCGTTGCGGACCAGTTGGTGGTTCCGTACATGGGACAGGCGAGACTCACAGCTCCCTCGCTCCGCCCATAAGGGCCGTTATGCGCTCTGGGACTGCAGGGGTCGTTGACGTCGCAAGCACAAGTTGCGGTTGTGGCCAAGAGGGGTTGAGCGCCGGTGAGTTGCGCGTACCTGGGACGAGCACCTCCAAGAGGTCACCCGGGTGCAGAGACCATATGAGTCGAGCCCGCAGATGTCGTTCCGCGGAGTGGGGTAGGAGTCGACAAACCCGGTAGCGTCAAAACGTGATGACCGCATCGTTGAAGCGGAGGCTTCTCCTTCGTGTGGTCGTGCTCGGTGCACTTTCTGCGGCCTTTGCGGGGCGGGGATCAGAGTCGGTGGCGACCACGTCCAAGAGCGAGAAGTTGCCTTGTTACGGTCAAACAACGGCGCCTCCGGCGGACTTCACCGTAGTGCTGGGCGTCGTGGCTCTCCCGGCAACACCCAGGGCCCATGCTCTCCAAACAACTCTTACCTATGGAGGAGAGCGATTCCGGCTGTTCGCCAAGACGGGTCTCTGGTACAAGGGCGGGAAGCGGTTCGAACTCTCCGTACCGGCCAATATGGTCGATCAGTTTGCGATCGGCTGGGGCGGGCCAGGGGTACCAAGACCGTTTGCGTACTCGGACGCATGCGCCGGAATGTCACGCGAATGGGTCGCTGTTCCTGGTGGCTATTGGGTGTCGGAGACGATGTGTGTGCCACTAAAGATCCGTGTCGGGTCCCGAATGGCGACGGTCCGAATTGGGATCGGTACCCCGTGTGCGGGCCAGGCGCCGCCGGTCGGGGCTACTGAGTCCTAGATTCGGGACTGGTTGGGTCTCCCGAAGGAGGGCTTGACGCAACAGGCGGTCGAGCTGGTGCAGGAACCATCTTAGGGGGCTTACCTCTGCCGCTATGGCGGGCGTTAGGCTCGCCGTAGCGCTTCGGTCAGCTCGGTCGAAAGCAGGGGCGCAAGCATGCAGCGAGGGACGCCTCTGATCCTTCCCCCGGTTCTTCCACCTAACGAGGGTGAGCATGGCCCTCCGCTGGGTAGCTTCGTGTGGGTTTGAGCAGGTCGCAGTAGGCGGGGCATTGCGTCCAGAGCGCTCCATTCCGTCGAATTGGCCAGAGTTGAGTAGCAAAATGAGTAGCGAAATCGCGTCGCGGGCCAACAGCTACTGCGGTGAGCCGTGAGTCATCGCCGGGCGGGCGATCGGCTCGGCCAACCGTCGCACGGTCTCGGTTGCGACCACGATTGGCAGCATTCGTCTTGCGCCGTTGCCGTCGCTGCGCAGACCGACTTGACCGGCGGCGACTTGCTGGAGCGTAGTCCGAGGCTGCGCGGAATGGACTTCTCGCCGGAGACCATGAACGAGGCGGGCGGCTACCTCGATCGGCGCCTCTTCCGACCCGAGTGGAGCGACATACGGCTTGATCGGATGAAGCGCAACGTGTCGACGCTCACCACATCTCACCACCTACTACGCCGGCATCGCACGGGCGGCGGAGGAACGGGCAACCACTGGGCCCACCGTCGGGTGGTCAAGTGCGTGCACAGCACCTTGCCTGGCCCGGCGCCGTCGACGGCCAGACCGCCATCAAGATCGCCCGAATCCGGCTGGAGCGACGGCATCGGTCTCGCGCCGGCCCGCCGCCTGATAGAAACCGAGGGCGGTCAGCTACGGCGCGCCCATCCGGGCCCCTGCCCGCGCTTCGAAATCGTTCTCACGATCTAAAGGCGAGGAATCTGATCACTCGACCGGAGATTCCGATTCGGGAATCGCGACTTCAGACGTCGACGACCCGAGCGGCGCGTGGCGTGACCGGCTGGCACCGCGGCCCGTCCTGGCAATCCGGCCCCTTGATTGCGCTGGACCACCCACAGCGACGCAGCGCCTGAGCCGCTGTACAACACGGCGTGCCAGGCGTTGAAGAACGACTCGGGCTTCTGGTCGCGGTGCGCCCACTTCCACCCGGCCTCCTGGCCTAGAGACACGCAGACCTAACTCAGCCACTGTCGGGCTCCGCGTATCCGTAGGTGTACTTGTGACGGCGATCATGATCCTGATCGCCGTCACGATCCGGCAGTCGTTCGCTACCTAGAGTTCGTGTTCGAAACTCCGTTTCGGCGCACGAAGCTCGGACTCGACACTGGGGAACATGGTGCGCACCCGGAGACGCTTGTCCTCGTTGAGCGGTTGACGGAGCATCCGTTCGGTGAGCTCGATGATCTTGTCCGGATCACTGAGCTTGAGGTGTTCGGCGAGCCAACTGATGTCTGGGTGGTCGCTCGTGCGGAACGCCGCGACCTTCATGGCCAACATGACGTCCGGGTTGGCGCGGATGACACAGATCGAGCTGCCCTCGAACGCGGCCGCACCGACGCGTTTTTGGCCGGTAGCCACACTGATCCTTGTTCGTTGAGCCACGACTGGGGAAGGTTCTGCTCTCTCGAGACGGCGTGCGCGGCGTGTAGCACCGCACCGTGCGGTTCCCGGATGCTGTCGACGTCATGGGTCGCGTCACGAGAGTGATAGCCGAGCGCCATCGCGGCGCCACCGAAGATGTACACCTCGCCGCGCACGTTGTCCCGGCGGAGACGCTCATCGACGGCACCCAACGCATTGATCAGGTCGTTGCGTCCCAGGTTGTGACGGTCCGCGATGCGCGGACGGCAGGCCGTGACGGCGCTCGGAGCACTTCAGCCTTCTGAAGTGTCTCTGGGCTACGATGTAGCCGATGAACCGTATGAGCTTAGTTTTTGCAGTGCTGCTTCTCGGCGTGTTGGTTGGTCCAGGGCAAGCCCAGGCCGACCCGGCGTTCTGCGGTACGCTGAAAAAGGCTTTCAGTTCACTCGACGGGATCAAGAAGCCAAACTCGGATCAGGCGAAAAAGGTGGCCGCCACCGTCTCGGGTATGCTGAGCAAGGGTTCACCGCCCGCTGAACTCCGAACTTCTATCGTCGATTTCACAAATGGTCTCAAAGTGGCCGCCAACGTAATCGGCAACAAAGCTGATGCCAAGTCATATGCTCAGAGCAACGGCGGGAAGAAATACATAAAAGCAGGACAAGTGCTTTTGCAATGGGCGGGAACCAAGTGTCCGTCTACGAAGTAAGATTGGGCCTGCCGCCAGTCCGATAAATAGCCAGCACGTATTGACCTTTGCCATGCGAGACCCTGGATTCTGCCTGCCGATCTCGCACAAAACGAAGTGTCCGGCTGGCCGGGTCAAGGCCGGTGGTAGGACGCGATGAACGCGACGCGGAACCCCATCCGTTCATACAGTCCCTTCGCGTTCGGGTTGGCATCGACCTGTAGCCATAGTTGTTGGAGTTGGGGATGGCGCCGGGCTTGTTCGAGCACCGCGGTGACAACCGTCGCGGCTAGCCCCCGGCGCCGCTGGTCGGGCACGGTTGCGACGTTGTACACGAATCCGGGTTGTGGACGAGTCGCCGCTCATCATCAGTCGTGAAGAGATCGAGGGACTTCGACGCTCCCTGGCCATCGGTAACGGTCTCCCATCCGACCAAATCCGGCGCCTCCTCACCACCTGCTATGGGCTCCTCGAACGACTCGGGGTCTCGACGCCCGCGACACACGGCTACGAATCGAACTCGACGCACTACGTCCACTGATCAGCGACGTACGAGCCCGTCTCTTCGCCCTGCACCACGAACTCCATCCGCCAACGCCGACCGCCGGACCCGCCGAGCAGCGGATGCAACCCGGAAGCTGACCGCGTCCGGTTGTCGCCGGACCGGCCGCGCGCCACGCTCGCGTCAACCGGTGACGCGCCGCGGCGCCGAGATCATGCGCAGCAGACGCTGCGTGAGCGTGCCAGTGGGCGTGACGACCAGCGGTGGCGCTCCGGTCGGGAACGGCCGGGTCGGGTGGCGGTGGACCGGGACGGCTCGTTGGCGCCTGGTGCGCCGGCGGTGGTGGCTGAAGAGGTTGCGGCCAACCCCGCAGGACCGGTCCTGCGAACCCCGCAAGCGTCCCGAAAAGGAACTCCCGAAATGCCGATCATCACTATCCACACCGCCAAAGCCGGTCAAGGTGCCACCGTCACCGCCGCTACCCTCGCCACCCTCTGCGCCGCCGCCGGGCAGCGAACGCTACTCATCGACGCAACCACCGGCGACCTCCCCGCCGTCCTCGGCCTCACAACAACCCAAAGCCCCGGCCTCGCCCGCTACCTCACCGACCCCCACGCCCCAACCATCGACACCCTCACCGTCCCGGTCGTCGAGAACCTTGACTTTCTCCCACTCGGCGAACCCGACGCCATGCCCACCACACTCGATACCGGATACGTGACCGGTGGATGCGACCGCTACGACACCGGATCATCGACGCCGGCACCCGACCCGTCAACGGATGCGACACTGCGGCGACCGTGTTGCTCGTCACCCGGCCGTGCTACCTGGCGCTGCGCCGAGCCATCGAAACCCGCTACGACCGTGCCGTGTCGTGCTCATCAACGAACCCGGACGAGCCCCTCACCGCAACCGACATCGAAGCCGTACTCGATCGCCCCATCGTCGCCACGGTGCCCTATGAAGTGGCCGTCAGTCGAGCGGTTGACTCCGGTCTGCTCACCTCGCGAGTCCCGCGGATACTGGGGCGAGCGCTGCGTCATCTCGTCCCTACCCTCACCACCCAGGCCGGTGATCGCCATGCCCGGCTTTCCTGTCAACGCCGAAACCGAGAACATCACTATCGTGCGCGGGTACACGCTGGCGCAGCATCGCCACAGGCCCGACAGTGTCTATGCCCGCTAGACTTTTTCACGATCAGCGCGATCGGGTGCGCAGCATTCCTACTGTGGGAACGCCTCAACGACCACTTACCCGACCAGCCGGGCGCGTCCGTCGAACTCGGATGGAATGAACTCACCCGATCACTTGGCCTCACGCCCGGCCGCGGCGCCAAAGTGTTGGCCCGCCTCGTCGACTTCCACCTCGTCCCCGCCGAAGGCTGGTTCGCCGTTCGTAGCGCCGCCCCGACACTCAAACCCGCGCAGCTCGAGCGCCTCGCCGAGCATTGCCCGCAACTCGCCGCCAGCCACGACACGTTCGCTGTCGCTGCGGCGTAACCGTTCACCCCTACGATTCTGAAATCGGGAAGGCCCGCCGGATCACCGGCGGGCCTTCCCGCGCCCAGGGCCGTCAAACGGTCTCCCACCAGAAAACGGTGTCGGCCCGAAAGCACGGATCGGGCCGACCCGGCGGACGCCGTCCCAGCCCGTGGTAGCGGCCTCCTGGAGTACTTCGCGTAGCGGCCACTGCCCGAACAGGGCATCACAATCCCGACAGCCCTGGGACCAGTACTTGCGGCCCGCCGTCTTCGACCACCGCGGCCGCAACACTCCGAGCCCAAGGCGCTCCCGAAGCGGCCCCCACTCGGCGGATGCGAGTTCCTCGCACAGCTTCTCGCCCGCCTCGAGAACGCCCATATCGGCGACCTCGACCCCGAGGATCACACCACGTTCGACGCGCAACAGCGCCAACAGCCTGGCCGCCGATCAGCAATTAACCCGACACCAACCCTTCATCCATGACCGTCTCCCTTCGAATTTCGGCCGACCACACACACGCGAGGCCAGCCATCGAGGAGGGCCACGAGACACCGAAAGCCGCAGCCGAGTCCGTCCTGCGCCTCAGCGCCGGACTCCCCTCAACGATAGTCACACCAGCGCGAACACACCCCAAACCTCGTCGCGACGAAGCGAGTCAGCGAAAGAATCGAAGGGCCGATGCAGCAACGGAACCAGGTCCGACACATCTGGAGGTCCTCGCTGCGGACCTCCAGGACGATGCTGCGAGTCAACAGAGTTGACACTGGCGACCTCCGAGCAAGCTCGGTTCGCCGGAGCCGATGTCGTCGCCGATTCCGCTCCGCGTTCATTGGTCAATCTTGTGATCGTGTCCGTCACCGCGCTGGGTTCCCAGGACGGACCCGCCGTCGCCGCCAAGGGCGTCGTAAAGTACCTCGAAGGCGTGACGAGATCAGGCCCCGGTCAACGAGCCCGACTCGACCCCGCTCGTACGATCGGCGCACCGCCGATCGGAATCGCCGGCTACTACGCCGACTCGCTTGAAGCGCCCGGCCGCTGGATCGGTTCCGGTCTTGCCGGCCTGCAGCGCGTCGGCCCAGTGGATGCAGACGAACTCGAAGCGATGCTGGCCGGCCCCCACCCTGATAGTGGCAAGGCACTCCTCGGGGCGAGAGGCTCCGCTACTCGCGCCGCGCAGAGCCGGGGCGCGTCGACAGTCGCCCGTCACGGACCGCCCGACGAACTTCTCAGCACCGCCGAAGTGGCGGGGCTGCTTGGCCTCGATCGCTCCTACGTGCGGCGGCTCGCTCGCCGAGATGCCCCCCACCGTCGACAACCCCGCGGAGCGCGACGGCCGCTCTTCGGTCGCCACGCTCGCATCGCAGCGGACGAGCGACGGTCTCCGGTTCCGGCGAGACGATGTTGAAGCCTTCGCGCAGAACCACCGTCGACCAGCGGCGGTGGTCGGCTACGACGTGACCTTCTCTGTCCCCAAGAGCGTTTCGCTCCTCTGGGCCGTCACCGACAGCCCGGCCGTCCGAGACGACGTGACCGCTGCGCTCGACGCTGCCGTGCGGGCCGGGCTCGAGTACCTGGAAGCAAACGCTGCGTGGGTGCGCACTGGGCCGATCCCTATCCAGACAGCCGGGCTGCTGGGCGCCGCCTATCTGCATGCCACGAACCGCAACCTGGAGCCCCAACTCCACACTCACGTCGTGATCGCCAACAGGCTTCGGCGATCACTGCGTAACGGTGCAAAGCCACCCGTTCCGTTTCGACTTCGTTGCTGATCATATTCATAACTCCTGTTTCTCGTTTCACGGCCCTGTGAAAGGGATTGGAGGTATGAAACGACGTTTGCCGAACACTGTCCAGGGTGGATCCGTGTTGGCCCGGATCAACATCCCGCCGCACACCAACGCCACGAACCCCCACAAGCCCGGCGTCAACCCTGGCTGACGAACCTCGGCCGCGTCATGCGCGCAACGCATAGCTGTCATTGCGGCGGCGGCCATATCCGGCGGCCAACGCGTCGGCGTGTCGCCGCCCAACTCGACGCTCAACGCCGCGAAACCCGACCACAACACCGCCGCCGGGGCCCCGAAAACCCGGACCCAGTCCGTGGTGTGGGGCACATCCATCTCCGTCGCGACCGGTCGCACCCCGCCCCGCCCACCGGCCGTCATGACCTCCACCACCCGCCCGATCGTCGCCACCACATCGAGTCGACCGACCAGCAGAAACGACGGGACCAAAGCATGCGACACGCCGCACGGCGCGCACCGCGCCCGGGCCACCCACAACCGAAAACAGGCACCCCCAACCCGAACCGAACGCTGATACCCAGACCAAAAGCCCATCGCCACCCGACACGTCGGACACACCAGACGCGGCGCTACCACGCCACGCCCCGAAGCGACATACACCTCGACAGAAACCGGACACGGCCATACGATGGCCACGGGTGGATACGACACCCCTCCGGACCCCTCCCCGCCGAGCGTCAACTCGAGCGAACCGGGAAGGGTCCCTCGCGAACAAGAACCCCAATCCCTACCCCAACCCCCAACCCACCACAAACACCACGCCCGAAACCACCCCACCCACCACCAAACAGTCAGGCCGCTAACACCAGTCGGCCTCCGTCGTTATGTCGAATTGGAGGCAGGAAACGGATCGGTCGACTTGGGCCTACCGCCTGCATATCCGGCCAGAGAGGAGGTTGAGAACGCCCGGCCGGTTGGTCCCTCGGTGGACGTGCCGAATCGGCTGCAGCGCCGACGGCTTCGGTCATGGAAACGTCGGGTTGCGTTACTTCAGGCCGATCGAGGGGTCGATGAACTCGTTCGTGGCGATGTCGGACGGTTTGAGTGCGTCGGGGATCGGGTTGCCGGCCTTGGCCTGAATGGGCTTCAAGATGTCGATGATGCCTTGAAGTTTGGCGTCGTCGAAGTTGCCGAGTGTCTTGTCGGGGCCGTTGTCGATGATCTTGTTCTGAAGTGACAGCTTGGTGGCAGCCGTGGCCTGTCCAGCGTCATACGTCCAGCTTCCGCCTTCAGCGGTGACGACCTTGACGATGCGAGCGTTGGTCGGTGCGGGGTTCTTGATGAAATTCACTTGGGCGGTCTGGAGCATGAGAAGCACCTTGAGGCAAACCTTCTTGGCCTCGAACGTGTCTTTCGTGACGCCGATGGCCTCGGCGTTAGTATCGAAGCCCGGGGCTCGGGGTGTTCCTACTCGGCGGAGGGCCAGTTCTTGATCAGGGTTTCGCTCGTGAGCTCGTTGACCGGGCCCGCGCGGAGGGGTGAATCTGGTCGGTCCGGGCGGCCTGTTGGGTGGTCTCACGAAACAGGTCTTGGAGACAGCGCTCGAGGCCGAAATGTCCGAGCACCTTGGCTATGACGCCAACGATCCGATCGGTCGGAACGGGGAGAACTCTAGTAAGGGGGTCCGCACGAAGACGGTCATCACCGATGTCGGTTCGATCTTCGGCCTGTGGGTTGGGACTGGCGGTGAGGGCGCCAAGTACTGGCTCCAAGTCCTCATCGAGATCAAGAACAGGGGCGTCGAAGACGTCTGTATGTGGTCTGTGACGGCCTCAAAGGACTACCGGAATCGATCACCGAGACATAGCCGGCATCATTCAATCAAACGTGCGTTTTGCACCTGATTTAGGGCATGTTCCGTCTCGCCGGCCGCCAAGACTGGTACGTTCTCGCCCAAGGTTTGCGACCGGCTACACGGCAGCGATTGAGCCGGCCCCTCGGGAACGATTCGCCGAGTTCACCAGCAGTGGGCGAGAAATATGCGGCGATCATCCGCATGTGGGACTCCGCCTGGGCGGAGTTCGTGCCGTTCCTCCAGTTCGACCCGGAGATCCGACGCATCGCCTATTCGACGAACGCCATCGAAAGTCTCAACGCACACATCCGTCGTGCGGTTCGGGCTCGTGGCCATTTCCCCTACGAGCAAGCCGCCCTCAAATGCGTCTACCTCGCCGTTCGAGCGCTCGACCCGTCCGGCAAAGGCCGAGCCCGATGGGTGATGCGCTGGAAACCTGCCCTCAAAGCTTTCAGTCTCGCATTCGAAGGACGAATCAAATAATTCGTACACATACCAAGCATGTCGAATCAACTAACGTGTATGCATACCAAGCATACGGCCGTTACACCGTTGATGGGACACTCTCGGTTCTGACGAATGGGAATGACGGGACTCCCAGCCGGAAGAGACGACACGAGTTGGAGTGGGAGGGGGAGAGGGTGGACGTCCGAACCGTGCGCGGGAATCGCGCAGCGCGTCCCTGTCATAGCTGTCGTAGCTGTCATCGCCGACGAAAGCACTCATGGAATCCGGTCGCGCCTCGCTCGATCGCATGCTCCCCGACGCAGGACATGGGCGGGGCCGATCTCGCCCGACTATTCCTGAGCCGTGAGTTCGCGGATAGTCGGCGCCTGCTCGCTGAGCTTCACCCCGCGTCGCAACGACATCCCGACGTCGCCGTTTTTCTGGCCGAATGGCACGCCCGGCACGCCAAGGGTTGGAGCGGCAGGTCGGGGAGGAGCTTGGGAAGCCCTCGGGCGCCCCAGTTGGCTTTAGGTGAGTGCGCCGGCCAGGTTGTCGGCACGCGCGATGTGCACGGGGATGGCGCTCTGCACGACCATCCCGTTCACCGGGTCGTGGCCATCGACGGTGGAAACCAGCCGACTCGTGGGCGTGCCTATGTCTCGGACCTTCTCGTCGGTGAGCGAACCGCCACCCCACGAGTGGGCCATGGAAATGACGCCGCGGCGTACGTCCTTCGCGCCGGCCACCACGCCGGTGATGGAGGACCGCGGGGAGGTGATGACGACGAGGTCGTCGTCGTGGAGGCCCAGGTCGTCCATGTCGGCCGGGTTCATGTGGGCGTGATTGGTCGTGCCGGCACTCTTGCGCAATGCCGTGAGTTCGCTGCCCAACGAGTTAAGCATCGCCTTCAGCCTTCGACTGACCAGGCGGAAGGGGAAGGCCTCGGGGGTGAAGCCCGGGAACACATCGGCCCCGCTGGTCTCCTGGCGCACCTCGGCCAGTTCGTTCATTAGGTCGTCGGGGGCCACGGTGAACTTTGCTGTCGCTCCCGCGTCGGCCGGCTGCACCACCATGGCGAGTTCGGGGTGGACCACGCCGAGGTTGGCCCGTACCTGGCCGAGCGGCATGCGCGAGTTGGCGTATGCCAGATCGATGACTTCGTCATCGGTGGGCTTACGGTCCATCGGGATGTTGCCGCCGGGGAGCGCGATGTCGTAGCCGAGCCGCCGTGACAGCTCCCAGAACACCTCCCATTCGTTATGTACGTCGTCGTTGGCCGCCACGGTGACGGGCGTGTAGTTGGTGTACGGCTCGCGGAACCAGCGGTCCATCAGGTGGGGGATGTCGGCCCGCTCCAAGGACAGCTTCGGGGCAATGACGTAGTGGGCCAATTCGGCCGAAGCCGTCATTCGGTGGTCGAGAACCACCAACAGTTCCAGGTCTTTCAGCGCGCGCAGCGTCAGTTCCTGATCGGGCCACGCGACCGCGGGGTTGCCGCCGCTGACGATCAGTGCTCGGATGCGGCCGTCTCCCGGTTCGAGGATCTCTTCCGCCAGCGTGGCTGTGGGCATCTCGCCGCGGTAGCCGCGCAGCCCCCGCATACGGGCGGGGTGGCCCGTCACGGGCAGGCGGGGGGCGATGACCTGGGCCCGGCGAGGCGTCTCGGGATACAGGAACATGCCGCTCTCCAGCTTGTCGCCTTCCCGGTTGACGCGTCCGCAGATGACGTTGAGGGCCAAGGCCAGATGTTCGGTGAGGCTGCTATGGGGTGCCATGTTGGGGCCGGTCCCGGTGCCCACGGTGCCCCGGGGGCCCGACGCGAACATCCGGGCCGCCGTGAAGAGGTCCTCGAGGGCGACGTCGCACCGTTCTGCCACATAGGTAGGCGTGTACGCGGCGACGGACCGCTCCAGCGAAGCCAGATCGCCGACCCACCTCTCGCAGAATTCGTGGTCGATGAGCCCTTCCCGCATGACGATGGCGATGAGTCCGGCGAGCAGGGTGGGATCTTCGCCCGGGCGGACCTGAAGGAACACGTCGGCGAAGGTGGCCAGTTCGGTGCGACGGGGGTCGACCACGATGAGTTTCATGCCGTTCTTCTTGGCCCGCCGCATGACCGTGAACGGGTTCGTGCCCTGCAGGCCGCCGACCGCTCCGTAGCTCGACACCATCGGGTTGTACCCGATGGCCATCAGCACGTTGGCGTCGCTGAAGTTGTGGAAGCCAGCTTCCCACATTCCCATGCGGAACGGTGCGGTGGTTTTGGCGGGCTGGTCGATCGTGACCGACGTGTAGAAGGAGGGGGACTTGAAGCCCTGGTGCCAGGCCCGGGCCGTGGGAACGGCCACCGAGTTCTGGTAACCGCCGGTACCCGTGTAGCTGGCCACGGCTCGCGGCCCACGGGTGTCGATGATGGTGCGGAGTCTCGCGGCGATCTCGTCGAAGGCCTCACTACTGCCAACGGCCTCGAAATGGCCATCGGCGCTGCGCCGGAGAGCCGTGCGCAGGCGGCTGGCCTGGTGCATCTGCTCGGGCAGCTGGCGGCCCTTGATGCACGTGAAGCCCTCGAAGATTGGGTCCTCGGCGACGCCGTGGATGCCCACCACCTTGCCGCCGGGAAACGCTAGGTCGTCCACCTGGACATCGACGTCGATGGGACACGATGCGTGGCAGACCCTGCAGAATGAGCGCCTTGTCTCGATCTTCATACCTTCCCCCGGTCCGGAAGCCTCGTTACCTCCGACATGCAACAAACTAACTCACCGAGTAGTTTCCGGTGGCATCGCATCGGACAGACCACTTTCGAGCACACACCGACCTCGTATCGACATTTCTCCGGGAGGCACCTCTTTGAACGATAGCTGGATCACCGACTGGCCGCCCAGCACCCGCTGGCCCCACTACACACGGGCCAATGCCGGGGAGGTTCTGCCGACTCCGGCGAGCCCCCTCGGTCAGCAGTTCACGTGGGACAGAGGCATCTGCCTTGGGTGGCGCAACGGCTACGTGCGCGGCGGGTGCACCACGCTCGACGAGTACACGGATTCGCCGCCGGCCGCCTGCGGATTCTTCGGCGGCTACTTCTACATCAACCTGTCCAACGTGCGGATGCAGGGTGCCCGGAACCCGTTGCTCACCGTCGAGCAACTCGATCTGGCCTTCTTCGGCGAGCACCCCGACGTCCCTCCCTACGTCGCCGACCCCCGTGACGAGCGGACTGACCTCGCTCCGTACATCCTCGAGCGGATGGGCTGGGTCACGTCGACCACGACCTGGCCGGAGATCGACGACGAGAAGGCGCAGACGAAGGCCCTGCGGGCCAACCGTCCCGACCTGTCGACGCTCACCGATGCGGAGCTGGTGGCGCGGGCCCGCTCCACCCAGCCAATGCTGGCCAAGCTGTTCGAGAGCCACACCGTGTCGTCGGGGTCCTCGGGCATCGCTCCCGGCATCCTCGCCGCCGTCGGCCAGGCCATCGGCGACCCGAACATCGCCATGACCCTGCTGGCCGGCATCGGCGAAGTCGACTCGGCCGAACCCAACTTCGCCCTCTGGGACTTGTCGCGGATGGTGCGCGCCTCGTCCGATCTCACCGAGATATTCGACGCTGGGGTGCCTGGTGTCCTCGGCCGGCTGAGCGCCGTCGCAGCGGCAGGGTCGCGTGATGCCGAGGTGTTCCTCCAGGCCGGACGCGAGTTCCTGGCGGAATACGGTTCCCGTGGGCCGAACGAGTGGGAGATGTCGGCCGATACCTGGGAGACCAATCCTGAGATCGCCCTGGCGGCGCTGGACCGCATCCGGCTCCAGTCGAACGAAGAGTCGCCGCGGTTGCGAAACGCGAAGCGCGCCGAGGAGCGCGAGCGGCTGACCGCCGAGGTGCGGGTGAAGGTCGCAGCGTTCGGCAGCGACGAGTTGTCGGGCAACCTGGAGGCCGCGCTTGTCGCTGGTCACCAGATGGGTTTCCGTGAGCGCACGAAGACCAACATCATCCGGGCGGTGCACGAGGGCCGCATGGTGTTTCGCGAGCTGGGCCGCC
Organism: Acidimicrobiia bacterium; assembly: GCA_025359845.1. Classification (GTDB taxonomy): domain Bacteria; phylum Actinomycetota; class Acidimicrobiia; order Acidimicrobiales; family JANYDT01; genus JANYDT01. The sequence goes on from JANYDT010000203.1 coordinate 16,821, forward strand.
GCCACGCCGAAGCGGGCGACATCGCCGACGCCGGCCACATTTTCATGCTGCTCGACGACGAACTGGAACCGTTCGTCGCCGACCCCCGATCGTTGCGCCAGGAGCTGGCCGATCGCGCTGTCGGTTGGGCGCGGCTGTGGGAATTGGAGCCGCCGTTCTTCATCCAGGATGGCAACGTTCCGCCGCTGTCGCAGTGGGCGAAGAAGGGACCGTCACAAGCGGCCCAGGCGGTGGTCGGTGACGTGCTCACCGGGGTTGCGGGGTGCCCGGGAATCGTGCGCGGCATCGCCCGGGTCATCCTCGACCCGGCCGACCCGTTTGCGCTGGAACCGGGTGACATCATGGTGGCCCCGCTCACTGACCCCGCTTGGACACCCCTGTTCATGGCCGCCGGTGGAGTCGTGGTGAACGTCGGCGGGCAGATCAGTCACGCCATCATCGTCAGCCGCGAACTCGGCCTGCCTTGCGTCGTGTCGGTCACCGACGCCACCGACCGCATCCCCGACGGGGCCCTCATCGAGGTCGACGGTGACGTCGGTCGGATTACCGTGCTGGAGGTACCGGCGTGAGCGCCAGGCCGTTCCGCTTCGGCGTCCAGTCCTATTCCGCCTCCTCGGGGGCCGACTGGCGTGAACAGGCCCGCATGGCGGAGTCCTTGGGTTACGCGGCGCTGCACCTGGCCGATCACATCATCGGCCCTGGGCCGGCGCTGGCCGCCACCAACCATCCGGTGCAGAACCTGTCGCCCGTGCCCGCCATGGCGGTGGCCGCCGAGGTCACCACCACGCTCAAGATCGGGTGCCGTGTCTTCTGCACCGACTACCGCAACCCGGTGATGCTGGCCAAGGACCTGGCCACGCTCGACCTGTTCAGCGACGGACGGCTGGAAGTGGGCCTCGGCGCGGGTTGGCTGCAGGGCGAGTACGAGGCCATCGGCATTGTGTTCGATCCCCCTGGTGTGCGTATCGACCGCTTCGAAGAGACCCTTGCCGTGATTCGTGCCTGCTTCGGAAATGGTGAGGTCGACGTGCAGGGCCGGCACGTGCACGCTGTGGGGTTCGAGGGCGTGCCCAAGCCGACCGTGCGAGCGGGTGGGGTGCTGCCCCCGTTGATGATCGGCGGCGGATCGAAGCGCATGCTCGGCATCGCGGGGCGCGAGGCTGACATCGTGAGCCTGAACTTCGACAACTCGTCGGGCAAGATCGGCCCCTCCGGCGTGGGGTCGTCCACGGCCGCGCTCACCCGTAACAAGATCGACTGGATCAGGGCCGGGGCGGGCGACCGGTTCGAGAGTCTCGAACTGGAGATCGGTGCCTATTTCACCATAGTCACCGATCATCGCGACGCCACGCTGCAGAAGATGGGTCCGATGCTGGGCCTCACGCCCGAGCAGTTCGGCGAGCATCCCCACGGCCTGGTCGGCTCAGTCGACGCCGTATGTGAACAGATCATCGAGCGTCGCGACATCTATGGCATCAGCTATGTGACCGTCGGCCGCTCCGCGATGGAGGCATTCGCCCCCGTCGTGGAGCGCCTCGCCGGCTCATGATCCAACGACCTGTAATCCGCAATCCGGAGACCCGAATGCCAGCCGACCTTGACTTGAAGACGTTCAACCCGTTCGACCCCACCACGCTGCAGTGTCCTTTTCCGCACTACGCCAGGATGCGCGAATCGTTGCCGGTACTGCATGTGCCGGCACTCAGCATGTACATGGTGGCCAGCCACGCGCTGGTCGGCGAAGTCATTCGCGACATAGACACGTACTCCTCGGCCTTCGGCAACACCAGCATGCCGTTGCCGGCTGAGGACCGCGCCAAGCTGATGGAGGTCATCGCCGAGGCGTACCCGCGTGTGCCCACTATGCTCACTGCCGATCCACCGAATCACACCAGGTACCGTCGGCTGATATCCAAGGCGTTCACGCCGAAGGCGATCAGTGAGCTGGAGCCGTTCATCCGGTCGATTGCCACGCGCCTCATCGACAGCTGGATCAATACGGGGAGCATCGAGTTCGTGCGGCAATTCGGCGTGCCGTTGCCGGTGGAGGTGATCGCCAAGGCGCTCAACGTGCCCGACGATCGCCTGGCCGACTTCAAGCGGTGGTCCGACGATTCGATCGCCGGCATCGGCACCAGCATCGGCATCGAGCAGCGGGTGGAAGCCGAGCGCGGTGTCAACGAGTTCCAGCGGTACTTCGCCGCCGAGTTCGACAAGCGACGCGACCGTCCGCAGGACGACTTGCTCACCAAGCTCCTGAACGCCCGCATTGACGACGACGACCCCGACGTCACTGATAAGCGCGCGTTGGACATGCCGGAGATGCTCAGCATCGTGCAGCAGCTGCTGGTGGCCGGCAACGAGACCACCACCAAGATGCTCACCGAGATGATGCGCCTGCTGGCGGAGAACCCTGAGCAATGGGCCATGGTGAAGGCTGACCCTTCCCGAATTCCCTCGATCGTCGAGGAGTCGCTTCGCCTGTCCACGCCGACGCAGGGCATGTTCCGCATCGCCACGCGCGACGTGGAACTGGCCGGAGTCCACATTCCGAAGGGCAGCCGCGTGGTCGTGGTGTTCATGTCGGCGAATCGCGACGAGGCCGTGTTCGCGGAGCCCGACGAGTTCAACCCCGATCGACCCAATCTGCTCGACCATCTCGCGTTCGGCAAGGGCACGCACTACTGCCTCGGTGCCAACCTGTCGCGCCTCGAGGGACGGGTCGCCTTGGAGGAGATCGCGAAGCGAGTAGCGTCGTTCTCTCTTCGTGACACGAACGATTATTCGTATCACCCGAGCTTCATGCTCCGGGGCTTGGTGAAGCTCGATTTTGACGTCGTCCCCGCATGATCATCACCCCGCCCTTGCACTGTGACAGGAATTCACCATTCGGTTAGTTTGTCTTGATGAACGAATTCGTCGCGTTCCAGCGGTCCGACATGGAAAGCGTGCAGGAACTGTTGTGCCAGGACACGTTTCCGGTTCCGGCGCCACTGCTGGAGCATCGCCCGTCGACGCTCGGCACTCACGACGTGGCCACGTCGGCCTACACCTCTCAGGCGATTCACGACCTTGAGGTGGAGCGAGTGTGGAAGAAGGTGTGGCAGTGGGCCTGCCGGACGGAGGAGATCCCGAACGTCGGCGACCACATCATCTACGACATCGCCCACCTGTCGGTCATCGTGGTCCGTGTAGCGGAGGGCGACGGTCCCGGTGCCATCAGGGCCTTCCACAACGTGTGTCTGCACCGAGGCACGCAGCTGCGGGTCAGCGATGGCAACGTGCCGATGTTCCGCTGCCCGTTCCACGGGTGGACGTGGAACCTCGACGGCTCGCTGAACTGGATTTCGTGCGAGTGGGACTTTCCCCATGTCGATCAGGAAAGGTTCGCGCTGCCCCAGATTCGGGTCGATGCGTGGCAGGGGTTCGTGTTTGTGAACTTCGACGCCGACTGCGAACCGCTCGACGTTTACCTGGAGAACCTGCCCGAGCATTTCACGCACTTCCCGCTGGAAGACCGCTTCATCGCCATCCACGTCGAGCGCACCATGCCGGCCAACTGGAAGGTCACCATGGGTGCCTTCATCGAGGCGTACCACTCGGTGGTCACCCACCCGCAGATCTTGCCCTACACCGGTGACGCGAACACTCAGTACGACATCTACGACCGCCATTCCCGCATGATCACCCCGTTCGCCGTTGCTTCGCCTCACATCGGTGGACGCAGCTACGAGCAGGGCGAGATCCTCAGGACCATCCTCAGCTACCGAGGCACGGACCCAGAAGCCTTCGAGCTGCCCGAAGGCGGGCGGGCCCGGCCCGTGGCTGCGGCCGATGCCCGCAGGCGCATCGGTGCCATCGCCGGTGCTGACCTCTCGAACGTGTGCGACTCGCTGATGGTGGACGCGGTGGAGTACTTCGTGTTCCCAAACTTCATGCCATGGGCGGCCTACGGTTCACCCATTCAGTACCGCTTCCGGCCCAATGGCGACGACGTGAACTCTTGCCTCATGACTGTGATGATGCTCATGCCGTTCGCCGGTGATCGTCCGCCGGCGGCCAAGGTCACGAAGATCCCTTCAAACCGCCCATGGAGCGACGCTCCTGAGCTCGGGGGCCTGGCTGCCATTTTCGAGCAGGACACATCCAACCTCCACAGAGTGCAGAAGGGCCTGCGCGCCTCACCCCGCAAGAGCGTCACGCTCGGCGACTATCAAGAAGCGCGCATACGACACTTCCATCAGAATATCGACCGCTACCTGGCGGCCGGATCCTGATCGTTCAACTCGTTAGTGACCGAATCGGTGCTACGCGAGTACGGCTTCGACGACGAGGCGTGGGTTTGTGGTTGAGCACTAGCCTAGAGTGGTCGGGTCGTCCAGCAGCCGGCAGATGGTGCGAACGAACTCTGCGGCCGGTGCGCCGTCGAACACCCGATGGTCCCACGTGAGGCTCAGAGTGAGCCGCTTCACCCGCCGGATCGCGCCATCGTCGGTCCACGCCACGTCGTCACGCAGACGACCGACCCCGAGGATCGCGGCATTGGGCGGGTTGATGACGGGGGTGAACCCGTCAACACCGAAGCTGCCCAAGGCCGTGACTGAGAACGTGCCGCCCTCCAGGTCAGGTAGCTTCAGAGCGCCCCGTCGCGCCGCGTCGGCCAGCCGGGAGGTCTGCGCGCTGATCTCGGCCAGCGAGAGCTGATCCGCGTCGTGCACCACCGGGACTACGAGGCCATCATCGAGCGCCACGGCCATGCCTACGTTCACCCGGGGTAGCAATGCGATGCCGTCGGCGGTCACCTGGCTGTTCACGCGTGGATGCTCGCGCAGGGCCCGGGCCGAGGCGGCGATGATGTAGTCGGTGTACCCGGCGAACGACGACGAGCCCTTGCGGCTGCTGCGGTCGGCCACTACGGCGTCCATATCGACGTCCATCATGAGCGTCAGCTGCGCCATGTCCTGCAATGAAGCGCGCATACGACTGGCGATGGTGGCGCGCATGCCGCGCCAAGGCACGACGGACACCGGTTCCTCTGTAAGCGGGGCGAAGACGACGGTGGGGGCGGCACCGCCGGCGATGAGCCCACGGACGTGGTCGGCCACGTCCTGGCGGCTGATGCGCCCATCGGCGGAGGTGGCCAGAATAGGCGTGGCGCCGAGGTCGATGCCCACCAGACGGGCGAACTCGACAGCGGCGAAGGTGGCCCGAGGAGCGACATTTCGACGCGCCGGTAGCGATGAGGCGGCAGCCACAACAGGAGCTGCGGCCGGAGCCGCTGCCGCTGCCGCTTCAACGTCTTCGGACACGATGCGCCCGCTGGGCCCGGTGCCGGTCACGGTGTAAATGTCGACGCCAAGGTGCTTCGCGCGCTGATGGGCAAATGGTGATGCCAGCAGCCGCCCGCCCCGACCCCTCGGGGACGACACCACCGCAGTGCTGGGTACCATCATGGCAACGGGAGCAATGGCGACGGCCGCAGCACTCACTGGCGCGGCACCTTCCGGTGGTGTTTCTCCCTCGGCCAGGATCCAGCCGATCCGCTCACCGCAGCGGTAACTCCCGCCCACTTCGCCGACGATGTAGAGCCGGCCGCCCTCGGGGATCTCCACCTCCGTCTCGACCTTGTCGGTTTCCACCATCAGCACCGCGGTGCCGGCCGTGACGGCAGTGCCCGCCGCCACCATCCACTCGAGGATGGTGCCTTCTTCCATGGTGAGCCCCAGCTTGGGCATAGTGAATTCGATGGGCATTCGGGGACTCCTGGAATCCTTAGCGCACTGCGCCGTCCGGACGATGGAAATGACGGGTTCGGGCGGCGGCCGCGATAGTGGCGTCAACGTCGATGACGCGAGGCCCATCCGGGCGGATGTGCACGGTGGCCGTGGCCCCGGCCACCAGGACCTTGTCGCGCTCGCCGTCGAACGAGAGCACGCCCGGACCGGTGAGCACCACCTGGCTGGACACAGGAAGTGCCCGGACGAATGAGAACGCGACGTCGGAGAAGATGCCCGGAGCCAGCGGAGCCCGCACGCGGTGAGGCCCGCCGAACTGGACATGGACGCCGCCGGGTGAGCGCCGGTCGACCGGCATCAGCAGACCGGCGATGGATGACAGGCCAATGGCGGCCGGCTCGGCGATGCAGGCGACTAGCGCACGGAGCGATCCGGGATCCCAAACGGCGCGCGAGCCGGTGAACTGCCCGTCCATGAGTGCCAGGTCCACCAGGGCCAGGTCGTCGTTTGACCCGTCCCCGAAGCGGACATGGGCCACCTTGGCCCGGTGTGACACTTCATCCAGCGCGACCACTCCGGCGGCCACCAGGCCCGCCGCCAGTCCCGCCAACGTGGCGTCGACGGACCGCGGGAACACGTTGTTGGTGCCGGTGGAGATGGCCACCAGCGCCAGGTCCAGCCATCCCTTGGCCGCATCGCGTTGCGTGCCGTCGCCGCCGAGCACCACGACTACTTCGACCCCTTCTTTGGCCATACGGGTGGCCATGGCCACGGTGTCGCCCGACCATCCGTATGCGGGTTCGTCGAGTATGTCGATGGCCACGCCGGCGGCTGCCGACGTTTCCCAGTCGAGGCCTTCCACGGCACGGGTGGAGAGGTTGTGGCGGTCGGGCGACAACAGGATGCGGGTGGCTCCGGCGTCGACGGCACCCAGCACGGCACGGCGTACGACGCCTATCTTGGCCGCATCGGACGTGGGCGACGCGTGCGCGACGAGCCGCCGGATGTCCTTTCCGGCTGCTGGATTGGCGATGACGCCGACGGTGCCCACAGAGCAGCTAGCGGCCCGGTGACTTGCGGCCCAGCACGCCGCGGATTCCGGAGGCGATGCTTTTCGCGTCCGGCACGTAGTGCTTCTCCAGTGCAGGGCTGAACGGCACGGGCGAGAACGGCGCGCCGATGCGGGCGACCGGGGCGTCGAGAAAGTCGAACGCCTCCTCCTGCACCTGTGAGGCAATCTCGGCGCCCAACCCACCGAAGCGGACCGCCTCATGGACCACGATGACGCGGTTGGTCTTGCGGGCCGACTCGACGACGGTGGCGGTGTCGAACGGCTGGAGCGTGCGGGGATCGATCACTTCGCAGTCGATGCCTTCTCCGGCCAAGATCTCGGCGGCGACCATCGACTCGTTGGCCATGCGGCCCCATGCCACCACGGTGACGTCCTTGCCCGGGCGCAGCATGTTGGCCTGGCCCAATGGGACGGTATACAGGTCTTCGGGCACCGGGCCGGAAATGCCGAGGAGCCGCTTGTGCTTCACCATCACGGTGGGGTTGTCGTCGCGGATGCACGACACCATGAGGCCCTTCATGTCGTACGGGTTGGACGGGTACACAACCTTGAGCCCAGGGATGTGGCACAAGATGGCCTCGAGGCTCTGGCTGTGCTGCGCGGCGGCGGACAGCCCGGCGCCGCCGGCCGTCGTTATGGTGAGCGGGAGGGTGGCCTTGCCACCGAACATGTACTTCAGCTTCGCGGCCTGGTTCACGATCTGGTCCATCGCGACGCAGATGAAGTCCATGAACATCAGGTCGACGATCGGCCGCAGGCCGGTGACCGCGCTGCCCACGCCGAGGCCCACGATGGCCTGTTCGCTGATGGGCGTGTCGACGACGCGCCGGGCGCCGAACTCCTTCTGGAGCCCGCCGTAGGTGCCGAACACGCCACCGAACGCGCCGATGTCCTCGCCTGCGCAGAAGATGGTTTCGTCGGCCCGCATACTTTGGCGGACGGCTTCGTTGAACGCCATCATGTAGGACAGGGACCGCTCATCGCTCATCGGGCCACCTCCATGCGGGTGTAGACGTCTTCGAGGATCTGGTCCTGTTCGGGGTACGGGCTGTCCTCGGCGAAAGTGATCGCGTCGGCGATGTCGGCGCGCAGTTCCGCCCAGAGCGCCTCGCGCCGATCGACGGTGAGCACACCCATGTCTTCCAGCTGTGCCTCGAAGGTGAAGATGGGATCGCGCTGCTTCCACACCTCCACCTCGGAATCGGGCCGGTATTTCAGCCCAAGGTTCTGGACGCCGTGGTGGTTGTAGAAGCGGTAGGTCTTGGCCTCGATCAGCGTGGGGCCCTTGCCCGCTCGAGCGAACGCTATCGCCTCCGCGGCCGCCTCGTAGACGGCCACGGCGTCCATGCCGTCGACGATTACGCCGGGCATGCCGTAGCCCTGCGCCCGGTCGACGATGTCGGTGATGGCCATCGTGTGGTCGCGTCGGGTGAACTCGCCGTACTCGTTGTTCTCGCACGCGAACACGATGGGCAACTTGAGCGCGCAGGCCATGTTGGCGGCTTCGTGGAACGCACCGATGTTGGTGGCGCCGTCGCCGAAGAAGGCCACCGCGACGTTGCCGTCGTCGCGGTACTTGTGCGTGAACGCCGCACCCACGGCGATGGGGGAGCCGGCCCCGACGATGCCGTTCGCTCCGAGCATGCCGAGCTCCAGCGAGCTGATGTGCATGGACCCGCCCTTGCCGTTGCAGTAGCCGGTGGACTTGGCCATCAGCTCGGCCATCATGGGCCGGAACTGGCCGCCCTTGGCCACCAGGTGGCCGTGGCCGCGATGCGTCGACGTGATGGAGTCGGCGTCGGTGAGGTTCACGCAGACGCCCGCAGCCACAGCCTCCTCGCCCACATAGAGGTGGAGGAAGCCGGGGAGCTTGGCCGCTTCGGCGAGCTTGCCGGCCGCTTCTTCGAATAGTCGGATGCGCACCATCCGGCGATGCAGATCACGCAGGACGTCGGGGTTTGGTTCCATCAGGTTCCTTGGTCGTCGGGTTACTCGGTTGCGCCCATGGCCCAGCGGATGCTGCGGCGCAGGAGTTCGTAGTACTGCGGCTGCTCCCACGATCCACGTTCGATCTTGGGGTAGTACGCCACCATCGGGGCCATGTCGTAGTGGCCGCGGCAGTGGCCCAGCGTGTTGTAGAGCACCGCGCCTACGCCTAGAGGTCGTGTGTACATCACGAGGTGTTGGTCGGTGCCGCGAGTCTCCACCGACCAGTCGCTCTCGAAGAAGCCCGTCGCGTCCCCGCTCCAGGTCGTCGACAGGAGGGCGTGCAGCCGGTCGCGATCGTGGTACTCGCTGAGGTACAGCTCGTCGTCGGTGTCGAACGGCTCGATGCCGCGCACGAGCCAGTGCTCTGGATCGGCGATGTCGACGCGCCATGGCTCGACCGGCGGGTGCGGTGGGTGGGCGACGAACTGGCTGCCGAGGGTGTCGGCCCACAGCGGGAACAGCCGAGGGCACTCTGCACCCTTCGGCCGCGGAAAGTCGATCGCCGAGTTGGTGCCGTGCAGCGCGAGCCATCGACCGCCGGCTTCGACCCACTCGCGGATTTTGCGTTGGGCGCTCTCCGATGGGCGCACGTCGCAGGTGTAGCTGACGAGCAATGACGACGCCGCGATGGCCGCCGTGTCTTCGTAGTCGGACACGACCTGCACCCGCACCGGTTCGTGCTCGGCGAACAGTTTGAGCAGCTCGAGGCGGGCGAAGTCGAAGTCGTGCCATCGGCCCCCGATCACGAGCGTGGCGTCAATCCGAGTTGCCATTGCGGCGCTCAGTAGTTCACGCGCTTGAGGAAGCCGCCGTCGACGGTGAGGTTCACACCGTTGACGTGCTTCGCCCGGCTGCTGACGAGGAACGCCACGGCGTCGGCGACGTCTTGCCCGGTGCCGAGCGCGCCTCCGGGATGGGCCTTCGCGGTCGCCTCGAAGAACGAAGGCATGGCGCCCTTGATGTGGTCCCAGTCGCCACCCTCGATGAAGATCGGCCCGGGCGAAACGACGTTGCACCGGATTCCCTTGGCCCCCAGCACCTGAGCCTGGCCGAGCGTCCAGTTGGTGACAGCGGCCTTGAAGGCGCTGTAGCTGCCGCTGCCGGTGGCGAAGTGTTCAGCCACGGCTGTGGTGCCGATGCTGACCACCGAGCCACCGTTCGCCGCCAAGAACGGCGTGGCCGCCTCAACGCCATGGAGCAGTGCCATGAGGTCGATGTCGAAGTTGTTCTTCCAGCCGTCGAGCTTGCGGGCCGGCTTGCCTGACGTGTTGTGGATGTAGATGTCGATTCCGCCCAGCTGTTCGGCCGAGCTGGCCACCCATGCCCGCAGCGAGTCGCCATCGGCGGCGTCGACTACGCCACCCACGGCTTTGCCCTTGGCCGACAGTTCGGTAACGGCGGCATCGACATCGGGGGCTGTGCGTGCACAGATGGCCACTGACGCTCCCTCCTCGAGCAGCGTTTCGGCGATAGCTCGTCCGATTCCTTTGGTGGCACCGGTGATGAGCGCTCGTCTTCCGGCGAGTCCGAGATCCATATGATTCTCCCTTTCGAAGCTGGTCTGAAAGTAACCAGGTGATTAGTTCACCATCGAGCGGGCCGTTGCGCAACCCGGCCGGTCAGCATTGCGACGCAGCCTTCAGCGCGGCGTGTTCTTCCACGAAAGATTCTTGTCGACGCGCGGTTCGGCGGGCAGGCCGAGCACCCGTTCGCCGATGATGTTGCGCTGCACCTCGTCGGAACCGCCGGCAATGCGGTACCCGGGTGCTCCCAGCACGTGCTCGCCCCAGGCGTAGGTGCCCCACTCGCCGGTGTCGGCGACGAGCCGCGGCCCCAACACGATGGACACGGCATCGGACATTCTGTTCATGCCCTCTGTCCAGATGAGCTTGCCCAGCGACCCTTCCGGCCCGGCGGGTGCACCGGATGCGCGCAGGTCCGCGGCGCGGCGGTTCACCATGCCTTCAACGCGCATGTGGGTGTACATCCGGGCCAACTGGTCGCGCACGGCCGGGTCGGCCATGCGGTCGAGCGCCCGTGCCGTGGCCAGCAGTTTCGACCACGTCCCGCCAGGGCGCCTGCCACCACCGCCACTGTCGGAGTGGTCGCGCTCGAACCCCAGTGTGGTGAGCGCCACGTTCCAACCGTCGCCGACATCGCCCAGGCGCAAGCTGTCGGGGAGGCGCACGTCGCTGAAAAACACCTCGTTGAACGACGACCCGCCGCTCATCTGCTTGATGGGGCGGATCTCCACACCGGGCCGGTCCATGGGAACCATGAAAGCCGTCATGCCGCGGTGCTTGGCCACATCCGGGTCGGTGCGGGCGATGAGCTCACCCCACTGCGAGAACTGCGCCCCCGAGCTCCACACCTTTTGGCCGTTGATGACCCACTCGTCGCCGTCACGTGTGGCCCTGCACGCGAGCGAAGCCAGGTCACTGCCGGCACCGGGCTCACTGAAGAGCTGGCAGCACAGTGCTTCGGTCTTCAGGAACATCGCCACGAACTTGGCCTTCTGCTCCGGTGTGCCGAACTTCGCAATGGTCGGTGCGATGAGCCCAGTGGTGACACTGAAGGTCTCGTGGCGAGTGGGCGTTTCGTACTCGGACTCCAACTTGGAGAAGGTCCTCGCGTACTCCTTCGTGAGGCCCAGCCCGCCGTACTCGGGGGAACCGGTGATGGAGTGGTAGCCCCGCTCGGCCTTCTTGCGATGCCACCCGGTGATCTCTTTGAGCAGCCCCTGCTCCTGTTCGAAGCTCAGGGCATGGAACACGGCGACGCTGAACTCCCCTACTCCCCAGTCGTCGGCTGCGTCGGCGCTGGAGTCATGACGGCGTTTGGCGTTGCTGTCGAGCCAGGCCCGTGCCTCGGCGGTGAACTCGGAAACTGTCGGCTGGGTCATCGGCGAGTCTCTCCCTACCCGTTGTCGATGGTTTTCATCCTGCCGGGCGAGTCAAGCACAGGGGATGTCGAATGGACGAATTGATCGTCCGGTTATTTCGATGGTGGCCGATTTCGCCATTACCGATAATCAGGTGGACAACGTTTCGGGCCTAGTGCACGTAAGATGGCGGTCCATGCCAGCCAAGAAGCCAGCGCGTCTTGGCCGCCCACCAGCCTCAAGCTCAGCCGAGACGCGGACTCGCATCTTGGACGTGGCGCGCCAATCGTTCGCGGAGCTCGGCTTTGGGGTCACCACCAACAAGTACCTCGCCACCAAGGCCGGCATTACCAGTGGAGCGCTTTACCACTACTTCGATTCCAAAATCGACATCTACGCTGCGGTCTACGGCCAGGTCACCGAGTCGGTGTTCGATCGATTCGACGTTGCGGTCAGGGGCGCGGACACGTTCATCGGGCGGTTCGAGGCAGTCCTCGAAGAAGCCCACCAACTCGACGTCGAGGACCCGTCGCTGGCCCGTTTCCTAGGGGCTGTCCGCATCGACGCCGGTCGCCATGACGAGATCCGGCCTGCGCTCGCCGCGATAGCCCCTCGCAGCCGGGCGTTCGTCCAGCGGCTGGTGGACCACGGCGTGACGACCGGCGAGATCCGCCCCGCCGACCGCGACATGGTGCTGGCGTTCATCCAGACCGTCCTGGTCGGTCTCACCGACGGTGCGTCGGGCGACAGCAGGGTGCATCGGATAGCCGTCGACTCCATCCGGGCGGTTCTGGAAGGACGCCTGCTTTCGGCACCCGTGCCGGTCAGGTCCCGCGCGGGGGCGAAACCCGGCTCCAGACCGACGGCGGAAAGCAGCGCTCAGGGGCGCGGCCGGCGCCCGACGGCAGGGTTGCCTTCGGACCACATCGGCACAAGCACCCGCCGGGCGATGCGCCAGCCTTCGGTGGTTCGGACAACCTCGTCCTCGTAGCGTCCGGCGATGATGAAGTTCTCGCCGCCGTCCACGCCGCGGCGGACATGCTGCGCCTGGAAGTAGCACCGGCACGTCCCGCGGTCTCCATCCAGTCGTATCTGATGGTTGGCGACCATGTGCTGGCTGTCGTCCAGCGGTGTCAGTGCCATGCTGATGCGTTCGATGATGGCGTCCACGCCCTGCAGCTCGCCCACGAGTGAGGCCGTGGCGTCGGGTAGGAACACGTCCCGCAGGTCATCGAAGCGGCCAGTGTCCAACGCCCACGTGTACGCGATGGTGAGGTCGATGATCGCCTGACGGTCCAGCAGCTGTGCTATTTCACTGCGCTCCTGGCTCATACGAGTGTCCATCGTCCGTCGACCGTCAAGTTCTGACCGGTGACGTACGTTCATACATGCGGTGGCGGCCTTCCCAGAGTGTCGGCGACGGATTCGAAGCGAAAACTAACCGTCGAATTAGTATCTCGCCACTCGGGTGATGTGCCCGGGTTCCGGAGCAGGACACCACGGTGAATGTGCTGTGTCCCGGGGTGCTGATGAGACCGATGTCAAGAGAGCCGAGGGTCGGGGCTGGCGCGGCAATGGGGCTCACGTACGAGAGACTGCTCGACGCGTTCGCGCCGGAGTCGGCAATCAACCGGCCCAACCCTGTCGAAGAGGTGGCGGCGGTCAGGGTGGCGGTCGTCACCGGGGCGGCATCGGGCATCGGACGCGCGGCCGCTGAGCGAATCGTGGCTGAAGGCGGGTCCGTCGTCGCGGTCGACCGGGCGGCCGGACCATTGGCGTGGGCGGCAGGCCACGCCCACATCGCCGTGGCTGGCCGGCGACGTGACCGACCCCGAAGTGAATGACGCCTCTGTGGCGATGGCCGTAGAACGATTCGGGCGGTTGGATGCGAGCGTGCTCAACGCCGGCATCGCCATGTCGGGCGATCTGCTCACCATGGCCATGACCGAGCCGGAACGCGTTCTCGCCGCGAACGTGAAGGCGGTGGTGCTCGGCATGCGCTCAGCCATTCCGGCGATGCGCGTTGCCGGCGGCGGCTCGATCGTGGTGACGGCGTCCACTTCGAGACTCGCCGGCGACCCCGGCATGTGGCCGTACAATACGTCCAAGGGTGCGGTGGCGAACCTCGTGCGGGAGGCCGCGCTCGAGCTCGGTGCCGACGCCATCCGGGTGAACGCGGTGTGTCCGGGTCCAACCCGTACCGCAATGACCGCGCGCATACAGTCGGTCCCCGAGGTGGATGAAGGCTTGCGGCGACGTATTCCGTTGCAGCGTTGGGGCCTGGCCACGGAGATAGCCGCAGTCATCAACTTCTTGGCCTCGTCCGAAGCCAGCTTCGTCACTGGGGCCATCGTGCCCGTCGACGGCGGCATCACTGCCAGCACCGGACAGTTCCTCCCACGCGAGATCGCCAAGCACACGGGCGGATAGCGGTCAGCGGACGGCGGCGAGCACGGGGGCGAAGCGGTCCGGCGTGGCTGCCCAGTCCTCAGGAGAGCTGATGCCCCATAAGCGTGCTCCATCACGATCCCCGTGAACCCCGCCCTCTCCTGCCTCGCGGGCCTCTGTGGCAAGGATGCTCATGTGGCTCAGCCCGGCTGTGCGGGGGTGAGGCGGTGGTTGCCGAACACGGGTCCTGCCACCCAGCCGCACAGCTGCGGGTCGGCCTCGCGGATCTCTCCGGCGATCCACTGACCCTGGCCGCTGAACAGACCCTCGCGGTCGTCACGGACAACGCGGATGTTGCCGTTGCCGTCCGTTTCGTAGAGCGCGCCGGTGAAGGGGTGGCGGATGCCGTTCATGACGTTGCGCCCTCGACCCATTCGGTGAGCTTGTCGTGGAGCCAGCGCACCTTTCCCTCCTGGTAATTGGCCAGCGTGACACCGGGCTTGAACGTGGTCTCGAGGCCAAGCTGGACCTTGCCCATGTTGAAGAGGTCCTGGTCGAACACCTTGCCGAGCATGCCCAGTTCCGGGGCGGCGGACCACGATTCGTGCTCCTCCAGCCAGTGCACCGGGGCCGGTGGCGGGCGCTCGCCCTTGAACGGCGAGAGAAACAACACCTCCATGATCGAGCTGCGGTGGTCATCGCCGTTGGGACGGAACCGATACACGATGCGGTTGAACGCGCCCCACGGATGGAAGTTGGGGAACAGCGTGTAATCCAGGCTGTCCATCATTTCGGCGTCGGACATTGCGTCGACCCTGTCGCCCACGACGGGCCGCCATCGGGTGCGGCCCATTTCGGCGGCAACGGCCCGCATGCTCTGGCCCTCCTCGAGGGTGACCGGGGTCTCGTTGCCCTCGCGCACGTCGAGCATGGCCCGCATCATCTCGTCCTGCGACGGACTGATATCGAGCTCGGGGCTCGGCGTGCCGCCCGCGGTGATGACCCGGGCGAAGTTGTCCCATATGTCGACCTGGCTGTTGGTGTCGCCGAGGTATCGCAGGATCTGCGGATGGGTACCACTGACGTGGTAGGCCTCGCAGAACGCCTCCTGCGTGACCTTCCAGTTGGCATGGATAACCTTGCAGACGCGGGCTTCGGTATAGGCGTTGGCCAAGTCCCAGATGGCGAAGTGCTCGGCCATGGCACCGATGAAGTCGGCGAGGGGTGCCGCGGCCTGGTCGGGGTTCACGAACACGAAGCCGGCCCATGTGCCGACCTGCAGTTCGGGGAGCCGGAACGCTTCTTCGTCGATGTGCGGGAAGTCCCAACGGGCCGGCACGCTCGTGAGTTCACCGTCGAGCGACCACGCGAACGAGTGGAACGAGCACCGCAACTCAGTGCATCGTCCGGCGTAGTCCTTCAGCTGGCGGCCGCGATGTAGGCACGCGTTGGGGTAGCTCTTGATCGAGCCGTCCAGTTGGCGGATCACGATGAACGACAGCCCGGCGATCTCGTAGATGACGTAGTCGCCGGCCATCGGGATCTCCTCTTCGCGGCAGGCGAACTGCCACACCCGCTTCCAGAGACGGTCGATCTCGAGCAGGTGCCAGGCGCGCGACGTGTAGCGCTCCTTGGCGATGTCGGCACTGCCGCCGTCGCGCGTCGATTCCAGGCGGAGCACCGCCGGCACCTGGTGGGTGTCGGTGTCGAGCAGTTGTTGGTAGGAGATGCCGGGTGAACGGGCAAGACCTGGTTCAGCAGTGGGGGCCACGGTGGTTGTCCTTCGGTTCGGGGCCGTCCGATGAGGGGGCGGGTTGAGTATCGGCAATGATGATCATGAGTGCGCGTCTCCGTCGGTGTGCGGTTGGTCGTTGGCATAGGGGTCCATGGGGCTGCGGTCACCCCCGGGGGGAACGCAGACCCTTGAGGCTCTCCAGGTTGAAGTCCTGTCGTTCGGGCACGCCCACAAGATGGCAACGGGGTGAGTGGGTGTGACCCCGGGGCCGATGCGAGCCGGGGCATCACCACGAGAGGGTCGAACACCATGCGAGCACCATAATTGATCGGCCGATGAATTCCACGTTTCGATCGCCTATGTTGCTCCCATGCACGCTGCCGTCATCACCGGTCAACACCGTCTCGAGATCATCGAGGTCCCCGAGCCCGTGCCGTCGCCCGGGGGCATCGTGGTGGACATCACCCTCTGCGGGATCTGCGGCACGGACATCCACGCCTACCAGTCCGGGGCGCACTACAACCCGGCCATCTGCGGCCATGAGTGGGTCGGGACCGTGTCGGCTGCCGGTACCGGGGTGCGCAACGTCGCCGAGGGCGATCGGGTCGTGGTGGCCGTCCCGCCGCCGTGCGGACGGTGCGCGGCGTGCCGCGCCGGGCAGGCCGGGCACTGCAGCATCGTGTTCCTGGCCGCCACCGGACGCGATGTTCACGACTCCCGCCACGGCGGTTTCGCGCCCCGTCTGTCGGTGAACGCCGACCGGGTAGTCAGGGCTCACGCGTCGTTGTCCGACACCCAGGCCGCGCAGGTGGAACCGGCCACCGTGGCCTTCCACGCCGTGCGCCGCAGTGGCATCCGTCTCGGCGACCTCGCCGTTGTGCAGGGGGCCGGGCCCATAGGGCTCACCACCATGCAGTGGGTGAAGGCGGCCGGGGCGGGCCAGGTCATCGTCATCGAACCGAGCATGCAGCGTCAGTCACTGGCGCGGTCGCTGGGCGCCACCTTCGTCGTGGCCCCGGGAGCGGAGGCCGAAGCTCTGGTCCGCGAACAGACCAATGGACTCGGGGCCGACATCGTATACGAGTGTGTGGGCCGCGCCCCGGCGATCCAGGCGGCCGTGGGACTGGCGCGGCGCGGTGGGTCCATGTGCCTCATCGGTCTGTCCGACACCGATGCCTCCATCACGCCCGGGGTGTGGCTGGTGAAGGAGATCATGGTGACGGCATCGCTTGCGTACACCCATGAGGAGTTCGACCTCGCGATGGGCATGATCGCCGACGGCCGGATGCAGCTGGACCCGTTGCACTCGTCCACGGTATCGCTGGCGTCGTTGGGCGACGCCCTGGCCGACCTGGCCGGAGGATCCTCGACGCAGACCAAGGTGCTCGTGAACCCCTCCAGCTGACGAGAGCGCCGAATTGACTCCGCCTGCCCACCCCGAGAACATCAGCCCTGGCCCCGTCTTCTCCTTGCCCATCACCGGACCGACTTCCCCGCACTTGTCGACGAGCTCGGGTCGACTTCCTGGCTCGAGCTCGATGAGCGGGTGAACCGGCTCATCCACGTCCTTCGGGCATACGGCGTCAAGGCCGGCGAGCGGATCGCCCTACTGGGAAGGACCGGCGCTCGATCTGATGCCGTGCCCGCTTTTACCCACCCATCAGCCGCGTTCAGGCTCCGGTGGGTGTGCGCCGTCCGGCTTCTTCGACCAAGGCCGACCTCGACTGGTGGAAGCGGGCCGAACCGCCGTTGGTGGTCTGGCCCGCATCCACCACCAGCGTGTGGCCGCTGACGTAGCGGGCCTCGTCGCTGGCGAGGTACAGCGCCGCGTTGGCGATGTCGCTGGGCTGACCGGAGATGCCCAACGGTGACGTCGCCGCGATCTGCCTGTTAGTGGTCGCCAGGTCGGTGTGGTCGCCCGTGATGACGGCGGCGGTCATCGCTGTGGCCGTGTTGCCGGGGGCGATGGCGTTCACGCGGATGCCACTGGAGCCGAGTTCTGAGGCGACGGACTTGGTGAGCCCGATGATGGCGTGCTTGCACGCGGTGTAGGCGTGCGGTCCCAGGCCGCCCATGACGCCGGCGGTGCTGGCGGTGCTGAGTATGACGCCAGAACGCTGCGGCACCATGACCCTTGCGGCGTGCTTCATGCCGTGGAACGCACCATTGAGGAGCACTGCCACGCTGCGGTTCCACGCGTCGGCGGCGGTGTCGCTGATCGGGCCGACGGCCCCCACGATGCCCGCGTTGTTGAACATGATGTCGAGCCGGCCGAACTCGGCCACGGCCAGGTCGATTGCCGCGGCAACGTCGGCTTCTCGCGTCACGTCGGTGTGGACGAACCGGGTGCTCACTCCCAACTCTGCACACAGCGCAACGCCCGCGCTGTCCTGGAGGTCGGCGATCACGACGCGTGCACCCTCTTCTACGAAGCGCCGAACCGTTCCTTCACCGATGCCGCTGGCACCGCCCGTGATGACGGCCACTTTGCCTTCGAGCCGATTCCCCATGATGATTTCTCCCTGTGTTGTCTAGCCCGCACGTTCGGCGGCCGGTTAGTGGGTAATGGTTTCGTGTGCCACTTCCGTCGTGGCTCTGCAATGTAACCCCTGTGAGGTCGCCGCTTCCGATCTCGTGCTCAGCTACTTCAGCCTGGGCCGCCGCATCCAATGCCACGGCAGTACCGGTGCAGGCACCGCCGGATGGCCCGTTCGTCGTCGTACATACCGCCCCTCTGTTCGAAGAATTGACTCAGCGGTTAGTTTTTCATGGCATGGTCGGGGTCATCGCCCCGGAGGTGCAAGTTGTCCACAGAGGTTCTTAGCCGAAGACGTGTTCACGGTGTCCGACGATGTCTCGGGTGTCACAATCCTCGCCCGATGATTGATTATCGGCGCGCATACCACCTCGGCGTGTGGGTGGACGACCGTGGCCTCGTCCACGTCGGACCTGGCGGCCAAGGGCATGTACGTGCTCACCCGTTACGAGGACGTGGCCTGGGTAAGTCGGCGCACGGATTTGTTCGCCAACGGCCGGCGCCGAGTGGCGCATTGATGTAGGACGCCGAAGCGCTGCGCATCTACGTGGCCAGCAGGGCGTCGATTTCCAGAGTCACATGCGCGCCTATGGCTATTGGCGTGGTGCAGAACCGCGGTGCTA
Organism: Acidimicrobiia bacterium; assembly: GCA_025359845.1. GTDB lineage: Bacteria > Actinomycetota > Acidimicrobiia > Acidimicrobiales > JANYDT01 > JANYDT01. The sequence goes on from JANYDT010000203.1 coordinate 35,780, forward strand.
CCACACGCTTCTGTCGTTCGAAGGCTCCCTCGCGTTCATGGCTCACCAGACCAGCGAGCACCACGAAGCAGCCAGCCCGCCTTCGGGTCGGTCATCGAGGCCCTCAGGCTGGATTGGGTGGACCCCGTCCAGGGAGCCTCTACCCTCGTGTCCACCAACGCGCAGGCCGTTCCCGACGACGCCGACGAGCTCACCAAGAAGTACGCCGTGCGCATGGCCGCGCAGATCGCCGACTGGTGGCTGCCGCCCCTGCCCCAGCCGGAACGAACAGCTCAGCTATGGACGTACCGGCGCCGAGGATCGGTGTGTGGAACAAGAGGACCGGATCTCCCAGTGCGCGATTCGGTAATGACCACCGGGGAAGCGCCGTCCGACGAGGGCACGGACATCTTCTTCGGTGGTCACGCGCCGGCCGCCGCGATGCGTCAGACATCCGTCGGGGCCATCCGGAGCAGCAGCTTGCCCTGATGCCCGCCTGTGAGCAGCAAGCGCAGGGTCGCAGGGAAGTTCTCGACTCCGCATTCGTAATGCTCTCGCATCACCAGCTGCCCGCTCGCAAGCCAGCCGGCAAGGGCCGCCTCGGCCCGCGGGAACTGCGCCTGGAAATGGGTTACGGCGAAGCCCTCCATACGGGCGTGACGCTCTGCCAGCTTGAGGTAGTTGCGGGGCCCGCGCACCTGGTCCATGTGCTGGTACTGCGAGATCGCCCCGCAGATCACGACCCGTGAGCCCTCGACGATCTGCATAAGGACGGCATCGAGGATGTCGCCACCGACGTTGTCGTAGAAGACATCGACCCCACCCGGTGCCAGTTCGCGAAGGCGCGCTTCGAGGTCCTCGTACTTGTAGTCGATCGCCGCGTCGAAGCCGAGGTCGTCCACCAGGTAACCGACCTTGCCCGGCCCCCCGGCAATGCCGATCACGCGCGAGGCCCCGGCCAAGCGCGCCAGCTGGCCGGCCATCGAGCCCACGGCACCGGCCGCGCCCGACACCACCACGGTGTCGCCGGTCGTCACGGCGCCCACCTCGAAGATCCCGAAGTACGCGGTGAGCCCCGTCGTAAGGCCGAGCGCGCCTAGGTATGCGGTAGGCGCGAGGTAGCGCACATCGAGCTTGCGCAAAGCCGGACCGGGCAGGCTGGCGACCGTCTGCGCGCCGAGGGGTCCGAAGACATGGTCACCCGCCTCGAGCCCTTCCGCGTTGCTCTCGATCACGCGTCCCACGCCGAGCGCGGTGACGGCGTGGCCGATGCCGGCCGTCGCGTGATAGCTGCCTTCGTCGAGCACCGTCCGGATGAACGCGTCAATCGACAGCACGTCGACCTGGACGAGCACGCCACCGGCCGGCGGCGGCTCCACCGTCTCGTCGACCACGTCGAAATCGGTGTCGAGCGGCATGCCGTGCGGTCTCCTTATGAGCACGACCTTTCGGTTCTTCTGCGCATTTGTCATCACATACCTCCATCGACGGACAGGACCTGGCCGGTCACCCAGCTCGATGCCGGCGACACGAAGTACAGAACCGCCGCTCCGAGATCTTCGGGCGTGCCGAGGCGCCGCATCGGTAGGCGGAGCCGGCGCTCGAGGGTCGCCAGGTCGGCGTCGTCGAGACGCATGGCCGTCATCATGATCTCGGTCGGCACGGCGCCCGGCATGACGCAGTTGACCCTGATGCGCGGTCCGAGCTCTTTGGCGAACGTGACCGTCAGCGAGTTGACTCCCGCCTTTGCGGCCGCGTAGTGACCGCTTCCGGGCACCGTCATGACCGCGGCCCGAGACGAGATGTTCACCACCCGACCCCCATCGCGCATGTGCCGCGCCGCCGTGTTCGTGCCCACCCACACCGCTGTCAGGTTGAGTCGCAGAGTCGCCTCCCATTCGGCCGGTCGAGCTCGGTCAGCGGCGTCTGGATCGGCGAGCCGCCAGCGTTGTTGACCCAGATGTCGAGGTGACCGAACTCGCGCACCGCTGCGGCGGCGAGCGCCTCGACGGCGCTGTTGTCGGTCACGTCGGTGGCGACTGCAATGGCTTTGCCACCCCGCGCCCGAATCCCCGCCGCAACCCGTTCGATCTCGTCGAGGCGCCGAGCCGCGCACACGACGGCTGCGCCCGCGTCGGCCAATGTCGTGGCGATGCCCTCACCGATGCCGCGACCGGCGCCCGTGACGACGGCGACATCGTCGGACAAGTTGAACAGCTCGTGCATATGGGTCTCCGGGCTCGACGAATATCCTACCGATGGTAAATACCAGGGCATCGTAACTCCGAAGCGAGCGCGTGTCATGACTCAAGAACGATCCGAGGGGGCGCTATGTCGGGCACAATGAGGCGATGACCAATCGAGTCCGCCGACGACCCGGTCGCCCCCCGGGCGGACAGCCGGTCGCCGACCGCGAGCAGTTGCTCGATGCCGCCGAGCGGGCGATCCGTCGCGACGGCGCAGGTGTCACGATCGACGCGATGGCCCATGAAGCCGGCGTGACGAAGCCGATCGTGTACGCGCGCGTCGGTAAGCGCACCAACGTCGCCGACGCTTTGGCGCAACGATTGGCCGATCGGCTCATCGAAGCCGCGACAATGGCGATCGGGAAGCGCCGCAACGGACGTACCCGCCTCGTCGCCCTTGTCCGCTCCAACCTCGAGACGCTCTCGGAGCATCGGGAGCTCTTTCTCTTCGTCACCGGTGGGGCTTCCGAGGATATGCCGCAGCGCACGCTCTACCTCGCCGAGCGATCCGTCTCGCCGTTGGCCGCGCAGCTCGCGGCGTGGCGAACGAGGGAAGGTCTCGACCCGTCCGTTGCCGTGGCGTGGTCCTACGCCATTGTTGGCTTGCTGAACCTCGTCTCCCTGTGGTGGATCACCGGGTCGGATCAGCCCGCCGAACAGCTTGCCGAGCAGCTCGCGGAACTGCTCTGGTCGGGGCTTTCCGGGTCTCCATCGAAGCGGCCCAACTGATGATGAGCCGGGGTGAAGTCAGCGCCGAGCGCGCTTGCGAGTCATACTCCTCAACCATGGATAGCGATTACGAAGACCTGACTGAGTGCGGACTTTCCGAAGAACTCGAGCAGAAGCTCCTGAAAACCCAACGCGAATGCGTGTTCATGTGGACGAACCAACTCGGCGAAGCTTTCGGGGTCGTCCACGCTTATTTGCCAAAAGACGGCAAGATCTGGATGACGGCGGCGGAGCGCCGCAAACGCATCAACGCGATCAAGCGCTTTCCGCGCGCGTCTGTATGCATCAACGGCAGCGGCTCGGCGATCGGTAGTGGCAAGACAGTTACGTACAAGGGCAACTGTGTCGTGCATGACGATCGCGAAACCAAGGACTGGTTCTATCCAGAGTTCTCGCGGTACATCAATTCCGGCAATGAGCAAGCGGCGAGCGTGTTCCAGTCGTTCCTCGATTCACCGCACCGCGTCATCATCGAGTTCACGCCCGACTACAAGCTCAGCTTCGACGGCAGCCTCATGTGGGCCCGCTCGCCCGGCGTCAGGGGCTGACCGAAGTGGGAGATTTCGGGCTCAACGGTGCGTCTTCCCCGGGATCGCTCGTGGCGCCGCGGGGCTCATTGCTGGAGCGCGTTAGCGAGCTTGCGGATGAGATTCGCAAGGCGGGCGACGAGGCGCAACTGCTGCGACGCTGTCCGATGTGGGTCATCGACGCGTTGATCGACAAGGGCTTCTTCCGGTTCACGATCCCACGGGAATTGGGCGGCGAAGACGCGTCCGTGGGTGAGACGATCGAGGTGCTCGAAGCGATCTCCGCCATCGACGCCTCCGTGGGTTGGAACGTTATGCTCGGCTCCGAGATCAACGCCATGGCTGCGGGCGGGATGGAAAGGGAGCTGGCGCGAGAGGTCTACCTCGATGATCCGCGGGTGGTGATGTGCGGAGGAGGAGGCCCCGGGACGCGGCCGTCGAGAGCAGTGGCTCAGATCGATGGCAGCTATCGGGTGTGGGGCCAGGCCACCTTCATCAGCGGATGTCATAACGCCACGTGGTGCTTCATGGTCGCGCCGGTGTTCGAGAACGACGCGGTGAAGATCGTCAACGGCGCGCCTGTCGTGAAGCTGTGGATGCTCCACAGGAACGAGTGGGAGATCCAGGACACGTGGGACGTGTCGGGTCTGCGGGGGTCCGGGAGCCACGACGTGATCACCACGGGTGGCCTGGTTCCCGCTCGTTTCGCCGGCGTCGATCTCGTGAGCCTGCCGGCTCTCTACGACAATCCGGTGTACCGCATTCCGGTGCCGTTGCGACTGGCGTACAACAAGGCTGCAGTGGCGATAGGGGTTGCACGCGGGGCACTCGACGCGTTCGTCGAACTGGCGAACACAAAGACGCCCATGCTCTCCAGTGTGTTGCTGCGCGACCGCCCGCTCGCCCACCTCCGGATGGGCGAAGGCGAGGCCAATCTGCGGGCCGCGCGCGCGTTCCTGTTCGAGGCGATAGGGCAGGTCGAGAACGAACTGTGCAACGGCCGTGAGGCGCCATCGGCAAAGGCGACGCAGATCGCCCGTCTGGCCTGTACCCACGCGGCCAACGCGTCGATGCACGTCGTCGATTCCATCCACAACGCAGCCGGGACGAGCGCCATCCGCATGGACAACCCCCTCGAACGGAAGCTGCGTGATGCGCACGGGTGTGCGACGCACCGTTGGGTCGCACACCCCCTCTACGCCGAATTGGGCCGAGTCTTCCTCGGCCATGAGGCAAACCCGGAGTTCGCCGGCAGTGGCGGGCCGACACCGATCGCAAGATAGCCGGGCGATCGGGCGGAGACTCCGTCGGCGGTAGTACGGTTGCCACTTGACGACACAACTTACGGCTTGGTAAATTAGCATGGCATCGGTCACAAGGCCCCAACCCCGATCGTCGCGTCGACCCGGATGCTGAGGCGCACTCGGTCGCTTTCTCGAGGGGCTGGTGTTTCCGGATGTCATCGAAATCGAGCACTACCGACCGGACCGAGGGACACCATGTCAACGACCGAAAACCTTTCTCGCCCCGCTCATCTGCAGGGCAACGGGGCTCCCGTCCACGACGAACTGACCATCACCGGACTTCGCGTCTCGGGAGCGATCCCGCCGGAGCTCAATGGCCGCTATTTGCGTAACGGGGCGAACCCGTTCACGGGTATGAGCGACCATCCGTTCTTCGGCGACGGCATGATCCACGGCGTACGGCTCCGTGAAGGTAAGGCTGAGTGGTACCGCAATCGCTATGTGAAGACCCCCTTCATCGCCAACCCACAGCTCAACATCTTGGATCTCGAAGTCGCGCTCGATATGGCGTCGTCAAAGGCCAACACCCATGTTGTCGGCCACGCCGGTAAGATCCTCGCCCTGGAGGAGGGCCATTTCCCCTACGTGCTCGACGGCCAGCTCGATACGGTCGGGCCTACGGACTTCGGCGGCAAACTGACCGGATCGTTCACCGCCCATCCCAAGATCTGCCCGGTCACCGGCGAGTTGCTGGCGTTCGGCTACTCGGCCATGGCGCCGTACCTCACCTACCTTCGCGTCTCGGCCGACGGTCGACTCGTGCAGCGCGAAGAGATCACCGTCGGCGGGCCCACGATGATGCATGACTTCAACGTCACGCAAAACTTCATCATCTTCATGGACCTTCCGGCCGTGTTCGACATGGATCTGGCCTTGAAGGGCGAAATGCCGATCCATTGGGACGACAACTACCCGGCCCGTCTTGGCGTGATGCCCCGCAATGGAAACGACGCATCGGTCGTCTGGTACGACATCAATCCGTGCTATGTGTTCCACCCCCTGAATGCTTATGAGGACGGCGACAAGATCGTGCTCGACGTTTCGCGAATGAGCCACGTCTGGCGCGACGGTCCGATGGATTTTCCGAGCCCGATGCTGTACCGATGGACGATCGATACCAAAATGGGCTCGGTCACCGAACGCCAGATCGACGATCAGCCCGCGGACTTCCCGCGTGTTCCCGATGCTCGCATCGGACAAGAGCACCGGTACGGCTATCTCACGGGCTTCGATGTCGGTGTCAGCTTGGCGAACGCCAAGGATACGATAGGCATGCTGCTCAAGTACGACCAACAATCGGGTGCTCGCTCATCAATCACCGTGGGCCGCGGCCGTCAGCCCGGCGAAGCCGTGTTCGTACCGGCCGCCCGAGCAACAGCCGAAGACGACGGCTATCTCCTCACCTACGTGTACGACGCCCATTCAGAAAGTAGCGAGTGCGTCATCTACGACGCCGCGACCATGAGTGACGATCCGATCGCGGCGATCCACCTCCCACGCGTTCCCTTCGGCTTCCATGGCAGCTGGGTCGACGTCACCGTCGCCGACTGACCACGAGGAATCCACGCGACATCGCCGGTGCACTCCCGGGCCGCCGCCCGTTCGGTGGGTTGAACGACCGCAGATTGACGGGAGCCCTACTGGACCGACGGGTACTACTTCACCATGGGCGACGACGCCGGCGAAATGGCGTGGTCCATGGGCACAGCCACCCGATACTGTCAGGAGCCACATGAGCCGTGATTCGAGAATCGATTTGGCCGAGGAGCTGTTCGGCGCTTGGAGCAGCCGCCGTGCCGATGCTCCGGCCCCCTTCCATCCCGATGGTGTGCGGTACGACATCATCGGCGGCCGGTACGAAGGGTGGGCGGCCATCCGCGGGTACTTCGCGAACGGGTTGGTGAAATGGCCCGACCTGGTTGTGAAGCCCGACGGCTTCCGGACGAACTTCAAGGGCGTGGCGGTTCGCGGGCTGACGTCGGCGACCGTCACCAGCTCCTCCACGTTCGGGGAGCAGTTCGTCGGCTGCGTGTGGAAGTCCGAGGGCATGACGTTCCTCGACATCGGCGACAGCCTGGTGGAACGGAAGTGGACTACCACGACCGCGTCACCGCTCCCCGCTCGCTCGGGATCGAGGTGAAGCGATGAGCCCGACTGATGAGCTGACGGCCCGCGAGGCCATCGCCGCGTTGGTGCATCGCTACGCCGATGCTGTGGTGCGTCGCGACAAGGACCAGTGGGAAGCGTGCTGGGCGCAGGACGCCAGGTGGCAGCTGGGCCCAGGCCGGTCGGTGGTGGGCCGCGCCGGCGCGGCACTACCGGCTGAGCTGCGACGGCCACCGGTACGGCGGGCCGCGGAAACGAACGGGCTGAGCGCGTCGCGCAATCTCGCGACATTGGCGGCCGACAGATCGATCTCGTAGGTGCGGCCGTCGACGGCGAACTCGATCTGTTCGTCGGCCTCGCTACCGTCGATATCGTCGACCAGGGTGACGGTCGTCTGCTGTGCCACGTGCAGATCCTTTCTTCAGATGATCCGGGCACGCCGAAGGTCCCGCGGTG
>JANYDT010000204.1 GCA_025359845.1 Acidimicrobiia bacterium
GGTTTACCGCGGTAGCCGCCGCCCAGGACAATCACGAGATCACTCCACACACTGCCTGCGGCCAGCCACTTCCTTGTGCGCCCCCTGGGATTCGAACCCAGAACCTGCGGATTAAGAGTCCGTTGCTCTGCCGTTGAGCTAGAGGCGCAAGAAGTCGGGGACTCTAGCCGAGACGAGCGAACGCCTCGGCCAGGGCCGACATGGGGTGACCGACGGGACTCGAACCCGCGACATCCAGGATCACAACCTGGCGCTCTACCAACTGAGCTACGACCACCATGAGATGATCCCAGCGTAGCAATACTCCTCCCACGATGCGGGCCGGTTTCTCTACGCTCTGACGAATGAACACCGCGCCAAGCCCTAGGGCGACAGAACCAGCCGGACCGACCGGGCCCGCGGGGCTGCGGGTTACGAGGTCGCTCGTCATCCCCACGGCGGAGCTGCGCTGGCAGTATTCGTCGTCGGGGGGTCCGGGCGGCCAGCACGCCAATACTTCGAACACGCGCGCTGAGGTCACCTTCGATGTCGAAGCGAGCCCCTCGCTGAGCGATACGCAACGACAACGGATTCTTGCCAAGCTCGGTTCCGTCGTTCGGGTCGTCGCCTCCGACACCCGGTCGCAGGCCCGCAACCGCCAGTACGCCGAGGACCGCTTAAGGGCGCAGCTCACCGAGGCGCTGCGGGTCGAGAAGCCGAGGCGCCCGACAAAGCCCAGCAGGGCGGCTAAGGCCCGCCGCCTCGAAGCCAAATCCCGACAAGGTGCTCGCAAAGTCGACCGCCAACGCCCGACCGCCGGAGGCGATTAGCCGAAGAAGGGACGACCAGCACGAGCACCATAGGGGGCGACCAGCGCGAGACGGAGCCCGAGGGACAGCCCCCGAGCGACAAGCCGAGGGCCCCGACCAGCAGTCAGTCGGCAGCGGCGCTACCGCCCGTTGACCGACCAGTGCCACGCCTCGGAGGGCAGGTTGAACAGCCCGTACTTGGCCGCGTTCCCCTTGAGCCAGCGGTATCCAGAGCTACCCCTGGTGAGAGTCGAGCCGTTCTGCGTGAAATCGATGGCCAGGCCTTGCTCGTGCATCGACTGGCCCGGACGGGCCGTCGGTGGATGACAGGCCGAGGCCGCCATCTGATAGATCGCGAAGCTGCCAGAACCACAGTGGGCGGCCCGCAACGCGACCTGTGCGGTCGGACTCCGGTACCCTCCTCCCGACAGGATTATTCCGTCGGCCTGCGCAGCGGCGAGCAACCGGACGAGATTTCCTTGAAGACTCGTAGCCACCCGAATGCCGTGTGTGCCCCCGGATGCGCCGGTCGGCACGTCCCTGGGAATAACCAGCCGTCCGCCTCCGGCCGGTAAGCGAATCTTGCGCAATTCCGCAAGAGTGGCCGCATCTTCACCGAGGATCTTGGCCGAGAGTTTCTGGTCAATGCTCGACAACGCCGCCGACTCGGCCGCCGCCGCTTCGATGCGCGCTTCGGTGGCCGCCCCCACGAGCTGTTGCTGTTTGGTGGCCGCCTGCAAGTCAATCAACCGGCCGGCGACCTGCGTGCGCCGTTGCGTGGCCAGCGCTTCGAACCGATCGGCCGACCGCCGGGTGATGATCAAGTCTTCCTGCAGCTGATTGAATCGATCCAACTCATCGGCCGCATTGTTCAACGCGAGATCGGTTAGCACCTCGCGGTCGGTCGACTCCTTTAAGTCAACGGAACCCAAGGTCCCACTCAGCCGAGCGCTCGGACCACCGACATAAAGGTCAACGGCCGCCCCCAACCGCTGCGTCTCGCGGGTCGCAATGTCACGGCCGATCTTGCGTTCCTTGGCACGGGCCGATAACGCGTCGGTGGACGCACGCGTCGCCTGGCGCCGTGCCGCGTCGAGGCGCACGGACGTAGCCCTGACGTTCGTGTTCAGAACCCGCAGGGCGGCTACGACCTTGTTGTTGGAAGCCTTCAACGCGTTCACTCGGGCCGCGACTGCGACCTGCTTCTTGCGGACCTGCAATCGAGCCAATTTCGAAGCGCTCAACGGCGCGCTGCGCCGAACTCGAGCCGGGGTCGACCTTCGCCGGGCCGCGCTACCAGGGTCGGCGGTGATGAGGAGCGACCCCATGATCGTCACCACAAGAGCGAGCGCGAGCCGCGGCCGTCCGCGACCCGCGGTCACGACGGGCATGGAAAGGACGGAGGGGGCCGAAGCCTGCGGATCAGTCACGGGTCGAAGCGGTCGCCCTGGGGAAGGGCCTCTTGCGCTCGACACGGTACTGGAGGGAGCTGCCGTTAGGATGAACAAGTGAGCCGCCGGACGCTTCGAGGGACATCTCTTGGCGTGATGCTCGCCTTGTTGGCGGCGATCGCGGGGGACCGGAGCGCCCTTGGCCAGCCTCGAGCAAAGGGTCGCATCCCTTCCCGTTCGGCGCCCGACCCACCCACCACACACACGACGGCTCGACCGACGTTGGCGTGTGTGCACCGCCAAGACATCGAAGCCTGGCCGTTACGCCGCCAGGCGGCCCAAATTCTTATGATCGCCGTGCAATCCTCCGATCTCGGCCCGGCCCGATCATGGGTTTCGAACCTGCAGATCGGCGGCCTCCTGATCCGAGGCGCCAGCCTTACGATGGGCCCCGATTTGCAAACCCTTCGTACGCTCGCCGACCCGCCGCCCATTCTGGCCGCCGACGAGGAAGGGGGTCGAGCCCAACGTTTGCGCAACGTGCTCGGGGTTCTGCCGTCCGCTCGCCGCATGGCGGCGACCCTCACTACGGCACGCGTTCGGGTGCTCGCACGAGACCACGCCCTCAAAATGCGCGCCCTCGGGCTCACCATGAACCTCGCCCCTGATGTCGACCTTACCGACGCCGACAACTCAATCGGGACCCGTTCGTTCTCGGAGGACGCCGACAAAACGATCGCCTACGCCACCGCCTTCGCCCAAGGGATGATCGACGGAGGCGTGTTCCCCGTACTGAAACACTTTCCCGGCCACGGAAGCGCCACTGGCGACTCCCACATGCTTCAGCCCGATACTCCCCCCTTGGATGTGTTGCGGGGTGCTGACCTCCTTCCGTTTCTGGCCATCCCTCGGCGTATCGACGTGGGCGTCATGGTCGGTCACCTGCGCGTGCCCGGAACCGACGACTTGCCGGCCACGGTCTCGCCTTCGTTGATTACCGGGGTCCTGCGCAACGAACTCGGATTCCGCGGCCTGATAGTGACCGACGCATTGTCGATGTTGCCCATCAGCGCCCGCTATTCGACGCCTGACGCGGCCGTCCACGCGCTGGCCGCCGGCGCCGATCTGCTGCTGTTTGACGAAGAAAAGGATGTCGAACCGATAGTGACCGGGCTGGCCGAAGCCGCGGCCGATCCGATCGTCGCCCGTCAACTCGTCGACGCGGTCATGCAAGTTCTGGCGGCAAAAGGATATCGAGACTGCGATGGGCCCGGGCCGGCGCGAAGATAGAGCCGTTGCCCCTGTAGCTCAGTGGATAGAGCAGTCGCCTTCTAAGCGACTGGCCGCAGGTTCGAACCCTGCCGGGGGCGCCACCCATCGCCGAACCACCGCGCCGATCGCGTTTCGTATCGCCGCAGAAGGTTTAGCCTGCAACCTTATGCGTGTCGCCGTCACCGGATCCCACGGCCTCATCGGGACCGCGCTCATCGCTGCCCTCGAATCCGATCACCACGAAGTGGTACGACTGGCGCGTGGCACCGGCGAAGCCGGATCAAGCACTTGGGACTTGGCCGCCCGCCGAATCGACCGAGTCGCCTTCGAAGGAGTCAATGCCGTTGTTCATCTCGCCGGCGCCGGCATCGCCGATCACCGATGGACTGCGGCTCACAAGCGCGACGTCCTCGACAGCCGAGTCGTCGCCACGACGCTCCTGGCCGAAACGATCGCCACGCTCGATCGACCTCCGACAGTGTTAGCGAGCGGCTCGGCCATCGGTTTCTACGGCGATCGGGGCGACGAGATTCTCGACGAGACCACGGGTGCGGGCTCGGGATTCCTCGCCGACGTCGTGGCGCAGTGGGAAGCGTCGACCGCGGCGGCCGAACGAGGCTCGGTACGGGTCGTGCATCTGCGTACCGGGATCGTCCTTTCGACCAAGGGCGGTGCGCTCAAGAAGCAACTGTTGCCCTTCAAACTCGGCGCCGGCGGTCGTTTCGGGACGGGCCGCCAGTTCCAGTCGTGGATCAGCCTCGCCGACGAGGTGCGAGCGATCCGCTTTGTCATCGACAACGCGGCGATGCGGGGACCGGTGAATCTGACGGCACCCAACCCGGTCACCAACGCCGAGTTCACCAAAGCGCTCGGAGCGGCCGTCCACCGCCCCACCGTGTTGCCCACTCCCCTATTCGCGGTGAAAGCCCTCTTCTCGGCGGAGATGGTTCAGGAAATGCTCCTGGCATCGGCCCGCGTCGTGCCCCGCCAGTTGCTCAGCCACGGGTTCGATTTTCTTCAACCCGACCTCTCCACCGCCCTCCGATCGATCCTGGACACTCATGCCTGAAATGCACAATCTTCCCGACAAGGCCGACGTCGTCATCGTCGGTGCCGGGCTAGCGGGCCTCGCCTGTGCGCGCGCCCTGCACGCCGCCGGGCGCGAACCGTTGATCCTTGAAGCCAGCGATGGCGTCGGAGGACGAGTGAGAAGCGACCTCGTTGAAGGATTCGTGCTCGACCGCGGCTTCCAAGTTCTGCTGACCGCCTACCCCGAAGCACAGCGGGTCCTCGACTATGGCGCCCTTGACCTGAAGGCGTTCACGCCCGGCGCGTTGGTGCAGATCGGCAAGGACCGACACCGCGTGGTCGACCCGTGGCGGGCGCCGAGCAACATCATCAGCACCGCTCGCGCCCCGATCGGGTCGATGAGCGACAAGATGCGCTTGGCCGCGCTGCGCCGAGCGGTGGGCAAGTCAACTCTCGACGAGCTGTGGGCTCGGCCTGAGACGTCAACGGAACTGCGCTTCGAGGAACTCAACTTTTCCCCGACCGCGGTCGAACGATTTCTCGGGCCGCTGTTCGCCGGAATCTCTCTCGACCCCGATTTGGGCGCTTCGTCTCGCGTCTTCGAGTTCGTGTACCGCATGCTCGCCGAAGGCGACAGCGCCATACCGGCCCGGGGCATGCAGGCCATACCCGATCAGCTGGCCGCTGGGCTACCCGCGGGCTCGATTCGCCTCCTCACTCCGGTCACCGAGGTCGCGGCCGACGGCACCAGCGTTGTGGCGGGGAACGGCACGTGGACCCACACGGTGCGCGCCGAGGCTGTCGTAGTGGCCACCGACAGCCCCCGGGCCGCCCGATTACTCAACGATGCCACCGTCGATCCGGGTTCTCAGTCGGCCATGTGCATCTACTACTCGGCCCCCGAAACGCCCCTCACCGAACCCATCCTCGTGTTGAACGGCAACGGCCGCAGCAGCGGTCCGGTAAACAATGTATGCGTTCCGAGCAGCCTCTCACCCGCGCTCGCCCCGGTCGGGAGCCATCTCGTATCCGCCACCGTGCTCGGTGATTTCGACGAGTTCGGACTCGATGAAGCGGCCCAGCGCGTCGTCGAAGTGGCGGCCCGCAAACAGCTCCGCACTTGGTTCGGCAGTCCCGTCGACCGCTGGCAGCCGCTTCGAACGTACCGCATCGAACACGCCCAGCCTTCGCAGAAACATGTCGCGCCGAAACCCGTAACCGTTCGCGACCACCTTTTCGTGGCCGGCGATCATCGCGAGTCGGCGTCGATCAACGGCGCGTTGCTTTCAGGATCGCGCGCCGCCGAAGCGATTCTCAGCGCGTCGTAACGGCTACTCGCCCACCCGTTCGACGATCTTGTCGATCATTCCGTACTCGAGCGCCTCTTGGGGCGTGAACCAACGGTCGCGATCGGAGTCGGCCGAGATCGTCTCGACCGACTGACCGGTGTGGTGGCTGATCAGTTCGGCCATCTCGCGCTTCGTCTTCAAAATCTGTTCGGCGTGGATCTTGATATCGCTGGCCACGCCCTGCATCTGACCGAGCGGCTGATGCATGAGGATGCGGCCGTGGGGCAGCGAGTGGCGCTTGCCCTTCGCCCCGGCGCACAGCAGGAACTGGCCCATCGACGCGGCCATGCCCATGCAGATCGTGATGATGTCGGGGCGGACAAATTGCATCGTGTCGTAGATGGCCATGCCGGCGTAGACCGACCCGCCGGGCGAGTTGATGTAGAGCGAGATGTCGCG
>JANYDT010000126.1 GCA_025359845.1 Acidimicrobiia bacterium
CTCGCGGTGCCCGATCCAACCCGCAACGACCGACCGACCCCGCGCCCGAAGGGTTTGACCGACGTGTTGAAGCGTCGCCAACGGAAGAAGACCGCCGCCCTGACGACCTGCCCGACAGCCCTATGGAAGGAGTGGCCACCGGTCCCGAGGCGGTCGTAGCGACCGTGACTCCCGCCTCTCGGAGTCGTGGAGGTGCCCGCGGAAAGGAACGTAAAGGCCGACCGGTGGGGCGCTATCTCATGTGCGTCCACGTCCGCCCCGATGCCACCCACATCGCCGTCCTCGAGGGTCGCTCCCTGATTGAACACTATGTAAGTCACCCCGCGGACAACGTCGCCCAGATCCACGGGAACGTGTACGTCGGTCGGGTCCAAAACGTGTTACCGGGCATGGAAGCTGCTTTCGTCGACATCGGTACCCCGAAGAACGCCGTGCTCTACCGAAGCGATTTGGTCTTTGATACCACCGATATGGAAGTTGCCGTCGGTGGTGATTCTGAGAACTCCGAACCCGGCGCGCGACGTATCGAGCAGGTCTTGCGTAACGGTCAGACGATCGTGTGCCAGGTGTCAAAGAACCCGATTGGTTCGAAGGGCGCTCGCCTCACGCAGGAGATCTCTCTCCCGGGACGCTTCGTAGTGTTGATTCCAAACAGTGAAACCTACGGCATCTCAAAGCGGCTGGGAGACGAGGAACGGCGCCGCTTACGTTTGATTCTCGACGAGATACGCCCACCCAACCATGGGCTGATCGTACGTACCGCGGCCGAGGGGGCAACCGCGGAAGAGCTACGTCGCGACGTCGATTTGCTGATATCGATTTGGGAAGAAATCAGAGCGAAGGCCAAAAAGGTCAAAGGTCCGAAGATGCTGTACCGGGAGCCCGATATGGCGGTGCGGATCATTCGCGAGGAACTGAGCCCGAACTATCGGGGCATAGTCATCGACGACAAGGATCTGTACGACGAAATCCGGTCCTACGTCGAGCACATCAGCCCCGAGATCGTCGACCGTGTGGTGTTGCACGACCGCCACCAGGAACCGCTCTCCTTGTTCGAAACGCATCGGGTGCATGAGCAACTACACAAAGCGCTCGACCGCAAGGTGTGGTTGCCCTCGGGCGGTTCGATCATCATCGAGAGGACGGAGGCGCTCACCGTGATCGACGTCAACACCGGCAAGAACGTCGGCACTACCAGCCTTGAAGAGACCGTGTTTCGCAACAATTTGGAGGCGGGCGACGAGATAGCCCGCCAACTGCGCTTGCGTGATATCGGCGGGATCATCGTCATTGACTTCATCGACATGGAGATTCGAGCCAACCGCGACGAGGTCGTGCGCCGCTTTCGCGACGCGCTCTCACGAGACAAGACTCGCACCCAGGTGTTCGAGATCTCCGAACTCGGGCTCGTCCAGATGACCCGCAAGCGGATCTCCGAAGGACTGGTCGAGTCGATGTCGTCGATCTGCCCGACTTGCTCCGGGAGGGGCATAGTCCTGGCCGATGCCCCCCTGTAGAGCGGTAGGGGGCGTTTAGTGTGTAAGCTCTTCACCTTATGTACGCAGTCATCAAGACCGGTGGAAAGCAATATCGAGTCAGCCAGGGCGACCGGGTCGATGTCGAGTTGCTGGGTGAGGAAGCCGGAGCGGAAGTTCGCTTCACGCCGATTCTAATTGTCGACGGCGACCGAGTCGTTTCTGCGCCGACCGCATTGTCGAGCGCATCCGTCGCGGGGCGCGTCATCGGCATCGCCAAGGGGCCCAAGATCGTGGGCTTCATGTACAAGTCGAAAGCCCGCAATCGTCGCAAGTGGGGCCATCGCCAGCGCTATTCGACGGTCGAAGTGACGACCATTTCCGCGTAGCCCTGAGCCCCTGACCATACGAGCAGTAGGAGAACAGTTCCATGTCAAAGACAAAAGGTGGCGGCTCCACCCGCAACGGCCGTGACTCCAACGCACAGCGCCTCGGGGTGAAGGTGTTCGACGGAACTGTCGTGACCACCGGCTCGATCCTGGTGCGCCAGCGCGGCACGCAGTTTCATCCGGGCGAAAACGTGGCTAGGGCGGGCGACGATTCGCTCTTCGCGCTAGCCAACGGCCGAGTCAAGTTCGGCGCCCGCAACGGGCGCAAGCTCATCAACATTTTCACTGATTAGCGCCCCAACCCCGTCGACGGGGTCCCCGGCGCGGGACTCTCGCACGACATGAGGACGACATGACAGTATTCGTCGACGAAGCGCAACTTCATCTCAAGGCCGGTGACGGCGGTGCCGGCTGTGTGTCGTTTCGGCGTGAATCATTCGTTCCGAAGGGCGGGCCCGACGGTGGTGACGGTGGTGACGGTGGTGACGTCTGGCTGGTGGCCGATCGAAACGTGGCCTCGCTCTTGGGATTCCGCGACCATCCCCATCGGCGGGCTACCAACGGTAACCACGGTTCAGGCAGCAAACGCCACGGTCGCACCGGAGTTGGGGCCACGGTGGCCGTCCCGGTGGGCACCATTGTGAGTTCGCCCGATGGAGTCGTGGTCGCCGATCTCGCGGTTGAGGGTTACCGCTGGTTGGGGGCGAAGGGTGGACAGGGCGGTCGCGGCAACGCGAGGTTCCTCTCCAACCGGCGAAGGGCGCCCAACTTCGCTGAACAGGGTGAGACCGGTGAAGAGCAGTGGTTTGACCTCGAGCTGAAGCTGATGGCCGACGTGGCCCTCGTCGGCTTTCCCAACGCCGGCAAGTCCACGTTGATCAGCACGGTATCCGCGGCCCGCCCGCGGGTCGCGGCCTACCCTTTCACCACCCTTGAGCCCCATTTGGGGGTCGTGCGCATTGAACGGTTCGGCACCCCTCTCGACGCGCGCGCCGACTT
>JANYDT010000246.1 GCA_025359845.1 Acidimicrobiia bacterium
CACTCGGGATGTGATTCGCGAGGGCGGCCGCCCCCGCAAATCCATACCGTGAGACTCTTACCCAAGGCCTCGAAGACCCTGGAAATGGACTTGACAGCGGTGGCAAAGGTAAAGGTGCACCGTCGAAAAGTGACGTGGCGAACGTGGCCAAGTCGCTTACCTCGACGGCCGACTCCCTGGATAAAAGTAAACCACCGAGCCAGTTGAAATCGGCGATGAGCGACTATTCTTCGCAACTGAAAGCGTTAGGATCGGCCATCGCACCTGGCCCCGGCCGGGTATGACCGGTTCATGGCAACGCATTGGAAGTCGCCGCATCCGGATTGTGGTCCTGAGTCTTACGATGCCTTACGGGAAACCCTCTTGGCCGGTTTTGTGGCGCCGGGGGCAAAATCCTTCCGTTCGGCCACGAGATGTCGTGGCTGGGATTCTGCAAGCCCGGATTTTCGTTGTCGAAGTGCGCTCGAGGACGGGCTGTCGGCGCCCTTGCATGCTTTGGTGGAACAGCTCGGGATGTCGGATCGCTGGCTGCACAATCACTTGCCGGTGAAGACGGCGCTGTACGCGTTTCCGCCGCCGGAATTGGCAGAGAGCTTGGGTGCGACAGCTACTTCGCCGCGGCCCCTTCAGGAGCAAGTCCGAGGCCACGTGTCGCCCCGCGCGTTGTCGTTGGTCGGATTTTTCACCGACGGGTTGCGTACCGCGTTCGGCGATTGGGTCGATGCCGGGCAACCCAGTCTGGCCCTTCTTCGCTGATCGTGTTGATCACCTGCTGACAGGGGCAGCGAACCTTCAAGAACTGGGTCATTCGGACAGGAATGGGGCGGCCAGACCGCGCTGGCACCGCGACCCATATGCGCGGGTTTGACCCAGTTCTCGGCGAGGCTCGTGGATCGCGAGGCGCAATCACGAGCCCTCGCCGTCGAAGCAGTAACTCTAACGCAAAAGCCGAAGAGTTGGAGCAGCGCATCCAGGGCGACGTACAGCTCGTGGCGATCACGAGGGATTGGGCCTCGTGCATGAAGGCATGAAGGGGAGTGGCCTTCGGGTACGGGCCTACAGAGATGAGTTTTCCATTCTAGAGCCCGAGCGATCGCGGCTAGCCGGTGCAGCGGTTCAGGGATCGGCCGTAGGCCCTTCCAGGCTGACAGCGATACCGCTGGCTGACCTTGACTCGTTTCGCACGACGGAGATGCGTGTGGCCCGAGCAGATGCGAGCTGTAGTTCCCAGCGAGACATCGATGCCATTGCGAGCATACGGGCGCAATACCAACGATCCTTCGTCGCCCAAAATCGCGGGCTACTGACAGAGCTCAAAAGTCCGTTGGACTACGGACGGGTGATCGATCAACGAACCGTGGTTCATGCGGCGTCTTCGGGTCGTCAACCATACATTTAGAAGCTTGCAATTGGATGAGTAACGGTACTTGTTATTGTGCATCTTTCAGCGGTGGGGAGTGGGACACGCCCGGGAGAATATACGGAGGTGCGCAACGATATCGAAATAGACTTCTGGGGCAGTTATTAACGACCGTAGGAAAGCGATATGAGAATTTGCCGAAAACTTGTGGGCATTCCCATACTTATTTTTGGCATGGCCGCCTGTTTGGGATCCGCCACGGCCACGGATAGCGGGCGACAGAACTATTACACAAGACCCAGCAGAAGCTTGCTGTCGGCACGCGCAAGCAGAGGTTTACCTACGTCCGCTCCTCGGCAACATGCATCACCTTCGATTGATTCACAGGAAAGCGCTTCAGCTGAAGCGCTTTCCTGTGAATCAGCTGTGTAAGCAGTTTCGGGGCACCAGCGCAATTACCGTTATGTCGACGGCGCGCCGGGGCTCAATTCATCGCGCAATTGACGCTTGAGGACCTTGCCCGAGGCGGTGCGCGGGAGCGGGTCTTTTCGCAGCACGATCGTCGACGGCACCTTGTAAACAGCCAGCCGCGAGGCGAGGTCGTGGCGCAGCTCTTCTATCGAGACGTCGCGACCGTCATCGGCGACCACGACGGCCGCCATTTCCTCCCCCAGTGTCGGGTGCACGAGCCCGACGACGGCCACGTCTTTCACGCCGGGATGGCCGTGGATGGCTGCCTCCACCTCGGCGCAGTAGACGTTCTGGCCCCCACGGATGATCACGTCCTTCAGACGATCAACCACGAACAACATGGCGTCATCGTCGAGGTAGCCGAGGTCACCGCTATGGAACCAGCCGTCGGTGAAAGCCGCCGCGTTCGCCTCCGGATCGTTCCAATAACCCGAAATGATGTTGGGACCTTTGAACCAAATTTCGCCGACCCCACCGGAGGGCACGTCGATGCCCGTGTCGGGGTCAACGATTCGTAAGTCGACCATCGGCAACGGGCGCCCCACACTCGTTGGATGGGCCACCACCGCGGCGCCGGCGTTGACGGCCACCCCGCCAGTGGCCTCGGTGATGCCGTAGCCGTGGGTGACACCGACGCCGTCGCGCAGCGCGCCCATCCGGGCGAGCAGGTCGACCGGCACCGGCGCGGCACCCGCGGCCAAGCTGGCGAGCGAAGACAAGTCGTGTTCGGCGAGCCTGGGCGAAGTGAGCAGCGCGCGCAGGATCGTCGGCACGGCCGAGAACGCCGTGACCCTCTCGCGCTCGAAGATCGCGAGCGCGTCATCAACATCCCACCGATACTGAAACACGATCTTACCCCCCATGCCGGCATAGACATACATCAGCATCAGCCCGGAGATGCTGAACAGCGGAAAGGCGATCAGCGTGCTCGGGGCCGGCGCATCGACACGGCCGAGCGAGCCGAACATCTTCATCACCATCCAGTTCGTCAAGTGGTTGCGCTGCGACCCGACAGCCCCTTCGGACGGCCCGTAGTGCCCGACGTGTAAAGGATGGTCGCAGGGTCGTCGGGGGCGATCGCCACTTCCGGCAGCGCGACGCCCCTCGGCAACGCGGCCCGGACCGCCGCCCAGTTCTCGACCCCTGGCGCCAAATCCCCGTCGGGCCTCGTGACCACCACCGCATCGCGGGCGACCCCCGAGAGCAGGTCTGCGACCCGTGCGTAGCGCTCGCCGTCGAGGACGGCAACCGTAGCGCCGCTGTCGCTCAGCCCGAAGACGAGCTCGGGGCCAGTCCACCACGCGTTCAACGGCACGCTCACTGCGGCGAGTGCCTGCGTGGCCCAAAAGGCAGTCACCCACTCCGGGTAGTTGCGCATGGCGATGGCCACACGGGTGCCCGGGCGGACCCCGTAGACGTCACGCATCCGCACGGCAAGGCCGGCGACCTCGTCGAGGTGCTCGCGATAGGTGATCCGCTCCTGCTCGAACACCAAGAAGTCGCGATCGCCGAACTCTGCCGACCCGGCGAACAGGTCTCGCAACGAATCGGGCGCGCCCGTGAACGCACGGATCTCGACTCCATTGACCATGCGAGGTTCGAGCCAGAACGGATCGTCCCCTGCGGCGCTGTATTCGGGCATCCTGGCTCAGACCATCGTGAGGTCGACACTCACCGACCGCGTCTGGCCGGTCATGCCGGCCATCGTCGCGCGCTCCGCCAATCCCGCGACGAACCATCCGACGCCGGACGCGACCCCGGCGCCAACGCCATGCACTGCGGACGGCTCACGAACCGGCGCCCGACGATATTGAGTCGGCCAAGTCGCGACGAACCATTTCCGCCGGCCTCGGGTCGAAAAACTCGACCCAATGGGTGATTTGGCCGTCTCTTGCACTCACTTTGGCCACGTAGTAGTTGCCATACGATTTGCCCTTGGTGGTGGTGGCCTCGGAGCGGAACTCAACGAAGGCCAAATCGTCGCTCACTGCGAACGCCTCGACGTAGGGGAACGTCACATGGGCGATGACCGAATTGAGGCCGCGGTGAAACCGCGACACCTTGTCGCCGCCGTGGACTGTGCGTTCGGCGTCACTGAGACCATCGAGCCCGTACGCCAACTCCCATTTACCGTCTTCGGCAAACAGTTCACGCAGCTGTGCCACATTCTTGTCGGCGATCGCCTGGATGCATCGGATCGCCAGCGCAGCGGCCCCTCGTCCCCTTCGGCCACAGCCACGTCTTCCCCCAGGTCCTATAGAACGACTCATTAGTTCGTCGAACCATAGCCACGGCGCCCGTGGTCGGCAAGCGCGTCTCGGCGCGGCGCGGCCAGTACAGCACGTGGATGATCCAGCGCGCGGCGGTGGACTGTCAATCCTTCTTCTTTGCTTTGTCCCCCATTTCGCCGGCCTTAGCCTTCAGCTGCGACCCGAGGGTATTCAGGTTGCCGCCGCTTTCCTGGAACTTGAGGAACCCGGCATAGGCAACACCGATCGCCGCGATCGACGCGAGGTAGAGGCCGAAGGCGCGGTCGATGGGACCGTCCTCGCCGATGATCAGCTTCAGGAGGACGATCAGGGCTACCCCTACGCCGCCGACCAAGTAGAGGGGCGCTATCTCAGTCGGGAGCTGGGTTTTGGAAAACCGCTGAACGCCGACCCAAATCATCATGGCCAGCACGGTGAAGAACGGCAATCCGGCCCAGAAGAACCCGACGTCCCAGCCCGTTGCGCCCACCGACGTGAAGCCGGCAATCGAGACCTCAAACCAGTTGAAGAACGTGCTGATGAGGAAAACCAAACCCGCTCCGAAGAGGATCTTGTCGGATGTGGTGAGCTTTTTCAGGTCCATCGGGGCCTCCGTTAATCGGATGGGTGGGTACTCGTGCAACGTAAGCGCGCGAACGCTACTCCGCCCAAACCATTCGACCGCGTCAGCGTGCTCCGCGTGGTGCGGAACACGGAGCTGTTCCACCCGTGCGCGGGAACAGGTAGGTGGCCTACCCAAAAGGGCTCGTCGTTTGGATCACGAGCAGCGGACCACAGCCGACTCAGGCCCGTGGACGGCGTTGTTGCGCCGCCAAGTCGTGCTGACCTCGTGAAACCGTTCGATTCGGCTCGCCAACGCGGCGATCACTGCGTGGCCTTCGAGCAGCGCGAGCGGGGCGCCCACGCAGCGATGGACACCGCGGCCGAGGCTCAGGTGGTCGATCGGATTGCGGCCCACGTCGAAACGATCAGGGTCGGGGTAGTGCCTGGGATCGCGGTTGGCCGAACCGAAGAGCAGCGCGACCCTTGACCCGGCCGGGAGTTCGATGTCGTCGATCGTAACGACCTCAGTGGTGAATCGCGAGAAACGCTGTACCGGCGCCTCGATTCGCAACACCTCGTTGAACGCGCTCGGAATCAGCGACGGATCGGCGCGTACTCGGTCCCACTCGTCGGGGTTCGTGGCGAAGAGCCAAACGGCGGACGCGATTGCGTTCACGGTCGTGTCCATTCCCGCCCATACATAGGCGAGCATCAGCTTCGGGCAATCCTCGGGTGCCAGGTCTCCGCTCACCCCGGCGTCGTATATTCGCTGGCCCCAACCATCCGGCGTAAGGCGGCCGGGTACAGCGTCGTGCTGGCAGTAACGGAACAGCTCGCGCAGGCCCCCGAGCGCCGCGATCATCCTCTCATTGGGCGGACCAAACGTGTCGAACCCATCGGTCGCGCGAGCCAGGAGCTGATCTCGGCCCTCGGCGGGGAGCCCGATGAGGTCGGCCAGAAGCTCGACGGTATAGGGCTGCGCGAGGTCCGCGGCCGCGTCGAAGGTGCCGGCCGACATCACCGAATCGACGATATCTTCGGCCCGCCGAACAATCATGTCGCGGTGCGTCGCCAGTGCCCGAGGCACGAGTTGCGGATTGAGCACCCTTCGGAACCGGTCGTGTTCGGGCGGATCGCTAGTGAGGATCGACCCTTCGGCGCGCTTGTTGTAGGCCGCATCGATGCCGACCCCACGGGCCGACGAGAACGTGTCGTGGGACTGCAGTGCCTCGCGCACCTCCTGGTAGCGGGGCAACGCGTAGGCACCCACACGCGACAGCCAGACCACCGGCCCGAGATCCCTGAGCGTCGAGTAGGTCGGATACGGATTCGCGAGAACCTCGTCGGCCCAGAGATCGACGTCACTGATTGGGCAGCGGGGGTCAGAAGGCGGCTGGTCCATGCAGACACGCTATGCGTTGGTCTGTGCCGTGACCACCCTGCCGGGCCGGGGACGCAGGCGTTTCAAAGACGCGAGGCGATCACAATCGTCACACTCCGCCGAAGATCGACAACGGCCGGGTTGAGGTAGTTCAATAGGAGCAATGCTTGACAAGGATCGCGACGCCGACGACCCGATGGGGACGGGCCTTTAACCCGATCTCGTGCTTCCGAGGCAGATCGCCCGTTGGGCAGCCACCGATCCTGATCGTCCATTCATGGTCGAGATCGCCGGACGGACGGTCACCTACGGGCAGTTCTACGACGAGATGCTCCGCTGGGTCGAGTACTTGCGAGACCTCGGGATCGAACCGCGGCAACGGATCGCCTCCTTCCTGCCGGCGTCCATCGACTCGCAGCTCCTCTGGCTGGCCGCCTCCTGTCTCGGTGCGTATGAGGTCAACGTGAACCCCGAGTTGCGCGGCGAAATGTTGCGCCATGTGCTGACCGACTCCGACGCGGTGCGGTGCTTCGCCCGTCCCGACAACGCCGCCGTAATCAAGGGAAGCGGCATCGACATGGAGGTCACAGTGGTGCCTCGCGGTGCATCGTTCGTATCCAATTGGCCGGCGACACCGCTCGACCAATTGCCGTCGCCGTCCGATGTCAGCTGTGTCATATACACGTCAGGAACGACCGGCCCGTCGAAAGGCGCAGTGATCAGATGGGCCCAGTTCTCGGCATTCTCGGTCGCACACCACGAGCGTGGTTCGGGCCCGACGACGCCGTGTATGCACCGTTGCCCATGTTCCATGTGACCGGTCGGACACCCACGGTCACGATGGCCGACGTCGGCGGACGCGTCGTGTTGCGGGAGCGGTTGTCGATCGGCGAATTCTGGCGCGACGTCAAGGAGCACAACTGCACCAGCACCACCGCAGCGTCGGCCGCGCTTCTGCTCGCCGCTGCGCCCCGAGACGACGACGCCGACAATCCGCTGCGCATCGTGCTCTTCGGCGCACTCGGACCGACGGCCATCGCGTTCGCCGAGCGCTTCGACGTCCGCCTCGTATCGAACTACGGCTCCACCGAGGTGGGCTTTCCGTTCACCAATCGAATCGTGCGCACCGAGACCTGTCACATCGCCGGATGGCTGCGGCCGGGTTACGAGGCCCGCACCATCGGCCCCGACGGGTCGAATGTGGCGGAGGGCGAGGTCGGCGAATTGCTCATCAAGCCACCGCACCGCCTCCTCGTCATGGAGGGCTATCTCGGTCGCCCCGACGCCACCGAGAAGGCCATCATCGATGGCTGGTATCACACCGGTGACGCCGTGATATTGCTCCCGGGCGGGGCCATGCAGTTCGTCGATCGGATCAAAGACACCGTTCGCTGGTTCGGCGAAAACATCTCCGGGTCAGCCCTGGAGGCGATCATCAACAACGATCGGGCCGTCCTCGAATGCGCCGTGGTCGGTGTCGATTCCGCGGTAGCCGGACAAGAAGTCCTCCTCGTCGTTCGCCCGATGGACGAACCGGACTTCGACCCGGCCGCGCTCTTCGCGCGGCTCGTCGATGGGTTGCCCAAGCATTGCCTTCCGGCGTTCATCGCGACGCGCCGCGATGAGTTTCCCAAGACCCCGAACGGAAAGATCCGCAAGGTCGAACTCGGCCCCGAGATCGCCCGGCCGGCGGCCGGTGACGTGTGGGTGTCGCCCGCCGCTGTCGCGTCGCGAACTCCGCGTTGACTCGGGCCCGGCGTGACTCGACTCCGAAGACTCAGGCTTCACTCGACGCTACGGTGCCGTGATGGACCGACCGACCATGCGCAAACGGTTGCAGCACGCCCGCGTGGGCCGCCTTGCCACCGTGACTCCTCAAGGGGCGCCACACGTCGTGCCCTGCTGTTTCGCCGTCGATGACGAAACGATCTATTCGGCGGTTGATGGCAAGCCGAAGTCGACGCTTGCCCTCCGACGCCTCGACAACATTCGAGCCCTCCCACAGGCGTCGCTCGTCGTCGACCACTACAGCGACGATTGGACTGAACTCTGGTGGGTACGGATGGACGGCCGCGGACGAGTCATCGAGTCAGGCGACGAACGCGATCACGCTCTGCGGCTGCTCGCCGAGAAGTACGAGCAGTACATCAAAGACCCTCCGCCCGGCCCGGTCATCGCCATCGACATCACCGCGTGGCGGGCGTGGCCCTAGAAGACGCTCGCGACGACAACCCGTGGTCGCGGTCCACGGCGACCCCACGCGGGGGCCAAGCGCAACGGGTAGGCAGCGACGGGCCGGTTGAACCCTTCAGCCGTTCGACGCCGCGAGCGCGAGGCCAGCCACCATCGGCGCGGGGTCCCAGTACTCCGTCCAGGTCGCGATCTTGCCCGCCCGAAGGCTCACGAACACTGCCGCGTCGAAACCGGTCTCGACCCCGGCGAGCCGCGACGAGCGCCCCTTCATGCGACACGCGAACACGAACGCGATACGCGCATCGGCGGACAGGTCGCCTTCGACGAAGCAGCTGTGGACCGACGACGCGTCGAAGTCGAACCGGCGCAGGACCATCTCGATGTGCTCCACCAACGGGGCCGGCCCCTCCACCCGTCCGTTCGGGTCGATCACCACGACGTCGTCAGTGACGGCCGCCGCGGCGCGGGACGGGTCGCGCTCTGACCACGCCGAGAGGAAGCTGCTGATTACGGAAGGCACATCGCTCATGTTGTTTTCGTTCTTTCGGGGGAGGGGATGATTCGGATACCGTGATCATCGCAGCCCGACGCAACCGTCGTCGGGGCAAAAGGAGAACCGGGTGGAAATCGGATTGGTGCAAG
Organism: Acidimicrobiia bacterium; assembly: GCA_025359845.1. Lineage (GTDB taxonomy): Bacteria > Actinomycetota > Acidimicrobiia > Acidimicrobiales > JANYDT01 > JANYDT01. Next base: position 8,861 of record JANYDT010000246.1, read on the forward strand.
CGTTTGACGGAACTCCGCGGCGAGGCGCGGCGTACATCGCCGACTTGGCGCCCGCGGTCGAGGCCGCCGGCTTTCATTCGCTATGGCTGCCGGAACACGTCGTGTTCTTCGAGCGGTTCGAGTCGGTGTATCCCTATCCCCCCACGCCTGGCTCACCTGACCGTCCTAAGCTGCCGGTGGGCAAGGGCGCCGGGCTCTTCGACCCCTTGCTTGGGTGTCTCGCCGTGGCCATGCACACGACCACGTTGCGCGTCGGCACAGCCGTATCGTTGCTGCCGCTGCGCCATCCGCTCGTCTGGGCCCGCGAGGTCGTGACCCTCGATCACCTCTCGGGCGGACGGTTCGACTTTGGTGTCGGTGTCGGTTGGCTGAAGGAGGAGTTCGAGGCGGTGAATGTCGACTTCACCTCCCGGGGTCGACTTACCGACGAGTACCTCGGCGCCCTCCACGCGGCGTGGAGTGAGGAGGAAAGCACCTTCCACGGGGAGTTCGTGAACTTCACCGACGCACTGAGCAACCCCAAGCCCATCCAATCGCCGCGCCCTCCGGTACTCATCGGCGGCGAGTCCGACGCCGCCCTTCGGCGCGTCGCCCGCTACGGCGATGGGTGGTACGGATGGAACATGACCCCCGCGCAGTTCGAACACGGCCTGGCTCGCCTCGACGGGCAACTGGTGCAGCACCCGTTTCTCGACGGAAGGACGAGAACGCGCGGCGACGTCTTCCTGCAAGTCGGATTCCGCCACAAGGGCACGCTCGGCGAGCTCGCGGCTCTGGCCGACAGGTTCGGCGCGCTCGGCGCACAACGGATCGCCGTGTCAATAGACATCCGCACCTCTGACTACGAATCTCGCCTCCGCGAGATCGCCGACGCGCTTGGAATTGCCCCCCTCTAGCGACTCGTGGCGGGTGGTGCGGCTAGTGCCGGCTATCGAACGCCGGTCTCACATACCGACTTCGGCGAACAGGTCGATCATCGCCCTCCATGACCGCTCGTCGGTGAGCTGGTCGTACTCAATTCCGGGTATACCGGCCTGGGAGGCGCTGGGATTGGTGAAACTATGCTTGGCCCCACCATAGAGATTCATGCGCCAGTCAACCTTGGCGGCCCGCATTTCAGCCTCGAACGCGGCGCGCTGTTCCGCCGGTATGAGCGGATCTTCGGTCCCGATGCACACCAACACTTTGCCGGTGATATTCGACGCATCTTGGGGCCGCACGGTGGCCAAGCCCGAGTGGAATCCGACGACCGCCTTCAGATCGGCGCCGCCGCGCGCCAATTCGAGCGACATCGTGCCGCCGAAGCAATAGCCGATCGCGGCGACGCGGGAGGCGTCAGTCTGCGGCTGCGCGAGCAGAACATCGAGCCCGGCCTGACCAAGGGCGCGAGTGCCGTCAGGGTCGCCGAAGAGCGGACCGAGGCGGGCCATCGTGGCGGTCATGTCAGCCAGCCGCTCACCGCCACCGTGGTAGTCGAGGGCGAACGCGATATAGCCGAGCCCGGCGAGGCGCCGTGCGATGTTTCTCGCGTTGTCGTCAATGCCGGGCCCCTCATGACAGACCAGGACCGCAGGGCACTTCGCGGTGCCATCGGGGGCGGCGAGGAGGCCAATGTGGGTGGTGGCGTTGATCTGGTAACTGATGTCGCGTGTCTGCATACCCGTCGTTCTACTACCGGTCCGCTTCCCCGTGCGAAGGCGCATGCCGGGCAGAGGTTGGCGTGCCAGCGCATCGGCGCCCGTTGTTGTCGTGGGACGGCGACCCCGGCTGTGGCCGCTGACCACATCTCGTTCATATCGCTGTCGTGGCCCAGCCGCCGAAGCGTAGCGGCCCGATTGCCATGAGAGGCGACCCGTCGGATACGGTCTCGGGGTGCCTCTCAAGTACGTCACGGTCGACTCAGTGGCCACCCTCGTCCACCATCGAGGACCGACCACTCTGCCTGGATCGCCTCCCGACACCGCGCGTGGCCGCACCGTGCTGTGCTTGCACGATGCCGGGGGAAACGGAAATCAATTTGCCGGAGTGCTCGATGCGCTGGCCGATCGACATAGCCCAGTCGCCTACGACCAGCCCGGACACGGTCGATCGGCCACGCTCGACAGCCTGGCTGACATCGGTGCGATGGCCGGCCACGCCCGAGCGTTGAGCGATGCGCTGGAGCTGCGATCCCCGGTGCTGCTGGGCGCGGGGATGGGCGCCGCAGTCGCGCTCGAAGCGGTGATCGCCGATCCATCCTGGGCATCGGCTCTGGTGCTGTGTGGAGGCGCAGGCCTGCGACCCGACGTCGGCGACGACGAGGTGACCCGCATGAAGAGAATCGCCGGAGGCAAGGCCCGCCGGGAGTTTGATCAGACCGGCTATGGGCCCGACACACCCCGCGAGGTGTTCGGCAAGGCGTTCGCGGAGTGGGTGAAGACCGACCCGCGAACCACCGTCGGCGATTTGACGGCGCAGCAGCGCTGGAACGCGACAGGCCGCCTCGGCGCGGTGACTTGCCCAGTGATCGTCGTGATCGGCGAGCATGAGACACCGGCCGCCCGAGGCGCTGCAGAAGCGCTGGCGAAAGCGCTTCCCCACGGCCGCACTGTCGAGTTGGCCGGGGCCGCCCGCAACGGCGTCTTCGAGCAACCGGCAGCCTTGGCCGCGATCGTCGATCAACTACCCGCAACCGCGGGGGTACGCGCATGACCATTTCCGGCAATATCGCCATCGCTGGGGTGTTCGAGCATCCAACCCGCTGGGCGCCTGACAAGACCGAGTTTCAGATCATGGCCGAGTCGGCCCGCGGCGCGCTCGCCGACGCGGGTCTCACCATCAAAGACGTCGACGGCCTGTTCGCGGCGTCCATGACCATGGGCGCGATGGGCACTGTCGAGTTGGCCGAGTACCTCAATCTCAAACCCAACTACGTCGACGGCACGAACATCGGCGGTTCGTCGTTCGTGGCGCACGTCAATCACGCCGCCGCCGCCATCCACGCCGGTCTCTGCGAGGTGGCGCTCATCCTGTACGGCTCCACCTCGGCCTCGACGGCCACGGCCATCGGCACTGGCGGTTACGGGGGTGGGGGTCGTAACCCGTCGGAGGCGTGGACCGGTCCATATGGCATGACCACTGTCGGTTCGTACGCTTTGGTGGCGCAGCTGCACATGAACAAGTACGGCACCAAGCCCGAGCAGCTGGCCGAAATCGCGGTCACGATGCGAGCCCACGCCGCCCTCAACCCGAACGCCAAAATGCGCCAGCTGATCACTGTCGACGACGTGATGGAGAGCCGAGTCATTTCGGAGCCACTGCACCTGCTCGATTGCTGCATCATCAGCGATGGAGGCGGCGCGGTGGTGGTGACATCGGCCGCCCGGGCTCGCGACCTGCCGAAGAAGCCGGTGTTGTTGCTGGGTTGTGGGGAGGCACTGGCTCATCAAGAGATCGGTTCGCCCGACCTGTTCACCCTTGCCGCCAAACAGTCGAGCACCCGAGCCTTCTCCATGGCCGGAGTATCGCGCGACGACATCGACTTCGCCATGATCTATGACTCATTCACCATCACCGTTTTGGCCACGCTCGAGAACCTGGGATTCTGCGCACTCGGCGAGGGCGGTGCCTTCGTCTCGGACGGACGGATTCGCCTCGGTGGTGCCTTGCCAGTCAACCCCGACGGCGGAGGACTCTCGAACAATCATCCCGGTATGCGCGGCATCTTCTTGGTGATCGAGGCCGTGAAACAGTTGCGGGGTGAGTGCGGCGACCGCCAAGTGACGGGCGCGAAACTGGCATTGGCCCACGGGACCGGCGGTACGATCGGCGTCGCCCACAGTGGTGCCACCATAATTTTGGGGAGTGAGTGAGCATGTCCGACATGGAGTATCCGCTCGTCTACGCATCGTGGGAAACCCGGGCCTACTGGGAGGGGTGCGGTCGCGGCGAAATCGTCCTTCAGCGCTGTCGCTCGTGCCAGACTGTGCAACACAAGCCGCGGGCCATCTGTGCCACCTGCCTGTCCAGCGAGATCGACCACTTCGTGGCCTCGGGTCGCGCGACGATTTACACGTTCACCGTCACCCATCAGAACCAGGCCCTCCCCTTCCGTGACCACTGCCCCTACGTCATGGCTTATGTGACGCTCGAAGAGGGCCCGCGGTTGTTCACGAACATCGTCGGGGCCGAGCCCTCGACGGTGCGCATCGGCATGGCTGTGGTGGCCGACTTCGCGCCCCAGGTCCGCACCGACGGGGAAGTCTTCGCGGTACCCAGGTTTCGGCCCGAATGATTCTTGATCTCCATACCCATTCGATCAAGTCCGACGATGGTCGGGCCAAGGTCGAGAATTATTGCCAATGGATTCGCAAGAAGGAGTTGCCGCTCGACGGCTTCGTTCTAACCGAGCACCGTCAGTTCGACGGGGACTCCGACTACACCGCCATCGCCGATCAATACGGGTTGGTGATCCTGAAGGGCAGCGAGGTCGAGACCGACTACGGTCACGTGCTGTTGTTCGGGGTAACGCCGGAGTTGCGAGCCGCTTTCGATTTCGCCCGCATCGACACGCCTTTGGCCACCGTCTTGTCCGCGGCTTCGAATTGTGGGGCGGTCGCCGTTCCGTGCCACCCCGGACGGG
>JANYDT010000026.1 GCA_025359845.1 Acidimicrobiia bacterium
ATATCGGTCCCCAAGATCAGCCGACACTCGCGGCGTTGACCGCGCCAGGGAGCGAATTCGAAGTCCTTCTCGATCAGGCGAACGTTCTCCTAGCTCACCGCGTCCGACCGCCGACCGCTGTGGCAGTGATCGCACCGGGAAGAACCGGGATTCCCGTGCCGGCGAACGCGACCACGCTGCCGACGGTGCCCATCCTGGCCGCGCCAGCCGCCCTCGTGGCGGGTTCGGCCGTCATCGGGACGGTCGCTACGGCTCCCGCGGCGCCGGTGGCGCACTGACGTTTGCGCTAATGGCCGCACTGACGGTTTTCGGCGATGCGTCGGCGTCGCGGCGGAGTTCGCGGGCTTGACGACGGACCTTGAAAAGGTTCATGAAAAAGTCGAGCAACTCTTTGCTCGTGAGATTGGAAACGCCGGAGTAGCGGGGCCGGAAATTGATCGGGACCTCGTCGATGACAAAACCCCGAGCTTGGCTGAGCGCAATGAAAGCGCTGAAGAATCCGTAGCCCTCGACGCGCAGCTCATCGGCGCGAAAGGCTCGCACCACCTCGGAGTTGATGACGCGAAAGCTCGTCGTCGCGTCACGGACGCGCCGGACACCGGCGATACGACGAACGAGAAGGTTTCCGACCCGAGACAGCACGACCCGGTGCGGCGGAGTGCCGGGCGACGTCCCGCCGCGAGCCCAGCGCGAGCCAATCGTGACTGCACTGCCGCGGGCGAGGTGGGCGCGAATGAGATCAGGGATCTGGCGGGCGTCGTGTTGCCCGTCGGCGTCCAGGGTTATGAAGAAGTCGGGGGGCGGGTTGGCCTCGAGCGAGTGGGCGAAGCCCCGCATGAGCGCTCGACCGAGACCCGACTTGGTGCCCGATAAGACCTCCAATTGGAGGCCAAGGCGACTCGCCTCTTCTTTGGCGACGCCCGCGGTTCCGTCCGGAGAGGAATCGTCGACCAGCAGTATGCGCAGGTGGACGTCGGCGCGCCTCAGTACCGAGACGGCCTCTTCGACCTCGGCGAGGACGGGACGGATCGAACCGGCTTCGTTGTAAGTCGCCAACACGATTACACCCTGCACAGTCGGATCGTACCGGTCTGAGGCGGGCGTGATGAGCATGGCCTGGCCAAGTGTCGGCAGGACCGATAGTGTCGCGCCCATGGCCACAGCTGGATCGATCCTCGGAAACGCCGTCCTCCGCAAAGAAGACCCTGGACTGCTCAAAGGCGACAACAAGTACTTCGACGACCTGGATATACCCGGCGTGACCCACGTCGTGTTCGTGCGCTCCAACGTCGCCCACGCCCGTCTCGTTTCGGTCGACACGAGCGCGGCCAAGGCGATGCCTGGCGTGCTCGCGGTGTATTCGGGCGACGATCTCGGTTTGGCGCCGTTCATGGGCTTTCCTTTGCTGCCGGCCGTGTTCGCCCGGCCGATCTTCGCCAAAGAAAAGGTTCGCCTGGTCGGCGACATCGTGGCCGCCATTGTGGCCACTACCCGCACCATCGGGGCCGACGCCGCCGAAGCGGTGGTCATCGAATATGACATGTTGCCGGCCGTCACCGATGCTGAAGCCGCCGCCCTCCCTGGCGCCCCCCTGTTGTTTGAAGAGCACGGCTCGAACGTGTGCTTCGCCACGGAACTGGGCGCCGACACCAACCCGCTGGAGGGCGCCGATGTGGTTGTCGAGGAACGTATCGTCAGTCAGCGCCTTGCCGGTGTGCCGATGGAGCCCAACGGCTGCGTGATGATTCCCAACGAGCCGGCCGGGGGCATTACCGCGTGGGTATCGCATCAAGCCCCGTTCGGCGTACGCGACACGCTGGCCGCCGTGCTCGGCATGGATGCGTCAAAGGTCCGCGCCGTGGTGCCGTGGGTCGGCGGTGGGTTCGGTCCTAAAGCTGCGGTTTACCCCGAGTACATAGTTGCCGCAGCCGCGGCGATGGCGCTGGGAAAGCCGGTGAAATGGACCGAAGGCCGCAGCGAAAACATGGTGTCACTCGTCCAGGGCCGAGGAATGGTGTTGAACGCCAAGCTAGGACTCAAGAAAGACGGCACGATCGTCGGCCTCCGGGCTCATGTGGTGTCCGAAGGTGGGGCCTACCCGGCGATAGGCGCATTTCTGCTCATCGGAACTCAGACGATGAGCCAGGGCACGTACAACATTCCCAAGATCCATTATTCGGGCCAATGCTTCGCCACCAACAACCCGACGATTGGCGCCTACCGGGGCGCCGGGCGTCCTGAGGCAACCCAGATGCTGGAGCGAATCATGGACGTGGCCGCCGACGAACTGGGCATCGACCCGGCGGAGCTCCGGCGCAAGAACTTCATCGACCCGTCGGCGTTCCCGCTCACGACCCAAACTGGCGCGGCTTACGACTCCGGTGATTACGCCATGGCGCTCGACGCTGCGCTCGAAGCCTCGGGTTACGCCGCGCTGCGTCAGGAGCAGGCGGCCCGCCGAGCCAAGGGTGACCGCAAGCTTCTCGGCATCGGCCTCTCGAGCTACGTCGAAATCACTGCGCCGTTCGGCCTCCACTCCGAGTGGGGCGGCGTAACCATTGAAGAGGACGGGTCGGCGACCGTACGGGTCGGCACAAGTTCGCACGGGCAAGGCCACGACACGGCGTTCTCGATGCTCGTGGAGGAAGTGCTCGGCATCCCGATGGACAAGGTGACCCTCGTGCAGAGCGACACCTTCGAAATTCAGCAGGGGGCCGGGACGATGGGCTCCCGCTCGCTCCAGACTGCCGGTTCGGCTGTATTCACCTCATCGAACGCCGTGTTCGACAAGGCCAAGCAACTGGCCGCCCATCTGCTCGAGGCCAACCCCGAAGATATCGTCAAGGGCGTGGGCGGAGTTCAGGTGGCCGGCGTTCCGTCGAAGGCGCTGTCGTGGGCCGAACTGGCGAAGGCCGCCAACGATGCCTCGAAGCGCCCGGCCGACATGGAAGCCGGGTTGGCCCACGACGGGTTGTTCGACGAAGGCAACGCCACTTTTCCGTTCGGAGCTCACGTCGCGGTGGTCGAGGTCGATCAAGACACCGGCAAAGTGGAGCTACTGCGCCACGTCGCCGTCGATGACTGCGGTCGCATTCTCAATCCGCTGTTGGTTCGCGGCCAACAGCACGGTGGGATCGCTCAGGGCGCGGCCCAGGCCTTGTTCGAAATTATGCAATATGACGATGCCGGCAATCCGATCACCGGAAACTTGATGGACTACGCCATTCCGTCGGCCGCCGAACTGCCGAGTTTCGAGGCCTCGAACACTCAGACCGATTCGCCTCGCAACCCGCTCGGTGCAAAGGGTATCGGCGAGTCGGGCACGATCGGTTCGACGCCGGCCATCCACAACGCCGTCATCGACGCGGTCAGCCATCTGGGGGTGCGTCACATTGACATGCCCATGTCGGCCGAGAAGGTCTGGCGGGCCATTGGGGGCGCGAAGGTAACGACCGCGAAGTAACCACCTTAGGGCCTGGGCTGGCTTCGTCGCGAGCAAATAGAACACATCGCCCTAACACCGGCCACACATCTGTTGGTCAAAGTAGGCAGGGTCAAATCCATGGCCCACCCCGAACTTTGAAAGGACTCCCCCAATGTTGCGCAAATCCCTCGCATCCCTCGTCATCGCCACCGCGGCGCTCACCGGAGTAAGCGCTACGTCGGCGCACGCGGCCGGTAAGGTCCGCTGTCTCGCCGCCCCCGAGCGTAAAGCCGCAATCACGGCGCGGATGGCGGCGATCCAAGCCAACATAACGGCCTTGACGGCCGCCAAGGCCCAAGCCGTCGGTCGTCCAAAGGTACTGGCCCGCCTTGACGCCCGTCTCGCCAGAGCCTCCGTCAACTTGGTATCTGAGCAAGGTCACCTCGCTACGTTCGGTGCTCGCTGCCCGTAGACATTCCGTGTCAACCTGAGATGTGAAATCGGCTATAACCCCCGAAGAACCGAGCCCGCTTCGTCGCAAACCGCGACAAGCGCGCGCTCAGGAGCGCATAGAGCGAATCTTGGATAGCGCCGAGCAGGCCTTCGCCGACTTCGGTTACGAGGGGGCTACGACCAACCTCATCGCACTGCGGGCCGAGACCAGCATCGGTTCGCTCTATGAGTTCTTTCCGAACAAGGAGGCCATCGCCAAGGCTCTCGCCGATCGTTACATCGTAACGATCGGCGGGCTGTACGCCAGCGAGATCGTCGATCTACCGGGCGTTTGGGGCGACGCGATCGTCGAGAGGGTCGTGGCCGCGTTGGACCGGTTTTACCGTGACCACCCTGGCGCCGTACCGTTGCTGAACGGACGGTTCTCGTCGGCCGAGTTGGCCGAGGCAGGGGAGCTGCTGCAGCACGCAATGGTCCGTCAGATCGATCGGGTGCTGGCGGCACGGGCGCCCCAAGTGCCAGCCATCAGGCGCCGCCTCCTGGCGACGGTGGTGGCCGAGATTGCTCGGTCGCTGCTGGTGTTGGCCGACCAATCACCACTCTCGCAACGTCGAGCCGTGGTCAACGAAGGAGTGTCGGCCGTGATCGGCTACCTGGAGCGCAGTCTGGGCGAGCCGATGGCTCCCCCCAAGAATTGATCGGTCGATACGTCGATAAGGATTGGACCAACGCTCCCGAGCTGCGACTGTTGGCGAGAGTGTTCAATCAGGACACCTTCAATCTTCCGAAGGTGCAAACGGGCCTGAAGACGTTGGCGTTGCCGAAGGGCACCGTTACCTTGGCGCTCTACCAAGAGACGAAGCTTCGGCATTTCCATGCGCTCCTGGATGAGGCCCTGACCAGATAGGTTGCCACGGGTGGCCGCCCGTCCCCGCTCGACAGGCCCACCGAAGGCTCAGCCCGAGCGAGTTCCGGGGTCGGTCCAAGTTGCGGATCGACGGGTGGGGATTGCCCTCGTGGTCGTGGCTGCGTCGGTGGTGCAGATCGGCGCGGGCGTGGCCAAAAAGCTGTTCGCCCACGTCGGCCCGGGAGGCACCGTACTGCTGCGATGCTCCTTGGCCGCGATCGTCCTCGGCCTGATCGTTCGGCCTCGTTTCTCAGCATTGCGTTGGCCCACGGTCCTGTTCGGACTCGCCACCGGACTGATGAACTTCAGCTTCTATCAAGCTCTCGATCGTCTGCCGCTCGGCCTCGCGGTCGCAATCGAATTCCTGGGCCCTTTGTGCGTGGCCATGGCCGGTTACCGGCGAGCGCGCGATGGGCTGTGGGTCATGTGTGCGGCCATCGGGGTGGCGTTGCTGACGCCGTTGACGGGAGCCCACCTCGACGGTGTGGGGATTGCTTTTGCGCTCGGGGCGGGGGCCTTGTGGGCGGCCTACATCGTTCTCGGAGAGCGGGTCTCACGGGTGTCGTCGGGTCCTGAGGCGCTGGCCCTTTCCCTCCCTTTCGCCGTTGGGGTGGTGGCCGTCTTCGGGGTGCACGATGGTGGATGGACCCTCTTTCGCCCGAGCGTGCTCGCCGCCGGGTTCGTCGTCGCAACGTGCTCGGCGGCTATCCCGTACACCCTGGAAATCGAGGCCCTTCGGCGTATCCCGAAGGCCACCTTCGGATTGCTCATGAGCCTGGAGCCGGCCATTGCCGCGGCAGTAGGGCTCGTAGTTCTCGGCGAGCACCTCACCCCCCGAGAACTCGCCGCCATTGCCCTGATCCTGGCCGCCAACGCCGGGAGCATCTTCCTCACCTGAGGGCCCCGCGCCTGAGGGCCCGCTCCCGCCCCGAAACGAAAGCTCTGCTTACCGCAGCGTCACGCCGGCCAGTGCTCCGACGTGCTCGCCGTGCTCCATGAACGCTTGTCCATTCACGATCGTGGCGGTGTAGCCGGAAGCCTTCTGCACATAACGGCCAGCGCCGCCGGGGAAATCAAGGGCAAATTCCGGGGTTGGAAGGTGGAGGTTGTCGAGATCGATCACATTGACGTCGGCGAACGCACCGGCCCGCAGGACACCGCGCCCCTCCAAGCCAAAGAGGGTGGCGGTGTCGGAAGTCAGGCGACGGACGGCTTCTTCAGTGGTCCAACGTTGGCGGTCGCGTACCCAGTGCGTGAGGAGCAGGGTGGGCTGGCTCGAATCCATGATCTGGCCGACGTGAGCGCCGGCATCGGCCAACCCGAGCGTCATCACGGGCTGATCGAGCATCCATTGCACTGCTTCGAGGTCTTGATTGAGGACCGGGTAATTGAGCAACGCCCGTCCGTCGGTCTCATCGGCGATGGCGAGAAAGGCCTCGGCCGCGCTGACGGCGCGCCGCGCCGCGTGCGCGGCCAGGGTGTCGTCGGGCTGACAGTCGTAGCGGGCCGTGCCGGGCAGCAGGACCCAGGCCGCGTCGGCCATGGCGAGCGGCGTGGCCGAAGCTTCGGCAATGAGTTGCGCCCGGCGGGAAGGGTTGCGGATGGCCGCCAGCCGATCGGCCAGCGAGAGCGCTTGTAGGGCCTGCCAGCTCGGGAGGCGATCGAACGGTGTCCGGTGGTGGAGACCGAAAAGGATGCCGATGCCGCGAGCCGTCGTTTGCGGGTGCACGTCGGCCCCCTTCGCATTTTCTTCGAGGACGAATTCGACGACCCGGTGGTAGAGGTCGGGGCGCCGCCCGGACTGGGTCAGGCCGAACGTAAACGGTCGGCCGCTGCGGCGACTCATCTCGCCCATTAGGGCCACCTCGCGGCGGGTGTTGGCGAGGTCGTCGCCGTCGCGCTCGCCCAACCGCATCGCTCCCTCGAGAACCCCTTTCCCGTGACGGCCGAGCACGTCGGCGAACGCCAGCATCTCGTCGTCGGCCGCGTATGTGCCGGGGACCGGGCGTCCGTCGGGGACCTTGTGGAGAAACGTGCGGCTGGTGGAGAAACCGAGGGCCCCGCCGCTCATGGCCTCGTCGATGAGTTCGCACATGCGGGCGATGTCGTCGGCGCTGGCGGGCGCTTCATCGAGCCCTCGTTCGCCCATTGCGGCGATGCGAACGGCGCAGTGGCCGACCAGCCCGCCCACGTTGATGCCCTTTGGAAGCGTGTCGAGGTAGCGCAAATACTCGCCGTAGCTGGACCAAGTCCAGGGCAGGCCGTCGAGAATGGCAGCCCGCGGGATGTCTTCCACGCTTTCCATCATTTCCGCCAGAAATTCGCGTTGACCAGGACCAACGGGCGCGAATGTGACGCCGCAGTTACCGATCACCGCG
>JANYDT010000085.1 GCA_025359845.1 Acidimicrobiia bacterium
CCGACACCCGCAAAGCCGCAGCCGAACTCACCCGCGACTAACCATCCACACCAACCACACCCAAACCATCAACACCCAAACCAGCCACAACATGTCCAAACAACGTGGCCGCTAACAACAGGGTGTCGAAGTATCCATTGACAATGGCTCCAGACGTGTTGTAGGTGCCGGTAGCCACGCATGAAGTGGTGGTCGCACACGACACAGATAGCAGCGGCGCCCCGGAAGAAGCCGAATACCAGTTGGCGGGTAGAGGCGCGTTAGTAGCCGTCCACGTTCCGCCAGAAAGTGTCTCGATGAGGCCGAAGTAGATGGCTGCGTTGGTGTCGAGGTAGTCCCCGACGGCTACGCAGGTTCCGGAACTCGGGCAACTCAGCGACCTCAGGCCATTTACCGTGTAGGCGCCGTAGGGAGGTGGCAGCGGAGCCTCGGTGGCAGTCCACGTACCAGAGCCCGGCGCGCACGATCACCAACTCGTGCGTTTCGCTGCCGCGGTTGGTGGCAGTCACAAGTACGTTGCCCGCGTGGATTTGGGTAGTGGGCGCGGTGATTGACCACTCTTGAAGGACGAACGCCGTCGGGCTGGCCGCTGACGCTGGTTGGGATGTGGTCCCGCCGCGGCTCCCGCACGCGGCAACCGTAGAGCCGAGCGCCGCGATAAGCATCAACGTCCGAATCGTCTTCATCCGAGATCTCCTGAACGTGTTGGCGGCGACCAGCCGCGTTGCGCTGGGACGTCGGGCGACTATCGAACGCCGATGTCTTCCATGCCGCAAGGTGCGCGATGCGGGCTTACCTACGCGTGCTTCACGAACATCTTCTGAGCTATCCGATTGGCGTCTGACCAGTGCGCCAAGCGCTGCGCCGCAGCAATCGGAGGCCGTTGAGTCCCACGACAATTGTCGATCCTTCGTGCCCGGCCACGCCCAATGGCAGTGGCAGATGACCGAGAAGGTCGACGATGACGAGGCTGACAATGACGACGCCGGCAAAAGCCAAGTTGGCTGTCACGACGCGTCGGGCACGGCGGGAGATGTCGATCACCGCCGGTAGGGTGGCGAGGTCATCGCGAACGATGACGGCGTCCGCCGTTTCCAGCGCAAGGTCGGAACCATGTCGCCCCATCGCGATTCCGACGTGCGCAGCGGCAAGCGCGGGCGCATCGTTCACGCCGTCGCCGACAACGAGCAGCGATGCTCCGGCGTCTTGTAGCGCCCGTACTGCCGTGACCTTGTCCTGGGGCAGCAATCCGGCACGAACGTCGGTGATGCCGACGTCCTCGCCGAGACGGCGTGCGGCGCCGATGTTGTCACCCGTCAGGAGCAGGGGGCGAGTCCCGGTAAGGGCTTCCAATGCGGCGACAGTGGCCCGCGCACTCGGACGCAACTGATCGGCCAGCCCGAGGACGGCGGCGGGGGCTCGGTCGACGAGGACCACGACGGCTGTTCTGCCGTCGGTCTCGACGGCTTCGATCTGGCTCGCCGTGCGGGCTAGCGCTGCACCATCCGTCACCTCGGTGAGCAGGCGCGGGCTCCCCACGCTGACGACGCGGTCTCCGACGCGTGCTGTTACGCCACGGCCTGGAGTCGAGGTGAAGCCATCGGCTGGAGGCACGACAATCTCGCGAAGGCGTGCGGCGGTCACGATGGCGCGAGCGAGCGGATGCTCGCTCAGGAGTTCTGCTCCCGCAGCGAGGCGGAGCACCTCGGTTTCGGTCAGCGCCGGGTCGAGGACATGGATGTCTGCAACGCGTGGCGTGCCCTCAGTGAGCGTCCCGGTCTTGTCGAATGCCACCTGCGTGGTGATGCCGAGTTGTTCCATCACCACGGCAGACTTCACTAGGACGCCGTGCCGTCCTGCGTTGGCGATGGCTGCAAGCAGCGGTGGCATCGTCGCCAGAACGACCGCGCATGGGCTAGCCACGATCATGAACGTCATCGCGCGCAGCAGCGTCGTTCGCAGGGCGTCACCAAGGAGCAGCGGTATGACGAACAGGGCCACCGTCGCACACACCATGCCGATGGAGTAGCGCTGTTCGATGCTCTCGACGAAGAGTTGCGTCTTTGCCTTTGTGGCGCTTGCTTCTTCGACCAGCGCGACGATTCTCGCAATCACCGATTCGGCGGCGGGTCGTGAGACGCGCACATGCAGGCCGCCCTCGCCGTTGAGGCTTCCGGCGAAGACCTCGTCATCGCTGGACTTGAAGACGGGGAGTGGCTCCCCGGTGATGGACGCCTGATCGACTTCACTGGCGCCGTCGGTCACGATGCCGTCGGCGCCGATCCGCTCGCCGGGTCGCACGAGGATGACATCGCCGACTGCGAGCGCTGCGGTGGCGACCCGCTCCTCCGTGTCGCCACGCAGGCGCGTCGCCTGCTCAGGTGCGAGCGTCAACAGCGATCGCACGCTGTCCTGTGTGCGCTTGGTCGCGATGGCTTCGAGTGCGCCCGAGGTGGAGAAGATGACGATGAGCAATGCGCCATCCAGAGCCTGACCAATCGCAGCGGCACCGATCGCCGCTGCAACCATGAGCAGGTCGACGTCGAGGGTCTTCTCCCTGAGTGCCTGAAGCCCCGCGAACCCTGGCTCCCAGCCACCGGAGAGGTAGCACACGGCGAAGAGCACGCCCGCGATCCATCCCGGCGCACTCGCCACGGTTGCAGCGAGTCCAAGAAGGAAGAACACAACGGACACGAGTGCCCAGCGCAGTTCCGCAAGCGTGAGCACCCCGCCGAGATGCGCGGCTTGGCGCCGGATGGTCGCGGGCGCCGGGTCCAGAGTGCTCGGGACCGACGGCCGGGTGGCCACGGGCGTCGCTGCGGCGCGGTGGAGGCTCTCGTGGTGGGCCTCGTCACGCTCGCATGTTGGTGTATGGCTCATATTGTTCCTATGTTCATCTGCGCAGACGAGAATATATCGGCTACTCTGCGCGCCATGCCAGCCCGCCAGCGACGGAAGATCCCGACCGACGCTTCCTCGAACCTCGATACCCGTCGCGAGATGCCCACGGACCGGCAGGTCACCGTCGCCGTCAGCGCCCTGACAATGGCCGCTGAGCCGAGTCGCCTGCGAATGCTGTGGGCGGTCTCCGACGAGGAGCTAGACGTCGCAACTTTGGCTGACCTGGCGGGTATCTCGGCGACGGCGGCGAGCCAGCACCTTGCCAAGCTGCGGCTCGCGGGATTGGTCGTCGCCCGGCGCGAAGGCCGTCGGGTTCTCTACTCCGCTCGTGGCGCGCACGTCCGGCGTCTGATCGCCGAAGCCCTCTTCCAGGCCGACCATCAAGTCAGTGGCGAACCAGTCCACGATTAGGCGCCTCCGCGATGACGTGCCGGACGCTGCGCGCGCCGCGTTGGCATCCATTCCTTAGCGCCGCTTCGTCGCTCCAGCGTCGCTCTTGCGTTGCCTCGGACACCGCGATGACGACGGTCCTAACGACCTCTCGGGTCAGAACCCGAAGGTCGAGCGTCCCTAATCTAGCCCTACTTTTCGGTTTCGGGCGTCGAGAGCGCGATCCTGGTCCGAGGCTCGGCTGGCGCAAAAGTGCTGGTAAGAGCTGACTTCTTGGTACTTGTCATCAGTGGCCGTAACTGGTCGGACAGCCCGGCTAGGGCTCATAACCCGAAGGTCGTAGGTTCAATCCTCCCCACGCGGCACCGCGGTCGGCATCGAAGCTCGGGCAGGTCGACCTCGTCAGCTGGTTTTCCGATACCCTAGGGGGTAGGATGCTGGAGCAGAAGGGCGATGATGATTGCGATGACCACGATTATCACGATCGAGACGACGGCGCTGGGGGATCGCAGCTATGTGATCATCGACGGCGAGGTGGCGGCTGTTGTCGACCCGCAGCGTGACCTCGATCGGATCGAGTCGCTGCTGGCTGAGCGTCGCTTGCGGCTGACCCATGTGTTCGAGACCCACGTGCACAACGACTATGTGAGCGGCGGCTTGGAACTCTCACGCACACACGGCGCGACGTACGTCCTCGCGGCGGACGATGAGGTGGCATACGAGTACACAGGTGCCCGTGACGGCGACGAGTTCACTCTCGGCCGCGTTGTCGTGCGGGCGATGCATACCCCGGGTCACACTCCGAATCATCTGTCTTATGCCGTCGTCGAGAAAGGCAATCCCGTGGCGGTGTTCACGGGTGGATCGATGCTGTACGGCACGGTGGGGCGCACGGACCTCATCAATGAGGGATCGACCGAGCCGCTGACCCGAGCGCAGTTCCGGTCGGTGCGCCGTCTCGGCGACGAGCTTCCCGGCGGCGTGGCCGTACATCCCACGCATGGCTTCGGCAGCTTCTGCTCATCAGCATCGACGAGCGGCACCGATCAGAGCACCATTGCCCAGGAGCGCCTGTCGAATCTGGCCCTCACTGTCGATAACGAGGACTCCTTCGTCGAACAACTCCTGGCCGGGCTGACCGCCTATCCCCGCTACTACGCGCACATGGCCGGTATCAACAGAACCGGCCCGGCGCCGGTCGACCTGTCGCCGCCTGAAGTGGTGGACCCGGTCGAGATTCGGCGCCGCATCCACGGCGGCGAGTGGGTGGTGGATCTGCGGTCACGCACCGCGTTCGCCAACGGACATCTGGCCGGAACGGTGAACGTCGAAATCGGCGATTCCTTCGCCACCTACTTGGGGTGGACGATGCGCTGGGGCACCCCCGTGACGCTTGTAGGCGACACTGTCGACGAGGTTGCCGAGGCGCAGCGCCAGATGGTTCGAATCGGTATCGACCGGCCTGCGGGGGCATCGGACGGGGGTCTGGCGAGGTGGAGCGCCGGCGGCGACGTGCGCAGCTATCGATCCGTGTCCTTCTCGGAGCTGGCCGAAGCCCGAGCCGATCGCGAGGTTGCTGTGCTCGATGTCCGGCGCGACGACGAATGGGCCGAGGGTCACGTCGACGGCGCCGTGCACATTCCTCTCCACGATCTTGAGGGCCGTCTCGACGAGGTCCCCGACGGCGAGGTGTGGGTCCACTGCGCCTCCGGCTACCGCGCCGCGATCGCCGCATCTCTTCTCGACAGGGCCGGGCATCGCATTGTCGCGGTAGACGATGACTGGGCGTCCGCCGCCCAACACGGCTTGGCGATCACGCCCGCGACTTAATGGACATGTGTCGAACCCGGTGGTGGGCGATGGCCCGATGGGAGTGTTGCTGATGCCCCCCTGGTGGCAGGTCACCGCAACTGGTCTGGTTGTCGGCGTGCTGTTCGGCCTGTTTGGTGTCGGAGGCTCCAGCTTCGCCACTCCGGCACTGGGGCTGCTCGGCGTCCCCGGCCTGATCGCAGTCGCCGCGCCCCTGCCCGCCACGATCCCCGCAGCCATGGTTGCGATGTTGGCCTATATCCGACGCGGTCAGGTGGAGTGGCCCGTGGCGCGCTGGTCGGTCTACGGCGGCGTCCCCGCGACAGTCGTGGGCGCGCTGCTGTCGAAATATGTCGGCGGTCGGCCGCTATTGATCGCTTCCGGCGTGGTGCTCGCCGCGGTCGGCGTGCGCCTGCTGCTGCCCTTGCCTGAGGGTCGAATTGCTGGTCTCGCCCGGCGCCGGGCCGCCGTAGTGATCCCCGCCGCCGCGGCGATCGGACTGTTCACCGGCCTGCTGGCCAACGGCGGCGGCTTCCTGCTTGTGCCGCTGTTCGTCGTGGTGCTCGGCCTCACGATGCCCGAGTCCGCGGGAACCAGCCTCGTCGTGATCTCTGCCCTGTCCGTGCCCACGTTGGCGACGCATTGGGCTCTCGGCCACATCAACTGGACGATCGCCGGAGCCTTCGCGGCTGGTTCCGTTCCCGGAGCCGCGGTCGGGTCGTGGCTGTCGCAACACCTACCCGCCAAATCGATGAAACGGGGCTTCGGGATGCTGCTCATCGTCTTTGCCGTCTACTTCGTCGGCCGCCAGATCCTTGACCCGTGACGCCCAGGATCCTTCGTCAATACGTCGCCGCGGAATCGACGGTCATCGCCGCCACATTGTCCCCCATCTCACCAACCCAAGCAACCACCTATCGTAAGGACACGCACATGCATGCCATTGAAATCGTCGTCGATCTGTCGCTCGAGGACGCCGAAGCCGCGATCCGGGAAGCGCTCGCGGCTCAGGGATTCGGGGTACTCACCGAGATCGATATCGCAGCCACGCTCAAGGCGAAGCTCGGCATCGATCGTACGCCGCTCAAAATACTCGGCGCGTGCAACCCAACCCTCGCGCATCAGGCGCTGCAACTTGATCCGTCTGTGAGTCTTCTCCTGCCGTGCAACGTGGTCATCGAGCCAACCGACGGCGGCACCCGTGTCGCGACCGTCGACCCTCACGACCTAATGAGCGATCCACGCTTCGCTCAGCTCGCCGACGATGCCGCACAGCGACTGCAAGCGGCCATCGACAGCCTCGGCGCGTGACGGCGACCAGCGGGACCGCGCTCCGATCGGGGCTCCGCTTTGCCGTGCGCGAGTGCACCGAACGCGGGGGAAGGCCACTACGGCGTGGGTGGCTAGGGGATGCGCCACGCGCTGCGCCTTAAGAGCCGAAGCCCATTGAGTCCCACGACGATGGTCGAACCCTCATGGCCAGCGACGCCCAAGGGCAGTGGCAGGTGTCCGAGCAGATCGACAACGACGAGGCTGACAATGACGATTCCGGCGAAGGCCAGGTTCGCCGTCACGACGCGCCGCGCTCGCCGGGAGATGTCGATGACCGCCGGCAGGGTCGTCAGATCGTCGCGAACGATGACTGCGTCTGCCGTTTCGAGTGCGATGTCAGAACCGTGTCGGCCCATTGCGATCCCGACGTGCGCAGCCGCGAGCGCGGGCGCATCGTTCACGCCGTCACCGACCACGAGCAGCGACACCCCAGCGTCCTGGAGAGCGCGCACGGCCGTGACCTTGTCCTGCGGTAGTAAACCGGCTCGAACGTCGGTGATCCCCACGTCGGTGCCGAGCTGGCGCGCCGAGCCGAAGTTGTCGCCAGTGAGCAGGAGGGGTCGAGTTCCGGTAAGCGCCTCCAATGCGTCGACGGTGGCCAGCGCATGGGGTCGCAACCGGTCGGCCAGTCCGAGCACGGCCGCAAGGGCCTTGTCGATGAGGACCACCACGGCGGTTCTGCCGTCGATCTCGACCGCTTCGACTTTGCTCGACGCGCGATCCCTCGCTGCGCTGTCGATCACGTCCGCAAGTAGGCGCGGGCTCCCGACGCTCACGAAATGACCGCCGACTTGTGCTGTGACGCCGCGACCCCGTGTCGAGGTGAAGTCCTCGGCTGGCGGAACGACGATTTCGCGATCCCGGGCGGCGGCCACTCCGGCGCGAGCAAGCGGATGCGCGCCAGATATTCCGCGCCCGCAGCGAGGCGAAGGAGGTCGCTCTCGGAGATCGACTCGTCGACGACAAGGATGTCGGCAACTCGTGGCGTGCCTTCGGTGAGCGTCCCGGTCTCGTCGAATGCCACCTGGGTTGTGACACCAAGTTGCTCCATCACTACGGCTGACTTGACTAAGACGCCGTGGCGCCCAGCGTTGGCGATGGCGGCGAGCAGAGGCGGCATGGTGGCGAGTACGACGGCGCAGGGACTGGCCACGATCATGAACGTCATGGCTCGCAACAGTGTCGGACGCAGCGTTGCGCCCAAGACCAGCGGCACAACGAATAGGGCCGCGGTCGCACACACCATGGCAATGGAGTAGCGCTGTTCGATCCGCTCTACAAAGAGCTGCCTCTTTGCTTTTGTGGCACTTGCCCTCTTCGACGAGCGCAACGATCCTCGCGATGACAGATTGGGCGGCCGGATACGCGACCCGGACGCGAAGCACGCCCTCACCGTTGAGGCTTCCGGCGAAGACCTCGTCACTCCCGCACTTGAAGACCGTAAGGGCTCGCCCGTGATCGACGCTTGATCGACCTCACTGGCGCCGTCGGTCACGATGCCCCCGTCCACGACTTAACTAACGAAGATTCTGGATACGCTGCGTTCTGTGCACGCATCGAATTCGGGCAGCATCACGTCAGCAGCAGTCGTCGCCGCGCCATGCTTTGCGTCCTTGCCGACGGCTATCCGCTCGCCGGACTGCTCGTGGCAGCCGTCGCCCGCCGGCCGCGCCAGAACCATTCTCTGAGGCGAGGAGATACACCGTGGACGCACACCACCAGGACTCACACGATCTCTCGTCGGACCCTGCGGCGCACGGGCGTTTCGATGGAAATGCTCACGATCACCACTTGAGCGCGTCCGACCACGGGGACGAACACGCTCCTGGCGACCACGGGGAGCACGAGCACCCAAAGGGTTTGAAGGGGGTAATTCTGCAGATTTTCGCCCCTCATAGCCACGACGCTGCCGACTCTCTCGACTCGGCGCTGGAATCGTCCGAGCGCGGTATCCGAGCGGTGAAGATCTCGTTCGTGGCGCTCTTGATCACGTCAGTTCTTCAACTGTTGGTGATCATCGCTTCCGGCTCGGTAGCGCTCCTCGCTGACACTATCCACAACTTCAGCGACGCTCTCACGGCGATCCCTTTGTTCATCGCATTCCGCCTCGCCCGACGCGCGCCGACCCTTCGCTACACCTACGGCTTTGGACGCGCAGAGGACCTCGCAGGCCTCTTTGTCATCCTTATGATCACGCTCTCGTCGGTCATCGCGGCGGTGGAAGCGGTGCTTCGCCTGAACACTCCGCAACCCATCAGTCACCTGGGCCTCGTAATGGTGGCAGGCATCATCGGGTTCGTGGGCAACGAAGTTGTGGCCATATACCGGATCCGCGAAGGACGTGCGATTGGTTCAGCGGCGTTGACCGCAGACGGCTACCACGCCCGCACCGACGGCTTCACCTCGCTGGCTGTCGTCATCGGCGCGGTTGGTGTTTGGGCAGGATTTCAAGCTGCCGATCCCATCGCAGGGCTCGTCATCTCCATCGCCATTCTCGCCGTCCTCCGAACCGCGGCCCGAGACGTCCTGCGACGGCTCATGAATGGTGTGGACCCGGAACTCGTCGGGCGGCTCGAAGCAGCCGCGGAGCGCGTCGATGGGGTTCGTTCGGTGCGGCGGGTTCAGGTGCGCTGGGAAGGGCACCGCCTACAGGCGGACCTTACGGTTGCTGTCGGAGGAACGTTGGACGTCATAGCGGCGCACCGAATTGCTCACGACGTCGAGCATGAACTTCTTCACGACATTCCGCATCTCGACGCCGCTTTCGTTCACGTCGAACCCGACGGTCCGGAACGTGACTTTGCTCACGAGGCGACCCACGAGCACCAGCTTTAAGAGTTGCTGTCCCGGGCGGAGGTTCCTGCGAATAGCGACGTCCCTTTGGAGCTGGCCGCGGCTCAGACGTAATTGGCCGCGAGCTCCGACTCGCGTTCTCCCGCGATTCGGGTGTGCCACATGCGCCTTGGCTGCGTCATGTCGTACGGCGTGGCTTGGTGCATGAGCCGGCGGTTGTCCCAGATGACGGCATCGCCCACGGTCCATTGGTGGTGGTAGACCCGAGGCGGTTGGCAGGCCATTTCGTTAATGTGGTCGAGCAGCCGCTCCGATTCCAACCGGTCCATTCCGGCTATGTCGTGCGCATGGCGGCCGATCAGCAGGTTGGGGCGTCCGGTATCGGGATGGATCTTCACCAACGGACGAAGCGGCGGCGGACCGTCGTGGTACCCGTACCGGTCGTAGCCACCTCGGTCGTTGCGCTTCGATGGAAGATAACCGGCTCGCGCTTGGCTGTAGTACAGCGAGTGATGCGCCGAAAGCCCGCTCACCAGGTCGCGGGTCGGCTCGTCGAGCGCATCGTAGGCCGCGGCCATGTCGGCAAACCCGGTGGCGGCGCCTTCGCTGGGCACGATCTCGGCACTGAACACGGCACCTTTGGCCTGGATCGGCATGTAGGTGCTGTCGTGGTGCCACCCCTCGTTGCCCCGCAACGCCTTGACGGTGTCGTCGTCGGGCTGGCTGTGGATCTTGGCGTCCTTGCCGATGTTTGAGATCGGCGCAGCCGAGAACTCAAGCGCGCCGAACCGCAGAGCGAACGCATCCTGCTCCTCGCGGGTCAGGAACTGGGCCGGGAAGATCAGGAGGGCACGGTCGAGCCACGCCCGGCGGAGTGCGTCGAAAGTGTCGTCGTCGAGCGATCGCAGCTCCACCCCGTCGACCACTGCACCGAACGTGGCATCGAGAGGTTCGAGTTCGAGTAGTCGCGCTATTTCCCCCATCTACAAATCCTACGACGGTCGCGGCGGAGTGGCAAGCCACCGGCCCCCCACGCCGTACGTGACCGGTGGGGCGTACTCCGCTGGCTGAGCATCCCCGCTCCACCCGTTCGAATGACAGTCATATTATTTCAGCGCGGATGCGTGGGAAGCCACCATGCTTTGCGAAGCTGGGTGTCATGAGCACATCGGAAGGTGATTGGTCGGCTGAGCTCGATGAGCTGCGCGCTCGGATCGGCTTCGCAGCGGCGTTGGGGGGCCCGGAGGCGGTGGCCCGGCACCGCGAGGCGGGCAGGTTGACCATCCGTGAGCGGATCGATCGGATCGCCGACCCGGGGTCGTTCAGCGAGGTCGGTCGGCTGGCCGGTCGTGCCGTGCGGTCCGATGACGGCTCCCTCGAATCGGTGAAGCCGGCGAACTATCTCTTCGGCTCACTTGAGCTGGACGGACGCCCGGCCGTCGTCACCGGATATGACTACACGGTGCGGGGCGGTCCTATCCAAGGCGGCCTCCTCGACAAGCGACCGTACGCGGAGCGCATGGCCCACGACCTCAAGGTGCCGCTCGTCCGGCTCGTCGAAGGAGTGGGCGCCAGTGTGCGGGGCGTGAAGACACAGGGAGTCACCCACGTGCCGAACGTAGCTGGCTGGGAGTACTCGGTGGCCAACTTGTCGCGCGTGCCCGTCGTTTCGGCCGCGTTCGGTTCGCTGGCCGGGTTGCCGGCGATCGAGGTGACGGCCTCGCACTTCTCGGTCATGGTGAAGGGACGATCCCAGGTGTTCGTCGCCGGGCCGCCGCTGGTCAAGGCGGCCAGCGGAGTCGAGATCGACAAGGAGTCGCTCGGCGGCTGGAAGGAGGCGACCCGGTCCGGGTCGGTCGACGCCGCGGTTGACTCGGAGGAGGAGGCCCTGGCGCTGCTGCGCCGGGTCCTCGGCTACCTGCCGTCCAACGTCTGGCAGCTGCCCCCCTGCAGGGAGTCGACCGACGACCCGGATCGGGCCGATCCCTCGTTGCGGTCACTCATGCCGCGCGCCCGCCGTCCGTACGACGTGCGACGGCTGTTCGCCAGCGTCGCCGACGAGGGCTCGGTCACCGAGATCGCGTCGGCCCACGCAAGGGCTGCGGTCGGCGCCCTGGCTCGACTGGACGGTCGGCCTGTGGTGTTCCTTGGGACCGACAGCCGCTTCGACGGGGGTGGGCTCTCCGCCGCAGCTGCGGACAAGGTCGTCCGACTCATCGATCTCGCCGACACCTTCCACCTCCCGGTCGCCGCGTTCATGGACCATCCCGGCATGTTGATCGGCCTCGATGCGGAGCGGGCCGGCACGTTGCGCGCGGGCTGTCGGGCCCTTTCGGCGATCTACGAGGTCGACGTCCCCTGGGCGTCGGTCATCGTGCGACGGGCGTACGGCGCGGCGGGGGCGACGCACCGCAATCCGACGCGCCACACGTTCCGGGTGGCATGGCCGTCGGGCGAGTGGGGCTCGCTGCCCCTACGCGGTGGGGTCGACGCCGCCTACCGCCGCGTCATCGAGGAGGCCGAGGACCCCGTCGCCAAACGGGCGGAGCTCCAGCGCGAGTACGAGCAGATGACCTCGCCGTTCCGAACGGCCGAAGTGTTCGGCATGGAGGACATCATCGACCCGGCCGAGACCAGGCCCAACCTGTGCCGCTGGATCAAGACCGCCTACCACGCCATGGCCGCTGGCCCCGTGGGTCCATCCGG
>JANYDT010000098.1 GCA_025359845.1 Acidimicrobiia bacterium
ATCGCCGTGGCCCTGCTCGGTCGCAGTACACCCGTCGGTACGGCGTTTGCGGCGCTGCTTTTCGGCGTGCTCGACGCCGGTGGCCGCACGATGCAACTCAAGACCGATGTGCCCCTCGACATAGTGTTGGTGCTGCGCGCCCTCGTAGTCTTGTTCATCGCCGCTCCCGCGCTCACCAAGATGATCTGGCGGATCCGCGCCGAAGGATCCGGTACCGGACTCACCTTCCGGGGGTGGGGCGGATGACGCTCGACCCTTCGGCTTCGCTCGCGACCGGCTCGCCTCCGGCGGGCCCCCGCGTCGCGGCGGATGAGACGGGCGCCGCGCCGCTCACCTTCCAACAACGCCGCCAGGCCCGCAACCTCGGCGTCAGCTACCTCGTGCTGGGCGCGCTGGCACTCCTGTTCCTGCGCAGCCATGAAGGCATCGCCCGTTTCAAGCTCGACGGCGGCCGGTCGTTCGGTATTTCGGCTCAGCCCATGGCGTGGTTCGCAGCGATTGCTTTGGCCGTGCTCGCCGGAGTCCAACTCTGGCGGGGCTTCGGGCGCTGGAGCAGCGTCGTGCTCGTCCTCGCCAGCGTGATGATGTTCATGGCCGTCATGGCGTGGGCCGCCGCTGGGCATCAGTTCTCATTCGTGGGAATGATCGCGTCGGGTGTCACGTTCTCGACGCCTCTCATCGTCGGCGCCTGCGCGGGCATACTGTGCGAGCGTTCCGGCGTCATCAACATTGCCATCGAAGGATTGATGTTGAGCGGCGCGTTCACATCGACGTTGGTCGGTTCGATCACGACCTTCTGGGTAGGGGTCCTGGCGGCTATGGCCGCGAGTGCGTTTTTGGCTCTGCTGCTGGCATGGTTGGCCATCCGGTTCAAAGTCGATCAGGTGATCATCGGGTTCTTCATCAACTTTTTCGTCCTCGGGCTTACATCGTTCTTGTCAGCCCGCTTGTTGCGCAACAACCCCGGCTACAACGACGTGCCCACGCTGCGGGTGTGGCCTGTCCCGCTGCTCCACCGACTTCCGTTCATCGGCCAGATCTTCTTTCAGCAAACGGTGTTCGTGTACGCCGCGTTTGCTTTGGTGGCGGGTCTCACCTGGATGCTCTATCGGACCCGATGGGGCCTTCGGACCCGCGCTGCGGGCGAGCATCCGAAAGCGGCCGACACACTTGGCATCAACGTGTTGCGGCTGCGCTATCGGAACGTGGTCATCGCCGGAGCGATCGCGGGATTCGGCGGTTCGTGGTTCACCGCCACCGTCGGGCGGTTCAACGAGAACATCACGGCCGGCAAGGGGTTCATTGCTCTGGCCGTGGTGATCGTCGGTCGGTGGCATCCGATCGGCGCGCTCGGCGCCGCGCTCCTGTTCGGGCTCTTCGATTCGGTGGCCGACAAACTCGGCATTCTCAACACCGGCATCCCGAGCGAGTTCGTGAAAATGACGCCATACCTCGCTACCGTCGTGGTCGTGTGCGGCTTCGTCGGCCGCTCCCGTCCGCCGAAAGCCGCAGGACAGCCCTATGACTCGCAATAGGCCGACGGTCTGGGTCGACTGCGACCCGGGTCACGACGATGTTGTCGCCATACTCCTCGCGTCACACTTCTGCGATCTGGTAGGCATCTCCACGGTGGCCGGCAACGCCCCCCAGTCGGCCACCACCAAGAACGCGCTTATCACCGCGCAGCTCTTCGACCTCGACGTCGCCGTCCACGCCGGGGCCGATCGACCACTCGTCCAGGCGTCGGTGTTCGCACCCGACATCCACGGCGCGTCGGGGTTGGCCGGACCGGTGCTGCCAGAGCTGGTGCGAGTGGTGACGCCGGGCCATGGGGTCACCGCGCTGCTGGAAGCGTCGCAGCGCCATCGCGACCTTTGGCTGGTGCCGACCGGTCCGCTCACCAACATCGCCCTCGCCCTGCGGATGGATCCGACTTTGGCTTCGCGAATCTCGGGCGTCTCGCTGATGGGCGGAGGACCGACGTTCGGCAACAAGACACCCTGGGCCGAGTTCAACATTTGGGCCGACCCCGAAGCCGCGGCCATCGTGTTCGGCTGTGGTGCGCCGCTGATCATGTGCGGGCTCAACATCACCCATGAGGTGCTGGTGTCGCTCGAGGCCGCCGCCGCGATGCGATCCTCGGCGCCGGGGTCGCGGGGCGAGTTTCTGGCCGATGTCCTCGCCCATTTCGCCACGGCCTACAAGGACGTGTTCTTCACCGAGGCCCTCGGACCGCTGCACGACCCTTGCGCCGTCTTGGCGTTGACCCACCCTGAGTTGTTCACGTTCGTCGATAGTCACGTCGAGATCGAGCTGAACGGGCGCCACACGCGGGGCATGACGGTGGTCGACCAGCGTGGAGTGAAGGGCGCACTCGCCCCGAACGTGTCCGTGGCGATGGCTATCGACGGTCCGGCGACCGTTGCCTTGATTCTCGACACGCTCCGGGGGTTGGCGGCGCTCGGACCGTAGATTTTCATCGCGCCACCCGGCCAAAAAAGTAGGCCCCAAACGGGTCGAAATCGGCGAGTGGCGCGATGAATGGCGCGGTGAGTTCTCGGCTTCCGGGGTCGGCTAAGGTTGTCGCCCATGTCGAAGCGAACCTCGAAGGCCAAGAAGCGCTGTAAGAAGAAGGCCAACCATGGTCGCAAGCCCAACCGCGGCCGGGGCTGACCCTTCCGGGCGCCGGTGACCCTGCTAGCCCTCGACATTGCTGACGATTCGGGGGCATGGAGAGCGCTCGGTTTCGCGGCTGAAGGCACGACGGTACGGATCGGAACTACCGACCTGGTGCTCAAGGGGTCCGATCTCACCGGCCCGGCATCGACCGGCATTTTGGGGTGGACGATCGGCGCCGACTCCGACGTGGTGCCCGATCTGATCGACGGGATTACGACCCGTGTGGACAACGGTGACCGAAGCGACGGCCATGGTGTTGGAGGCGGCTCGGCCAACGCACCTTCCCATACGAACGGGGTGTCGACCATCGACCACGTGGTGGCGATGACGCCCGATCTCGACCGAACCATCGACGCGTTCACGGAATGCGGCTTCGAGCTGCGACGGGTTCGTGATGCCGGCGGTGGCCGTCATCAGGCGTTCTTCTGGGTCGGCAACGTCGTGCTCGAAGTCGTGGGCGACCCGAAGGCACCGTCGGGACCGGCTCGGTTGTGGGGGTTGGCGTTCGTAACCGACGATATCGACGCGACGGCCGCCTTCCTCGGGCCCGACCGCTGCACCAAGCCGGGCGCAGCCGTCCAGAAGGGCCGCCGCATCTGCTCCCTAACGCCCGCCGCCGGCTTGTCGGTACCCGTCGCCTTCATGACACCGCACGACCGACAAGGTGAAACTAGCCCCGCAACGCTGCGTAGCCCGGTTTGATCACGTGTTCGATCAGTCGGAGGCGTTCGTCGAACGGCCAGAAGGCGCTCTTGATGGCGTTGACCGTGAACCACTGGAGATCGTCGAGGTCATAACCGAACGTTTCGACGAGGGTGGCCATTTCTGAAGTCATCGACACGCCGCTCATGAGCCGGTTGTCGGTGTTGACAGTGACCCGAAAGCGGAGCCGCTTGAGCAGATCGATGGGATGGGCCTTGATTGATGGCGCCGCTCCCGTGTGCACGTTCGAGGTGGGACACATCTCGAGCGGGACGCGCCGGTCGCGGACGTAGGCGGCCAGACGGCCGAGTTGGGCGCTTCCGTCGGCCGCGACCAAGATGTCGTCGACGATGCGTACGCCGTGCCCGAGCCGCTCCGCTCCGCAGTATTGGAGGGCCTCGTGGATGGACGGGAGTCCGAAAGCCTCGCCGGCATGGATCGTGGTGTGGAAGTTGGCGTCGTGGACCCGTTGGAATGCGTCGAGGTGGCGAGACGGGGGAAAACCGGCCTCGGCGCCGGCGATGTCGAACCCTACAACCCCTTCATCGCGATGGCGGATGGCCAACTCGGCAATCTCGCTGGACCGGGCCGCGGTGCGCATGGCCGTGAGGAGAGTCCCGATTTCGATCCGGCCACCTGCGGCGGCCATACCTGCGCGGAACCCGTCCTGGACATGGCCCACCACCTCGTCGAGGGTCATGCCCGTGTCGGTGTGGAGCTCGGGCGCGTAGCGGACCTCGGCGTAGACGACCCCGTCATCAGCCAGGTCGGCCACGCACTCGGCCGCCACCCGGGCCAGCGCACCAGGGTGCTGCATCACCGCCACTGTGTGGGCGAAGGTGTCGAGGTACAACTCGAGTGAGAGCCGATCGGCTCCTCGCTGAACCCACGTCGCAAGGTCCAAAGGGTCGGTAGTGGGGAGCCCGCGATAGCCGTACTCGGCCGCCAACTCGACGATGGTCTCGGGCCGGAGCCCGCCGTCGAGGTGATCGTGCAGAAGGACCTTGGGGGCTCGGCGGATCCCATCCAGAGAGAGCGACATGCTCCAAGCTACCGCCGCAAAGGGCCTTCGACTTTCGCCATTCGAGGCATGGGCACTACCCTCCGAACCATGGCCGAACAGTTCGAGATCACCGATGAGATGCGCGCCCAGATCGGCAAGGAGGGCGACCCGTGGACCTATGAGGTGACGACGACCGGCGTTCGGGCCTTTGCCCGCGGCGTCGGCTATACCGACACCACCTACTACGACATCGACGACGCCAACGCCAAAGGCCTCGACGCGTTGCCGGCGCCGCCGTGTTACCTCGGCTTTCCGATCTTCATTCCCGGCCGTAGCGACGCCACGTTCTCCGGTCCTCGCGGTGGCGGTGGCGGCGTCAGCCATGGCTTGCCCGGTCTGCTCGACGGCGGCACCGAGACGAACTACGAACGTCCGATAAAGGCCGGCGACGTCTTGGAGGGTCGCAGCGCGCTCACCAATCTCGAAACCAAGACCAGCCCGTCGTTGGGCGTCATGCTCCTCACCACGCAGGAGACCACCTATCGCGACAAGGCCACGGGCGACGTCGTGGCCCGCCAGCGCGCCCAAGCGATCTTCTACTAAGGAGCTACGACCATGCCCACCTTTGCTTCTGTCAATGTCGGCGACGAACTTGCGACCCTTACCAAAGCACCCAGTCGCCTGCAATTAGTCCAATACGCCGCCGGTTCGGGCGACTTCAACCCGCTCCATTTCGACCCTGATTTCCCTCAGGCGAAACAGATCGGTGACAATATCGTCCATGGACGAATGAAATATGCCTGCCTCGGCGAGCTGGTCTCGAACTGGCTAGACCACTCCGGCTGGGTAAAGATGATTTCCTGCCAATACCGCGGGATGGACATGCGCGGCGCGGAGTTCAAAGTCAAAGGTGTCGTGGCCGCCAAGCGCGAGGAGAACGGGCAGAAGCTCGTCGATCTTGACGTCTGGACCGAGAACGTCGGCGGCCAGAAGACGACGCCGGGCAAGGCGACCGTCGTGTTGAACGGATAGCCGGTGCCCAACACTCAGCGGCCGACGTCGCCCCGACTCGCCCCCGTCACCGATGTCACGCCCGAGTTGACGGAGATCCTTTCGAAGACATTGATCCGGCCCGACGGCCAGCCCATAAACATTTTCGGCACCCTTGCCCACCACCCTCGGGCGCTCAAACGATTTAATGTGTTCGGTGGACTACTCCTCAACGGACTGCTGCCTGCGCGAGATCGCGAGATCGTAATCTTGCGGGTCGGATGGAATTGTCGGGCGGTCTACGAGTTCGGTCAGCACACGTTGATCGGGCGCCGCAGCGGCCTGTCCGATACCGAGATTGCGGCCTTGTGCGCGAGTCCTGAGGATCACGATTGGAGTGCCGACGAACGAGCCCTCATAGCGCTCGCCGACGATTTGTGCACCGATAATTGTGCCAGTGACGCCACGTGGGCGGCCCTGCGCGCCCGCTGGAGCGATGCCGAACTGGTCGAGTTGGTGCTCGTGGCCGGAAACTATCGCTTGGTATCAGGGTTTCTGAACACCATGGGTGTGCAACTTGATCCGGGTGTGCCGAGTTGGCCCTTTGGTGTCGTACCCTGATCGGCCGTGCTGAGTGCCCATGACCATCCCGACGGCCCCACGGTGGTCATGGCTCCGCTCCTACGTCGATTCTTCGCCAAGCTGCTCGACGGAATAATCATTGGGCTCCCGGCGGCCATTTTCTACGCGGTCGTGCACTCGGGGGAATCCACGGCCAACATGGACATCAACAAGCTGACCGGATTCGTTGGAGCCGTGCTGATCGTGTCAGCCGTCCACGACCTCGTGGGCGTGGCGCTGTGGGGCCAAACACTGGGCAAATACGCGATGGGCATACGGGTGCGAAGGGCCGTCGACGGAACCCTTCCGGGTTGGTCGTCGGCGGGGTTGCGAGTGTTGAGCGCAACCGGTCCTCAGATCATCAGCGTGTTCGCGGTCGGCTCGCCGCCGGGCCTCTACGGCCTGGTCGACAACGCCTTCGGGTTGCGCAAGCCCCTTCATCAGTGTCTGCACGACCGGATGGCCCGCACGGTGGTCGTGGACGAGCGGGCGATGGGCCCGGTGTGGACGCCGGCCGCGGTGCTGCCTCCGCACCCCCGATGGGATCCGCCGCCCCCGCGGTCTTCTTGACTCCTCGCCCGTCTAGGAGACTGGTGGCGCGCCGGCCGTGGGCCCCGCCATCGACTACCGCTTCTGCGCCACCGTGACCGGAGTCGACTGGGTTGGTACCGTGTCCGGCGGTACGGGTGCCTTCAAGACGATGCGGACCGACGCCACGTTCGGGTCCGGTCGCAACGTGACGGCGGTCCATCGGGGGGTGTCGGCCCCGCGGTCTCGTAGAGCGGCGATGAGTTGGTCCGCTCTCGGCCCGCCGGCCAAGGGTTGGACGTCGACTTCGATCTCGCCGGTCTCGACCTCGGCAATGGCGGCGGCCGCCTGTTCGAGGGTCAAGCCGGTGACGATCGACGGGCCCTTCGCGGTGAAAATGAGTGGTTCAGCGAGCATGGCGTCAACCCTGGCTTGCACGTCGGCGAGGGCGGGAGCGCTGGTGGTGGGGGTTAGGTCGGGCGCGGTCGCCCGGACGGCGGTCACCACCACCGGGAGTGGTACGCGGGCCGAGACCAAAGGGGGCACGGGCAGTGTGGCCACCACCATGGAGTCGTCAGGGGGCGCCCCGGCGCCTTGAACCGTGAGGCGATCGCTTACGTCGTCGACTCCAGGGATTCGGCGGAGCGCGGCGATGGCTTGCAAGTGGACCGACGGGTCGGGCACCTCGCCGGTCACCGTGAGGCTGTGCCCGCGGGCGGTAACGCCGACCCGGCCCGCCCCGGAGACTCGGGACAGGCTGGCGTGCGCTCGGCGCTCGAGGGAACGGTGATAGCGGCTGCGGCCGACGCCTACCGCCACCCCGCTCACGAGCGCGGTGGCAAGAGCCCAGCCGAGGACAAGGAGCGTGACCCTACGCACGGGTTTGGCGGCTGCCGCGTTTGCGGCGGGGTCGGCCATCCGGGTGGGCCCTCCCCAGCTTCGCGTCCTGGTCGTTTTTGCCCACCCGATTCGCGCCCACCCCGGTGACGCCCGCCCCGACGCGTTTGTTGCCCCATGGCTTGAGCCCTACTTTCGGGCTCTTCGTGGGCCGCATCTTGGCCGCCTTCGTCGTGGAAGAAGGCGCGGCGTTCGGGTCTGAACCTCGATCGGCCAGCATCGAGACCGGGATGGGCGGGGCGGTCGGTGTGGGCTCCAGAGATTCGATCCTGGCCCGCGCCGCGACCAGACGGTCACGTAAACGTTCGTTCTCGGCGAAAAGTTCCACGTCGGGTCGCACCAATACCCGCTCTTGAACGACCGGATGGCTGAGGTCGACTCGGTGGCGACCACGCTGCGTGGCGCGGCCGATGAAGATGCCAAACCCCATCCCAAGCAGGCCTGACGCAATTATCAGAGCAAGTATTTGTATGGCTACATCTTTCACACCCTCCACAATGACCACAGACGGTAGTTACCCCGGTGAACGAGCATCCAATCCTGAACCCCGGCACAGGTTGTAAATTCTCTGAGTCATGCCGGTCGTCGTTCCAACCACATTGGCCGGAGTGTTCGAGGCTCTGGCCGCCGATCCCCACGCCCACTTACTGGCCGGGGGCACCGATTTCATGGTCGAGGTCAATTTCGGGCACCGTAGACCGCCCGGCGTCGTTGCGTTACGGGCGGTCTCCGAGTTGCGATCATGGCGCATCGAGGGCGACCAGATCGTCCTCGGGTCCGGGCTCACCTATGCCGACCTGGCGTCGGGCGCCATCGCCAGCCGACTTCCGGCGCTGGCCGCCGCCGCCCGGACCGTTGGGTCGCCGCAAATCCGCAACGCCGGAACGCTGGGTGGCAACGTGGCGACTGCGTCACCGGCCGGCGACACCTTGCCGGTCCTGGTGGCCCTTGACGCCTCGATCGACTTGGCCTCGGCGGCCGGGCTCCGTACCATGGGGTGGGCTGAGTTTTTCATGGGCGCGAAGAAGACGGCTCGTCGCCCCGACGAAGTCGTCACGGCGGTGCGCATTCCGGTGATCGACAGCCGTGAGGACTACCTCAAAGTTGGGACTCGCAACGCCATGGTCATTTCGGTCGCCGGGGTATGCGTGTGTGTTGACTTCACCAATCGCCGCGTTCAGTGCGGGTTGGGTTCGGTCGGGCCGGTCGCACTGCGGGCGCCCGAAGCCGAGGGCTGGGTGGCCGAACACATCGATTGGAACGCCCGAGCGGTACCCGATCCGCGAACGTACGAGACGTTCGGATCGATGGTCGGGGCCGCCGCCCGTCCTATCGACGACCACCGATCAACGGCGCAGTATCGCCGCCATGCGGTCGGTGTGCTCGCTCAGCGGGCGCTCATGAGGCTCGTCTGATGGCGTACGAAAACGGGGCGCGCGAAAACGTGACTTACCGCTTGCGGGTCAATGGTCGCGACCATGACGTGGCCGAGGGGTGGCTGGGCGAGAGTTTGTTGTATGTCGTGCGGGAGCGACTGGGGTTGCCCGGTGCGAAGAATGCGTGTGACCAGGGTGAATGCGGATCGTGTTCGGTGCTCATGGATGCCTCGTTGGTCTGTGCCTGTCTTGTACTCGCGGCTTCGGCGGTGGGGGCCGAAATTACGACGATTGAAGGTCTCTCGACCGGCGCCGGAGCGACCCGAGGTCCATCGGCGACTCAAGGGTCAGGGGCCTTGACAGATGTGCAGACGGCGTTCCTCGAGGAGGGCGCGGTGCAATGCGGCTTCTGCACGCCGGGGCTCATAATGGCCGTGCACGACCTGCTCGATCGATTGCCGTCGCCGACCGATCTCGAAGTCCGCGAAGCCATCAGCGGCAATCTGTGTCGTTGCACGGGTTACGGACGGATTCTCGCCGCGGTCGAGGCCGTGGCGGTGGGCCGCCGGACCGTGGGCGAGCCCGACAAACCGGCGCCATCGACGAGGCCGTCGTGACCGGGTCGGTCACCACCCGAGCGTCGCAACACATCGGGTCGTCGGTCCTGCGGCCCGACGGTCCGCCGAAAGTGCGCGGCGAGTTCGCGTTCTCCTCCGACCTGTGGGCCGAGTCAATGTTGTGGGCCGCCATCGTGCGGTCGCCCCATGCCCACGCCCGCATTCGCAGCATCGACCTGTCGGGCGCGTTGGCCATCGCCGGAGTGCGGGCGATTGTGACCCAAGACGATGTACCGGGGGCGAAGCAGTACGGGCTCGAACATCAAGACCAGCCGGTGTTCGCCACCGACGTGGTGCGCTATCACGGAGAGGCGATCTGCGCCATTGCCGCCGATCATCCCGAGACGGCCCGGCGCGCCGCCCAGGCGGTGGTGGTCGACTACGAGCCCCTCGAACCGCTCGTCGACGCCGAAGCTGCGATCACTGCCGCGCCGATCCATCCCGACGGCAACGTGATTCGCCATCTGGTGATCCGCCACGGCGACCAGCCGGCCCAGTCCACGGGAGCCCAGTCCGCGGGGGCCCAGTCCACCCGGGTCGAGTCCGCGGGAGACGAGTCCAAGACGGGCGGTGTGACGATCGAGGGTACGTATGAGGTCGGCATGCAGGATCAGGCTTTCCTCGGGCCTGAGTCCGGCCTCGCCATTCCTGATCACGACGGTGCCGGGGTCGAACTCCGAGTGTCGACCCAGTGGCTGCACTCCGATATGTGGCAGACGGCGGCCTGTCTCGGGCTCCCGGAGGCGAAGGTCCGCCTCGTGCTGGCCGGTGTGGGTGGCGCTTTCGGTGCTCGCGAAGACGTCAGCATGCACGTGCAC